>CALXOY010000085.1 GCA_944390145.1 uncultured Duodenibacillus sp.
CCCTCACCGCGCTCACGCTTATCGGTTCGTTGCCTAGTTTTTAAAGAACTTTCGTGCTGCTCATCGAGCAGCGACAAGACTGAAATTCTATAAAACTTCATTTCGTCTTGTCAAGAGCTTTTCGAAAAAATTTTTTCTTCGCTTCGCTCTTTTTTTACCGAGAGCTGGGCTCTCAATAAAAAAGCTTCCTCGCGGAAGCCTCCTTTTGAATTTTGGTTGCGGAGGGAGGATTTGAACCTCCGACCTTCGGGTTATGAGCCCGACGAGCTACCGGACTGCTCCACCCCGCGATCCGTATTTCAACTCACCGTCATCCGGTGAGACTGCGAATATTATCGACCCTTCTTTCCGATGTCAAGTCCTTCAGCACAAAAAATTGCATGCGGAACAGCTCATTCCTCAATTTTTCCTTTGTTTTCAAGTACTTGCACCCTTATTTTTTCTGAAAAGAATTTCCTCCGCGGCCCGCTTCCCCAGCCATTTGCGCCTGCCGCAAGACTGGATAAATGCCGGCGTCTACGCAAAAGTCCCAAGGTTTTGGCGGCCGTTTTGCTAAACTTGCGCTCTAATCCAAGACGCAGATTGACGGCCGGCACCGCGTCTGGTCGGCATGCATTTGCGCTCAAACAATCCCTTTTCTTCTTTGACCGGCTTATTCCCGACAGGCAATCATGCTCTACAAAATCGCCAAAAGCATCCTTTTTCAGATGCAGCCTGAGACGGCTCACCATGTCATCATGGCCAATCTTGACTGGATCACCACTCTGGGTCTGCACAAGCTTCTCACCCATACGCCTGCCGAGGATCCCGTTGAAGTCATGGGCATCCGCTTTCCCAACACCATCGGCCTTGCAGCCGGCATGGACAAGGACGGCGAACGCGTGAGCGCCTTCGGCGCGCTTGGCTTCGGGCACGTGGAAATCGGCACCATCACGCCGGTCGCCCAGCCCGGCAATCCCAAGCCCCGGTGCTTCCGCGTCATCCCCGCCGAGGGCATCGTCAACCGCATGGGCTTTAACAATGTGGGCTGCGAACAGGTTCTGCGCAATCTCAAGAGCGCCGAAGCCTTTCATCTGCGCGGCGGCGTGCTTGGCATCAACATCGGCAAAAACGCCGTCACGCCCATTGAAAACGCCGTAAGTGACTTCCGCATCTGCCTTGCAAAGTCCTACGACCGCGCCGACTACATCGCCGTCAATATCTCGAGCCCCAACACCAAGAACCTGCGCTCGCTGCAGGCCGAGGCGCCGTTGCGCGAACTGCTCGGCACGCTGCGCGACGAACGCAACCGCATCATTGAAACCGAGGGCGCGCCCTATAAGCCCATCGCCGTGAAGCTCGCCCCCGATCTGGAAAACGACGCCATTTTGCGCGCCGTCGACATCATCGTTGAGTACGACATGGATGCGGTGATCGCCACCAACACCACGATCGATCACTCCTCGGTTGCGCATCTCGAACACGGCAACGAAACGGGCGGCCTCTCCGGGCGGCCGCTCATGGCCCGCGCAACGGAGTGTCTGGCCATGATCACCGATCACCTGAAGGGGCGGCTGCCGGTCATCGCCTCGGGCGGCGTCATGTCGGGCGACGATGCCGTCACCAAGATGCAGGCCGGCGCAAGCCTCGTGCAGCTTTACTCGGGCTTTGTCTACAGGGGCCCCGAGCTTGTCACGGAATGCGTGGAGGCCGTCGCCCGCTGGCGCAAGCAGCAAAAGGCGTAGCCGCCGCGTCACGCTTCTGCATTTTTTCCGGCCGTCCCGCGGGGCGGCCGCTTTCATATCGTGAAATTTTCTCCGCGGCAAATTCTTGCCTGCCTCAAGCGGAAATTTCACGCGGCACCTTGCCGCACCTCATGTTCACGGCTGAAGACAGCCTCCATTTTTTGCGCTATCGTTGCGCACTCAGCCTGAAGAATTTCCCATCAGATGAAATTTTCGGGCTTTGGATGCTCCAATCCATCAGCTCATAAACCAGAAAAAAGACCCCATCTCATGCAAGACCTTACACCGATCCGGCCCGCCTTCTGGAACGTGCCCCTCTGGGCGGAAATCGGCGTCTACATCATCGGACTCGCGGCAGTGGCCGTGTGCATTGCAGGCATTGTCCGGGCCGTCAAGCTCAGACGCGGCAGCTGTCCTCCGGAAGCCATCGCCAAGCCCGAAGGCAGGCTCGGCGAAACACTGCTGGAAGTGTTCTGGCAAAAGCGCATCCGCGACACGGCAAGCGGCAAGAATCACTTCGTGCTCTTCTGGGGATTTATTTTTCTTTTCTTCGGCACCGCCATCGCCACCATCGACTGGGACGTGGCCTGGCTTGTCTTCGGAAAGCGCATCCTCACGGGCAATGCGTATCTCGCCTACAAGTTTGTGCTGGATCTGGCGGGGCTTCTGGCGCTTGCTGCGCTCGCCTACAGCTTCTGGCGGCGCTTTGCCGCGCGCGACCCCAAGGTGGAGGCGAGCTGGCGCTTTGCGCTGGTTCTGGGCAGTCTTGTCTTCATCATCATCACGGGCTTTATCCTTGAAGCGCTGCGTCTTGCCGTTCAGCAGCCCGAATGGGCGGGCGTGAGCTTTGTCGGCAATGCACTGGCTCAGCTCTTTGAAAACGCCTCGCCCGAGACGCTCAAGATCTATCACACCTTCACCTGGGTGATCCACGGCCTGGCCGCCCTGGGCTTTGTCGCGGCCATTCCGCTTACGTATTACGCGCATCTCTTTAAGACGCCCACGTCAATCTACAACCACAAGCCCGAGCCGCGCGGCGCGCTTGCCAAGATCGAAAACATCGAAGAGCAGGAGCATTTCGGCGTGTCCGACTTCAAGCAGTTCGGCCGCATCGACCGCATCCGCTTTGACGGCTGCACGGAATGCGGACGCTGCACCGCGGTGTGCCCGGCCGTCATCTCCGGCGCTCCGCTTGACCCCAAGGCGCTCATTTTGTCGCTCAAGGCCCGCATGAGCGCACCGCAGACCGATGCGCCGCTGGTGGGCGGCACGGTAAGTAAGGACGCTCTTTGGAGCTGCACCACGTGCGGCGCCTGCCTGCGGGTCTGCCCGGCACGCATCCCGACGCCCGACATCATTGTGGAAATGCGCCGGCACCTGGCGCTTGAAGAAGGGGACTTCCCCGACGGGCTTGCGCAGGCGCTTGAAAACACCATGAGCGTCGGTAACCCCTGGGGCATGGATCCCGGCAGCCGCCTGGCCTGGGCCAAGGGGCTTGACGTGGAGACCGCAAAGCCGGGCGTTGACTACGACGTGCTCTACTGGGTCGGGTGCTCGGCAAGCTACGACCGCAAGGCGCAGAAAATTGCGCGCGCCATGGTGGAGATCTTCCGCGCCGCCGGCGTGAAGTTTGCCGTGATGGCCGAAGAGCGCTGCCACGGCGACTTCGCCCGCCGCGCAGGCGAGGAATACCTCTTTCAGACGGCGGCGGCCGAAAACATCGAGTCGCTCAACAAGTACAGCTTCAAGCAGATCGTGGCGGCCTGCCCGCACTGCTTCAACACGCTCAAAAACGAGTACCCGCAGTTTGAGGGCGGCAAGTTCAACGTCATCAGCCACGTGCAGTTCATCGCCGGGCTGCTCAAGGACGGCAGGATCAAAGCCAAGCTCAACGACAAAAACGGCATCGCCTTCCATGACGCCTGCTATCTTGCCCGCTACAACGGCATCGGCAAGGATCCGCGCACGATTTTCGAAGCGATCGGCGCCAACCTCAAGGATCCCGAAAAGCGCGGCTGCAACGCCATGTGCTGCGGCGCGGGCGGCGCACAGATCTTCATGGACAAGCCCTCGCGCATCAACATCATCCGCCTTGAAGAGCTCAACAAGACGGGCGCTCAGGAGCTTGCCGTTTCCTGCCCGCACTGCATGACCATGCTCACGAGCGCCCAGGCCCAGACCTGCGGAAGAAACGAGGAGCCCAAGCCCGTGCGCGACATCGCTGAAATTGTTGCCCAGGCCATCGCCGACGCAGCTTCCGGAAGTAAGGAGGAGTCGCCGTCATGACCATGCCGACGGAAAACGCCGATTACCTGCAAAACACCGGCAAGGAGAAGGTCAAGCAGGTTCAGGTGCTCGAGCGCAGCCAACGCATCCTGCGCACCCTGGCCGAATCGACCCTGCCGGTGAGCCTGCATGAACTAGCCGAACGCACGGAAATCCATATGTCGACCGTGCACCGCCTGCTCTGGAACATGGCGCAAAACGGTTTTGTCGAGCGCGGCGCCAACGGCCGGTGGCGCCTGGGCCTCACGTTTCTGGAGTACGGCAGCCTTGTGCGCGACCGGATGGACATCCGCGAACGGGCCATCGGCGCCATGCAGCAGCTCTTTGAACGCACGGGGCAGACGATCAACCTCTCGATCCGCCGCGGCGACTCGATCATGTACATCGAGCACGTCTATGCGCCCGGCACCGGCATCCGGCTCGCGCGCCGCATCGGAGCCATGGCGCCGCTGCACTGCACCAGCGGCGGCAAGCTCTTTCTCACCGGCATGACGCCCGAAGAGGTGAGCGCCTACATCAGCCGCACGGGTCTTGCGCCGCGCACGCCGCAGTCGATCAGCACGCCCGAGCGCCTCATCATGGAGATCAACCGCGTGAAGGAGCTCGGCTGGGCCGACGACAAGGAGGAGCTTGAGCTCGGCATCCGCTGCATCGGCGCGCCGATCCGCGACAGAAACGGCCGCATAACTGCGGCCGTCACGATCGCCTCCAACATTGAAATGCGCCACAAGCCCGACTGGGTCCGGCACCTGCTCACAGCAGTCAATGCCGTCTCAGCCTCCATGGGCTGGCGGCAGTCCAATCCCTAAGAAGCGGGATCAAGCGGCAGCCTTTGGAGGCTGCCGTTTTGCATCAGATCACGCCGCGCTCGCGGACGGCTTCCTGCGCCGTCTTCACCACGCGCCGCGCCAGAGCCGAGGTCGGATCAATGATGAAGACCTCCTTGCCGGCAATCGTTGCGTAGCCTTCCTTCATGATGAGCGGCAGCTCCGTGCAGCCGAGAATGAGCACGTTGCAGCCGTAGGTCTTCACAAGGTACTCGGCCGCGCTCAAAAGGTCGTCGTAGCAGACGCCGTCCGTGTAGCCCGCCTTGGCGCCCTTGGGGCCGTAGATGGCGGCCATCACGCGCTTTTGATGCTCTTCATCGGGCACATACATGGGCATGCCCATCGCCTTGGCCTTTTCACCGTACAAGCCCGACTTCACCGTGCCGGTGGTGGCCATGAGGCCGATCACCGCCTTGTCGCCGAACTTCTCGCGGATTTCCTCCATCGTCACCTTCTGCATGTTGATGAAGGGAATGCCCACGCAGGGAGCGATCAGTTCCACAAAGGCGTGCGCCGTGTTGCAGGGCACGATGATGCAGTCGCAGCCGTCGGCTTCCAGTCGCTTGGCGCAGTTGTAAAGCGCAAGCGTCGGATCGTCGCCGCCTTCAAGCAGCGCCTTCGTGCGGTCGGGAATCTGCGGGTTCTGTTCCACGACAAGCTTGAAGTGTTCCTGGTCGGTTGCCGCCGACGTGGCTTTCACGATCTTGTCGTAGAGATCCACTGTTGCCGCGGGTCCCAGGCCGCCGATCATGCCGATCTTAAAGGGCTTGGGGAGAGCCTCCGTCGAAGCGGCCAGAATGCGGCGGGCATATTCGGCCGGGGCAAGCCGCTCGCCGCCTTCGGCGGGATCGACCAAGCGCACCGTGAATTCCGTCTGCAGCTCCTTGAAGAACCGGTGCGGGCAGCCGCAGGCAAAGCCGATCACCTGCGCGCCCTTTTCCTGCAGGCGCTTGACCGCATTGAAGTTGTTGATCTTGCGGACCGCTTCCTTTGCCGCATCCTTTGCGCCGGCAGCGGGCTCGACAAATTCGCCCTCGTCCATCAGAACCGTCACGGACGGATCCTGAGCAAGGATCGCCTCTTTGATCTCAAGGGCCGTATCGCAGTGATGACCGGCAACCAAACCAATGGTCTTCATATTTTCCTCCGACAACCTTCGCCTAGCGCAGACGCTTCATCTGCAGCCATCGTTAAAGCGAAGAATACTGCCAACGGCGGAAAATGAACGTGCGCGGCCGTTGAAATTTTCAGAGCCTGCGGATCGCCTCCCACTGCTTGGAAAGGCGCTTGACGCTCACCGGCATCGGTGTCTTCAGTTCCTGCGCAAAAAGCGAGACGCGCAGCTCCTCGATCATCCACCGGAAGTTCTCGAGCCGCTCGTCGCGCGCCCCCTTGCGCGAGGCGATCTCGCGGCTCAACGCCGTCCAGAGCTTGGCAATTTCGGCCATGTGCGCCGCGTCGCGCTCGGGGGCGTTGCGCAGGCGCTCGAGCCGCACATTGACGGCCTTCAGATACCGCGGATAGTGCTTGAGCCGCGCAAAGGGAATGTTGAGCGCAAAGTGCGGCGGAAAAAGCGCCCTGAGCTGGTTTTCGATGTCCCTGACAACCTCGGCAAAGCCCTTTGCCGACTGCAGACGCTTGGATGCAGCGGCAAGTTCCGCGGCCACCGCCTCCATCAGCCGCAGGTATTCGCCGCCAATCAGCGTAAGGCGCGAGCGAGCTTCGTCCTTTCGCTTTTGAAACTCCTCTTCATTGACCGGCCACTCGCCCTGCATGGCCGCCGTCTCCACCGCCGCGGCCGTGAGATCCTCGCAAAGCGACTCGTAGCTCTCAAAGCTTGCGCTCACGGCTCCGACCACCGAACACTGCATCTGCACGCGGTGCAGCGGCGCGAGATTGCGCTGCAAAAAGCGGATCTGCTCCTTTAACTGCAGCATGAAGAGGCGCCTTAAGCCCGCCCGGTGCGCCTTTTGCGCATCCTGCAGGTCGTCAAAGACGTCCAGCGAACAGGAGTCCCCCTTGTCGACCAGCGCCGGGTGCCCGATCAACGTCATGCCCTTGCGGCGGATTTCCATCAATTCAGGCAGCTCGCCAAAGGTCCAGTTCGTGATGTTGTCCACGAGGTCTGACGACACCGAGGCGTCGGCCTGCGCGGCGCTGCGGAAAGTCTCCTGGGCCTGAGCGCCGAATTCCGCACGCAGTTCGGCCAAATTTCGTCCCATGCCGATCTGCCGGCCGTGCTCGTTGAGCACCTTGAAGTTCATGAAAAGATGCGGCTGCAGCATGTCGGGCTTGAAGTCGGTGCGCTCGCACGTCACCCCGGTCTGCTCGCGGATGTCGGCAATCAGCGCATCAATCAAGGTCTGCGTACCCTTCTGCACGCCCCCTGTGCGCTCAAAAAAGCCCTCGGCGTACTTGTCAATGGGCACGCAGTGTCGCCGGCAGCGCTGCGGCAGCGACTTGATGAGCGCCCTCACCTTTTCCTTGAGCATGCCGGGCACCAGCCACTCGCAGCGCACGGCGTCGATCTGGTTGAGCGCAAAAATCGGCACGGCAAGGGTCACGCCGTCGCGCGGCGACCCGGGCTCGAAATGATAGGTGAGCGCCATCTCGATGCCCGCGGCCTTGTACTTTTTCGGGTACCACTCGGTGGTGACGCCGCTTGCGTCATGCCGCATGAGGTCGTCGCGCTTCATGAAAAGGATCTTCGGGTTGTCCTTTTCGGCCGTGCGCCGCCACTTCTCAAAGGTCGAACCGCCCACGACCGTATCGTCAAGCAGCTTGTCGTAGAAGGCGTAGATCGTCTCATCGTCAACGAGCACGTCGGGGCGACGCGTCTTGCTCTCGATTTCCTCGATCTCCCGCACAAGGCGCTGGTTGTGGACGAAAAACGGCGCCCGCGTCTCGTAGTTTCCCTCCACCAGCGCCTGCCGGATGAAGATTTCGCGCGCGGCGGCCGGATCGTGCGGCGCAAACTGCACGCGGCGGTCGGTATAGACGGGCAGTCCGTAGAGCGTGCCGCGCTCAAGCGCCACCACCTCGGCGCGAGACTTCTCCCAGTGCGGGTCGCTCCAGCTTTTTTTGATCAAGTGCTGCGCTGCGATCTCCACCCACTCGGGCTCGATGTCGGCCACGCAGCGCGCAAAAAGGCGGCTTGTCTCGACAAGTTCGGCCGCCATCAGCCACTTGCCCGCCTTTTTGGCAAGCGCCGAGCCGGGCCACACCCAGAAGCGGATGCCGCGCGCACCAAGGTAGGGCGCCGCCCGCAGGTCGGCCGAGAGATCGCGCATGCCGAGGTTTCCCAAAAGGCCGGTTAAAAGCGACGCGTGCAGCGAGGCGTAGTCGGCGGCCGCCTCCGTCGTCTTCCAGCCGATTTCCTCGCTCAACTCCTTTAATTGACGCCACACGTCGCGCCACTCGCGCATCCTGCGCGGCGAAATGAAATTGCGGTGCAGCTTGTCGGTGAGCTCCCGGTTGCTCGTCTTGTTGGCCCGTTCGGCCTCAAACCAGTTCCAGAGGTTGAGGTAGCTCAAGAAATCGCTCGACTCGTCGGCAAACTTCTTGTGCGCCTCATCGGCTTGCTGCTGCGCAGGAAGCGGCCGCTCGCGCGGATCCTGCACAGCCAGCCCCGAGACAATGACCAGGGCGTCCTTGAGCGCACCGCGTCGGGACGCCTCCAGCAGCATGCGCGAGAGCTTCGGGTCCACCGGCAGCCGGGAAAGCGTGCGGCCCACGTCGGTGAGCTCGCCCTTTTTGTCGATCGCGTGCAGCTCCGACAAGATGCTGTAGCCGTCGGCAATCGCCTTGGGGGCCGGCGCCTGCACAAAATCGAAGTCGCGCACGTCGCCGAGCTTTAAAGCCTTCATGCGCAGGATCACCGCCGCCAGGTTCGAGCGCATGATTTCCGGATCGGTGTAGTCTGGGCGCCTTGCCCAGTCGTTTTCGTCGTAAAGCCGGATGCAGATGCCGGCGGCCACGCGCCCGCAGCGGCCGGCGCGCTGATTGGCGCTTGCCTTGCTCACAGGCTCCACCAGAAGCTGCTCGACCTTGTTGCGATAGCTGTAGCGCTTGACGCGCGCGAGCCCCGTATCAACCACATAGCGGATGCCCGGCACCGTGATCGAGGTTTCGGCCACGTTGGTCGCCAGCACAATGCGCGGCAGTCCGCCGGGCTTGAACACCCGCTCCTGCTCCTGCGCCGAAAGCCTGGCGTAAAGGGGAAGAATCTCAACCATGCCGGGCCGGTTGTGCTTGCGCAAAACCTCGGCCGCCTCCCGGATTTCACGCTCGCCCGGCAAAAACACGAGGATGTCGCCTCGCCCGGCCCTTTGCAGTTCGTCGCAAGCGTCGGCCACGGCCTCCATGAGCGTCTTGTCGTCGGTCTCATCGGTGTCGTCCACGGGACGGTAGCGGATCTCCACGGGATAGGTGCGCCCGGAAATCGTAAACACCGGGGCGGGCCTGCCGTTGACTGCAAAGTGCTTGGCAAAGCGCTCGGCGTCGATCGTGGCCGAGGTGATGATCACCTTGAGGTCGCGCCGCCTGGCAAGCACGCGCTTTAGGTAGCCAAGCAGAAAGTCGATGTTGATCGAGCGCTCGTGCGCCTCGTCGATGATGATCGTGTCGTAGCGCTTGAAAAGCGGGTCGGTCTGGGTTTCGGCAAGAAGGATGCCGTCGGTCATGAGCTTGATCGCGGCACCCGGCATCGTCTTGTCCGTAAAGCGCACCTTGTAGCCCACGATTTCGCCCACTTCGCTATTTAACTCCGCGGCAATGCGCTTGGCAATGGAGCTTGCGGCGATGCGCCGCGGCTGGGTGTGGCCGATCATTCCCTTGCGGCCGCGACCGGCGAGCAGGCAGATTTTGGGCAGCTGCGTGGTCTTGCCCGAGCCCGTTTCGCCGCACACCACAATCACGGGGTTCTTTTGAATGGCCTCGATGAGCTCCTGCGCATGTTCGCTCACCGGCAGTCCCTCCACAAGCGTGATGGGCCGCGTCACCGGATTGGGCGGCACAAAGGGCGAGCGGCGCGACTGCGCAACAGGCATCAATTCGCGCTTGACGGTTTCAAAACCGTCGGCCGGGCTCTTCGGAGGCGTCCGGCGCACGGGCTTGTCTGCAGCCGCCTTGGCAGCCGGTGCGGGCTTGCGCACCGCCCCCGGCGCAGCGGGTTTTCTGCGCAGGCGCTGCGGCGTCCGCTGCACGCGCGCTTTTTCCTGCGGCGCACCGGCGGCCTGCCGCGGCACCGGCTTTTCGTTGGCCGGCGCCGCCCTGGCGGGCAAAGCCCGCGCCTTTGAAGGGACGGCACCCGCTTTTTCCTTTTTCTTTTCCTCCACGGCAAAGGCCTGCCGCACGGCGGCATCGGCATAGCGCAGGGCGCCGGCCGTCACTTTCTTGCCGCCCGAAGCGCTCGGCACGGCCGCCTTGGTCTGGATCTTTCCTTCTTCCAGAAGGTTTTTCAGGGAACTGAAGGGATTGTCAGTCGGACTCATGTGAGGAGAAAAATGAAAGACAGGATGCGTCTGGTTGCGGTTTTTCGTCGGCGAAAGTCTACCGAAATCGCACCGCCCGCTTTCTTCGACTTCATGCGCGGCCCGCGTGTGAAGTCTCTACAATTAGCGCACTTTTTTAAACGCCATGCTTAAACGCCATGCCGGAGGCCCGCGTGCTGCCGGCTTATCCAAAGTCATGTCAGACGCCAATCAAACCATCATCACGCAGGAACCGGACGCCTCGCAGCTCTCGCAATGGGTGTCGTGGCTTCGCAGCGCCGCCCCCTACGTGCATCTGCACCACGGCCGCACCTTTGTGATCAGCTTTGCCGGAGACGTTGTCGCCGACAAGACGCTTTTAAACCACCTCGTGATGGATGTGAGCCTCATCGCGAGCATGGGCGTGCGCATCGTGCTGGTGCACGGCTCGCGCCCGCAGATTGAGGAGCTGATGGCGCTCCGACGCCTGGAAGGCCGCTACTACAAGGGCGTGCGCATCACGGATGCGCAGGTGATGGAGTGCGTCAAGGAAGCCTGCGGCGAAACCCGCTTTGACATCGAGGCGGCCTTCTCGCAGGGCCTGCCCAACACGCCCATGCAGCACTCGCGCATCAAAGTGGTTTCGGGCAACTTCGTCACCGCGCGCCCGATGGGCGTGATCGACGGCGTCGACTACATGCACACGGGCGTTGTGCGCAAGGTGGACTCCGAGAGCATCCAGGATCTGCTCTCGCGCGGAAACATCGTGCTCGTGAGCCCCACCGGGTTCTCTCCCACCGGAGAGGCCTTCAACCTCACCACCGAGGACGTCGCCACCGCCATTGCCATTGCAATCGGCGCCGACAAGCTCATCTTGTCGGTAGGCGTCAACGGCGTGCGCCTCAAGGGCGAAAAGCAGCAGGAATTGACGGCGCAGAAGGCAAAGGCGCTCATTGACGCGGGCGAAGTCGACGAGGAGGACGTCTACAACCTCGGCTTTGCGCTGCGTGCTCTCAAGGGCGGCGTTGACCGCGTGCACATCGTGCCCTACGCCATGGACGGGGGGCTGCTCACGGAACTTTTTACGCACGACGGCGTGGGCACCATGATTTCCACCGAGAACATGGACTCCATCCGCGAGGCCACAATCGACGATGTGGCCGCCCTGGTGAAGCTTCTCGAGCCCTTTGAAGCCGAAGGCATTCTTGTCAAGCGCCCGCGCGAAAAAATCGAACGCGAAATCAGCCACTTCACCGTTTTGGAGCACGACGGCATCATCTACGGATCCGCCGCCCTGTATCCTTACCCTGAAGCAGGCATCGGCGAAATGGCCGCCGTGGCCGTTCACCCCGACTACCAGGGCGCGGGCGACGGCGACAGGCTCCTGCGGCGCATCGAGCAGCGCGCAAGGGAGGCCGGCCTCAAGCGCATCTTCGTGCTTACCACGCGCACCGCACACTGGTTCATCAAGCGCGGCTTTGAGGAGGCCTCCGTCGAGAGCCTTCCCATTGAAAAGCAGCGGATGTACAACTGGCACCGCCGCTCAAAGATTTTCATCAAAACGCTTTAAGAAGGAGCAAACACTATGGCACGCACCGTGCATTGCGCCAAACTCAACAAGGACCTTCCGGGACTTGACTATCCCCCCGTGCCGGGCGAGCTCGGCAAGCGCATCTGGGCCAACATCAGCAAGGAGGCCTGGGACGAGTGGGTGAAGCTGCAGACCATGATGATCAACGAGTACGGCCTCAACTGCGCCGATCCCAACGTGAGAAAGCACCTCATGAGCCAGTGCGAAAGCTACCTCTTCGGCAACGGCGTCGATCCCGTTCCGAACCACGTGCCGGTGGAGTAAGGCACGGCCTAAAAAAAGGGCGCCCGTTGCGTTCGGAGCGCCCTTTTTTGTGTCCGGTTTGATGGTGCGCCTTAGCGCGTTTTTTCCATTGTTTTGACGCCTTCGGGCGTGCCAAGCAGCAGCACGTCGGCGCCTCTGGCGGCAAAAAGCCCCACGGTCACCACGCCGGGGATCGCGTTGATCGTCTGCTCCATCCGCACGGGGTCTTCAATCATGAAGTTGCGGCAGTCGAGAATGCGGCAGCCGTTGTCGGTGGTGAAGTCGCGCTCCACGGGCTCGGCGCCAAGCGCGCGCAGCGCCCGGGCCACGCAGCCGCGCGCCATCGGAATGACCTCCACCGGAAGGGGAAAGCGCCCAAGGGTTTTCACAAGCTTGGATTGGTCGGCAATGCACACAAAAGTGTCGGCCGCCGAGGCAACAATCTTTTCGCGCGTGAGCGCCCCGCCGCCGCCCTTGATCATTTCAAAATCGCCGTTGATCTCGTCGGCGCCATCCACATAAACGCCGATTCTTTCCACGTCGTTGAGATCGACCACCTCAAAGCCCAGCGCACGCAGCTTTTCGGTGGAGCGCACGGAGCTGGAAACGCAGGCGCTCGGCTTGATGCCGCTTGCGGCAAGCGCATCGATGAAGCAGTCGACCGTTGAGCCCGTGCCCACGCCGAGGACTTCGCCCGGTTTGACATATTTCACCGCCGCCTGTCCCACCAGACGCTTGAGTTCGTTTTGATCCATTGTTGCCTCCGTTGCCTTGCCGTTGCGGCGAAAACGGTCATTGGTGCGCCGCGCAGACATTTTAGAGGCTTGCGCTCATACAATTGGCTTTTGCACTTTTGATGAATCCCCTTTGCGCCGCCCATGCTCAAGACCAGCAAAATCCAGGTTGACGACAAGCTGCTGGAACTCACCAGCGCCGGCAGTCTGCGCGTCAACCGCTACGGGCTTTACGTGACGGTGGCGGCGATCGTGTTCATTTTGTTTCTGTGCACGGCAAGCCTCTGGATCATCGACGACGAAAACAAAAAGCTGCAGGTGTCGGCCCAGACAGCCGTCAACCAAGCAATCGCGCGGCAGTTTGAGGAAAGGGCTCTGGCGCTCGCGCACAGTCTGGATGCGCCCGCACGCAAATTCTTCCGCGATGAAGACTGCGAAGTCTTCTCGGTGGTGTTTGCCCTGCACCCGACCCTGCGCGAGGTGGTGCTCACCCAGTCCGACGGCTCGGTGCGTGCGGCCTGCCGCGGAAGGCTTTACTCGGAAATGGAGCCGCGCGCCGCGGGCACCAGCATTACCCAGGACGGCGCCACGCTGCAGGCGGTCGCCTTTTCGCAGGCAAGCGGCCACCCCGTTTTTTCCGAACCCTATCTGCGCAATGTCAGCATCCCCATCTACGCCGACCTTGTCATTCCGCAGGCCTCGGGCGAGAGCATCATCGCCACCTTTTCGCTCACCCAGCTGATGCGCAACCTGGTGCGCGACAACGATCTGCACACACACCTGAGGCTTGACGTGCTCGTGGACGGTGAAAGCTTCCCACCCAGCCTCTACGCCCCGATTCCCGAGGGATGCGTGTCGGTGAAGACGCAGCTCTCGCCCCTGCCCTACAACGTGGCGTTTTTAACCACCAACACCACCGCCGGACATTTCCTTGCCGACTCCACCCCTGCGCAGGCCATCGTCGTGCTCGCCCTCGGGCTGCTCTTTACGCTGGCAATTCTGCTGCGCTATCAAATCCGGCAGGCGCACACCGAAGCCGAGCTGCGCGCCCGCGTCGCCATTCAGCGGACCTTCAACGAGTCCATCACCGACAGCCTGCTCGTTGTGGGACTTTCCGGACGGGTGCTCTACTCCAACGCCGCCTTCGACCAGCTCTTTGGCTTTATCAACGAGAGCCCCGTCGGCATGACCGCCGAACAGGCCACGGGGGTTGCGCTTGACATGCACCACAGGGAAGACGGGCAGATGGTGCGGGCGCATGAAGTCGAGCACAGCGTCCATCGCCGCGACGGCGCGCGCTTTGACTGCAGCATTTCGGTGACGCCTTTGAATCCCGTGGAGGGGAGCACGCGCTCGATGGGGTGGCTTGTGAGCATCCGCGACATCACCGAGCAGCGGCGCGCGCGGCTGGCTCTTGCCACCGAATACGAGCGCACCGTCTTGATGATCGAATCGATGAATGCCGCGGTGAGCGTCGTGCATCTGGAGAAGAATCAAAACGAACTTCTCTACGCCAACGCCCTCTACACGAAGGACTGGGGGCAGTCGGTCGAGGGACACCTGCATGTGCGCGCGCTCTTTAACCAGGCCTCCGTTGTCGGCCACACCGCTGAAATCCACGACAAAAAGAGCGGCCGCTGGATCTCGGTGACGCGCAGCATCCTGCCCTGGCCCGGCAAGGGGCTCTCGGAAATGCTCGCCGTCACCGACATCACCAACCGCAAGGAGGTGGAAAACCTCATGCAGGTGCAGGCCAAAGCCGCTGAAAGCGCCTCCACCCTCATCACGATGGGCGAGATGGCAAGTTCACTTGCCCACGAGCTCAACCAGCCGCTTGCGGCCGTGCAGAACTACGCCTCCGCCACGCTCACCATGATGCAAAAGGGGCGCTCGAGCGACAAAACCGTCTCAGAGGCGCTCACCAAAATCATCAATCAGACGCAGCGCGCGGCCTACATCATCCGCCGCATCCGCAGCTTTGCCAAGGCCAAGGGCGGCGAGGGAAGCTTTGTGGAGACCACGGTGGAAAAAATCGTGAACGGCGCCATGGAGCTTGCGCTCATTCAAGCCAAGCACTTCGGCATGACGATTCACGTGAGCATCGACGACCCCGGTCATTCCATCGCCTGCGACGTCGTGATGATCGAGCAGGTGCTATTGAACCTATTGAAAAACGCAATGGAGGCAAGCCAGGAGACCGACAGCGACACGGTGGAGTTCAACGTGCACTGCGACGAACGTCAGACCGTCTTTGAGGTGGCAGACCACGGCTGCGGCATGCCCGCCGAGTCCGAAAAAGTCTTCACGCCCTTTTTCACCACCAAGGCTTCCGGCATGGGCATCGGGCTCAACATCTGCCGCTCGGTGGTTGAAAGCCACCGCGGCCGCATCATCATCACGCCAAACGCCGGGGGCGGTACAATCATTCGAGTGCTTCTGCCCAATTCGGCCTTTGCGTCGCCGCAGGAAGCGGCCGCAAATGCTTGAGAAACAGAGCCGACATTAACTTCACCTTTTAGCGGCGCACGGGCTGCGTGCGAACAAAAACTCGAATTTTCCGCTGAAAGCCGACTTTTTGAGAGAACAAGGGTTAACAACACCATGGCTTATGCACCCTACCCCTCCGATGCCGTCAAAACCCTGGGAACCGTTTATGTGGTCGACGACGACGAAGCTGTGCGCGATTCCATCCGCTGGCTTCTCGAGGCAAGCGACTATCGCGTCGAACTCTATGACAGCGGCGAGAGCTTCATTGCCAAATATGATCCGCGAGAAATCGCCGTCCTGCTTTTGGACGTGCGCATGAGCGGCATGAGCGGCCTGGAGGTGCAGGAGCATCTTCTGGCGCGTCACGCAGACATCCCGATCATCTTCATCACCGGCCACGGCGACGTGCCGATGGCGGTGAACGCGCTCAAAAAAGGCGCCGTCGACTTCATTGAAAAGCCCTTTGATCCGGCCGCCTTAAAGCAGCTCGTCGAACGCATGCTCAAGGAGGCGCACGAGCGGCGCCGCGCCACCGAGCAGAAAAACCTCAACACGGCGCTGCTGAAAAAGCTCACCACCCGCGAGCAGCAGGTGCTCGAGCGCATCACCGCCGGACGCCTGAACAAGCAGATTGCCGACGACCTCGGCATCTCCATCAAAACCGTGGAGGCGCACCGCGCCTCCATCATGGACAAGACCAATTCCGGCACCGTCGCCGACCTGATGCGCGTGGTGCTCGGAGCACAGGCCGAAAACTAGGCGGCCGGGCAAGGCTAGCCGTGAGGCGCAGCCCGAAGTCCGCCGCCTCGCGTTGCTAAAATTGCCCCCGCAAAAAGCGCTTCATCCACTGACTGCGCCTGCATCGACGGACAACCTCCGGCTGCAGGCGTTTGTTTATCTGTGTGGGGAGGCTGCTTTGACGAAGAGGACAGGATTGTCAGCGCAGGAAAAACGATGGCCCAGGCTTATTTTTTGATTCCCGGCCTCATTGCCGGCCCCGAAGCAAAAGAGAGCATCAGCGAAGGCTCCCTTGAGCTTTTAAAGAAAACCTTTGGAAGGCTCACGGAAGCGCCCGTCATGCAGCCCCTGGGTTCGCCCGCCTTTGCCAAAAGCGTGCACCTTTGCTGGCTCTGGTCGGTTCTCACCCGCCGTGCGCTTCCCTTTGTGAGCGCCCCCTACGCCTGGACCGTGCAAAACGGTCCGATGCTCTCGGGCGACATCAACGCGATTTACCTGTGTACACGAAACGAACGGGGGCTGCTCTCGGAGGCGGCTCTCACCTTTGACGAACGCGAAGCGGCCTGTGCGGCGCTCACACCTGTGCTGCTTAAAAGCGGCTTTGTGCTGCAGCGCTGGGATCCGCATCTTTACCTCACGCGCAAAAAGCGCTTTGCAGCCGCCGCGGCACCCTTTGAAGTGGTGCAGACGCAGGAGGGCGGCGCCGGACGCTGGATTGAGGGCGAGGAAAAGGCCGCTGCGCTCGAACTCATCGCTACTTGTGAAGAAGCGCTCGCAAGTATCAAGAGCCCCGCTCAAACCGTCTGGATCTGCGGCGGAGGCGGCGCCTTTGACTACGTCTATCCGCCCACCAAAATCCGCGGCGTTCTCACCGACAACGAAGCCGTCAAGGGCTGGGCGCTTGCCGCCGGCATCCTCGTGCAGCGCATTGCGCCCGTCTCGAAGGCGCAGAACTGGCCCGAAGAGGCGCCAAACGGCGAATGCATCGCGCTCATTGAAGACCTCTACGAGGCGTGGCTTGCGCACGACTGGGCGGCCTGGGAAAAGGCGCTGCCCGCAGTCTGCACCCGGATTGAGGTGCTTTCGGAAGCCGCGCGCAAGAAGGGGTGCGACGCAGCTCTCATCGTCGGCACGGGCGAGGGCTTTGCCGTCTCCTGCTCCAGACGCCTTTCGGCCGCGCGTTCGCTTCTGGCGCGCTTTACCGGAACAGCCTTCAACCCCGCCGGGATCCTCTTTTTGGAGAACGATCAGTGAACACCCGCTTCTGTCTGCGTCCCTACGACAAAGTCGTCAGTGAAAAACTCGAACACGCGGGCTTTCTCCGACCTCTTGCCAGGGCGCTTTCGGCGCGCGGCGTCACCAAGCCCGAGGATCTGCTCGAAGACTGGCCGTCGCTGCTGCCTCCGGCAACGCTTGCCGGCACGGATCTGGCCGCGAGGCTTCTGGCTGACGCCATTGAACGGAAAAAGCGCATCACCGTGGTGGCCGACTATGACTGCGACGGCGCCACGGCGTGCGCGATTGCCGTGCGGGGCCTGGCGATGATGGGTGCACAGGCTGGCTTCATGGTGCCCGACCGCTTCAAGCTCGGCTACGGGCTCACGCCCGCCATCGTGGAGGCGGCCTACGCTGAGCAGCGCCCGGACGTGATCATCACCGTCGACAACGGCATTGCCAGCGTCGAGGGCGTGGCACGGGCCGCAGAACTTGGCATCGACGTCATCATCACCGACCATCACCTGCCGGGCGACACGCTTCCTGCGGCGGCCTGCATCGTCAACCCCAACGTCGCCGGCTGCAGCTTTGCCAGCAAGGCGCTCGCCGGCTGCGGCGTCATGTTCTATGTCTTGATGGCGCTGCGCACCGAACTCAGAAACCGCGGAGCGTTTGACCGCGCCAGCCAGCCGCGCATCGACCGCTTGAGCGACCTGGCGGCGCTCGGCACCGTCGCTGACGTCGTCAAGCTCGATCACAACAACCGCGTGCTGATCGCCCAAGGCCTGGCTCGCGTGCGCCGCGGCCTGGCCTGTCCCGGCATCAATGCGCTGTTTGAAGTGGCAGGCCGCGATCCCGCCACCGCCACGGCGCGCGACTTCGCCTTCGGCATTGCGCCGCGCATCAACGCGGCCGGGCGCCTCACGGAAATGGGCGTGGGCATTGAGTGCCTGCTCACCGACGATCCTGAAAAGGCCGGGCGCCTTGCCCGCGAGCTTGATTCACTTAACCGCGAACGGCGCGAACTTGAAGACACCATGCAGCTGGACGCCAATGCGCTCGTAAGCCACATGGACTGGGAGCACCGCGCCACCGTGACGCTTTTTGAGCCCGACTGGCATCAGGGCGTCGTGGGGCTTGTCGCTAGCCGCGTCAAGGAAAAAATCAACCGCCCCGTCATTGCCTTTGCGCCCGATGACGAAGAAGGACGGCTCAAAGGCTCGGGCCGCTCCATTGAAGGCATTCACCTGCGCGACGCGCTCGACCATGTGAGCAAGATGCGGCCCGATCTGATCGAGCGCTTCGGCGGGCACGCGATGGCCGCGGGCCTGACGATCCGCAAGGAGAATCTGCCCGTCTTCATCGAACTCTTTGAAAAGGCGGTTGCCGAGTGCGCCTCGCCCGAAACCTTCGACCGGGTGGTCTACACCGACGGCGCGCTTGCGCCCGAGGAAATCACCTATGCGCTCGTCGAAGCCCTTTCCAACCGCATCTGGGGCCAGGGCTTCGAGCGGCCGGTCTTTGCGAACGACTTTACGGTCCTCTCGCAGCGCGTTTTAAAGGACACGCATCTAAAGCTCGTGCTCGACATGGCGGGAAACCGCTTTGAGGGCATCTTCTTTCGCCGCAACAAGCCTCTTGCCTCGCACGTCAAGCTTGCCTACCGCCCGGAAATCAACGAGTACCTCGGGCGCCGCTCGATTCAGCTTGTCATCGAGGCGGCCGAGGAATAGCCGCCTACCGCAGCTCGTAGCGCACCGGCAGGCGGATTCTCACCACGCGCTCGGGCGCGCCCCAGCGCGAGCTTGCGTCCTGCACGGCCTGAAGAGCGAGCTTGTCGAGCATCTTCTGGCCGGAACTCGCGTGGATTTCCAGTTCGGCAAGCGTCCCGTCCCTTTGCACCACAAACTGCACCATCACCGTGCCTTCAAGCCGCAGCTGTCGGGCGCGCCGCGGATAGCGCAGCACCGATTCGACGCTGCGCTTGACGCGGGCCAAAAACGGATCGTCGCTTTCGCCGTAGATCATGGTCGAGATGCCGCCCTGATCGGAGGCGGTTGCTGCACCCGTCTTCACCGGAGCCGGAGCGTCGGAAAGCGCTTGAGAGGCGGCAGCCGGCGGCTCCTGGCTCTTTTGCACGGGCTTTTCCTCGCGCTTTGGAGCGGGCTCCTTTTTCTTCGGCTTGACGGCTTCCTTTTTGGGCGGCTTTTGCTGCACCGCGCGCTTGGGCTCGGGCTTTTTCGGAACGACGGCCGCCTGCGGTTTGGGCTCTGGCTGCACCTGCGGCTTGGGCTCGGGTTCAGGCGCCGGGGCCGGCTCGGGCTGCATCTCTTCCTGCGGCTCAGGCTGAGGCGCGGGGTCGCTTGCCATCGCACCCCCGCCGCTTATCTGCGCAAAGCTGATGGCAATCGTCCTGTCGCCTGCGGCCTTGAATTCCGGCGCAGGCACCGTCGCCCAGGCAAAGACAAAGACCGGCAGGTAGACCAGGCAGGTGAAGAGAAACGACCCGGCAAGACGCTTTTGCTGCCTACGGCTTTTTGTGCTCGGTTGCGATCCGGAAGTTTTCATGCTGATGCTTCTTGAAAAGATCGATCACGGTGATGAAGTGCTCGAACCTGGACTCCTTGTCGATGCGCAGCACCACGCTTTCTTCGCGCGGGATGTTCTTCACCGCCTCTTCGAGCTGCTGCAGGTCCACCTCCTTTCCGTCCCAATAGATCACTCCCTTGCCGTCGACCTGCACCATCCTGGGATTGGAGTCCGGCGAAACCTGCTCGCTTGTCTGCGAGGCGGGCAGATTGATCTTGATTTCCCCCTTGGCGATGAAGGTTGAGATCGACAGCACCATGGCCAGCAGCACCAGCATGATGTCGATGAAGGGGACGATGTTGAGCGGCTCTTTCTTCGGAATCTCGATCATGATGCGTGCGCCGTCCGCCACTGCGTGGAAAGAACGTTGATCTTGCGCTGCAGGGCGTTGTAGACCACCAGGGTCGGGATGGCCACCGCCAGGCCCAGCGCCGTTGCCTTGAGCGCAAGCGAGAGCCCCGTCATGATGTCGCTTGCGTTGATATTGCCCGACATGCCCATGTCGTAGAAGGTGATCATGATGCCGAGCACGGTGCCGAGCAGCCCCACATAGGGGGCGTTGGAGTAGATGATGTAGAGCGTCGTCAGATGATCGGTGAGCGCCTTGTCATAGGCTTCCTGCGTGTCGTACTCCCTTGCGTCGAGCGTGCGCAGGAAAAGCAGCCGTTCGATGGTGAGCCACACCGTGATAAAGCCCATCACGCCCAGGATTCCGAAGACAAAATAGTCCACGCTTTCTTTTAAAAATTCCACAATCAACCCCTCTGATCTTTTTTCTGAAAGCGCTCGAGCGCGCTTTCCGCCGCTCAAGAACAGCGCTTCATTTCACATGAATGATAACCATTCTCATTTTTATTTGTAAGCACAAAGATCAGGCTCCGCCCGCTTGTCCGGCAAAGCCGGCCGGGCGCGGATTTTTGCGCAAAGCGTATGGAAAGCCGCAGGTGCTCAAGGTACAATGATGTGTTTTCCCATCATGCATACAGAGCGCACGGTCTGAAAGCCGCCTTTCGCACGGGGCGGTCTTATGGATGCCTGCGCGTGAAAAATCTTCAAGACTTCAAAAGAAATGGAAGCCGAACGCATCAATCACATCAACAATCTGTGCGATGACCTTGCTCACCGTCTTGCTGAGCTTAGGGGGTATCTTTGACGTCGACCGCAAGGAACGGCGTTTAGAGGAAGTCAACCGCGAGGTTGAGAACCCTGCGCTCTGGGACGATCCGAAGCGGGCACAGGAAATCAGCAAGGAGCAGAAAACCCTCGAGGACCTCGTCGGCAGCTTCAAGCGCCTTTCTTCGGGCGTGGCCGACGCCAAGGAGCTCTTTAACATGGCGCTTGCCGACTCGGACGATGGCGGCGCCGAGCTTGTCGCCCAGGAGGTCGAAGGCTTTCAGCGCGACGTCGAGAAGCTCGAATTCAAGCGCATGTTCAACGGTCCGCAGGACAGCTCCAACTGCTACATCGAAATTCAGGCCGGCGCCGGCGGCACCGAGGCGCAGGACTGGGCGAGCATGCTCGAGCGCATGTATCTGCGCTATGCCGAACGCTCGGGCTTTAGCGCCAAGCTCACCGAAGAAACCGAAGGCGACGTGGCCGGCATCAAGGGCTGCACGATCTACGTGCAGGGCGAATGGGCCTACGGGACGCTGCGCACCGAAACGGGCATTCACCGCTTGGTGCGCAAAAGCCCCTTTGACGCCAACGCTCGCCGCCACACCTCCTTTGCCTCCGTCTACGTTTATCCGGAAATTGACGACTCGATCGAGATCACGATCAATCCGGCCGACCTGCGCGTCGACGTCTTCCGCGCCTCGGGCGCCGGCGGCCAGCACGTGCAGAAGACCGAGTCGGCCGTGCGCATCACCCACATCCCCACGGGCGTGGTGACGGTGTGCCAGGACGACCGCAGCCAGCACAACAACCGCGAGCAGGCGATGCGCCAGCTCAAGGCCAAGCTCTATGAGCTCGAACTGCGCAAGCGCATGGCCGAGCAGGAAAAACTCGAGGAAAGCAAGAGCGACATCGGCTGGGGCCACCAGATCCGCAGCTACGTGCTCGATCAGAGCCGCGTGAAGGATCTGCGCACCAACGTTGAAACGGGCAACACGGGAGCCGTTTTGGACGGCGACCTCGACCAGTTCATCGAGGCCAGCCTCAAGATGGGCATCTGACCCATCCATACAAGGACAAGAAAATGACCGAAAACCAAAAGAAGCAGACGCCGGCAGCCGCTGACGACGAAAACCACATCATCGCCGAGCGCCGCGCCAAGCTCGCCAAGCTGCGCGCAGAAGGCGTCGCCTATCCGAACGACTTCGTGCGCAAGGACCTCTTCGGCGACCTGCGCGCCGCCTACGGCGACAAGAGCCGCGAGGAGCTCGAAGCGGCCAACATTGAAGTGGCCGTCGCCGGCCGCATGATGCTCAAGCGCGGCATGGGCAAGGCGGCCTTCGCGACCGTGCACCACTTCACCGGCGACATGCAGTACTTCCTCACCCCGGCCGACGTGGGCGAAGAAACGTATGCGTTTTTCAAGTCCCTGGACCTGGGCGACATCATCGCCGCCCAAGGCGTGCTCTTTCGCACCAACAAGGGCGAACTTTCGGTGCGCGTGAAAAAGCTGCGCCTGATGACCAAGTCGATCCGTCCGCTGCCCGACAAGCACAAGGGACTTTCCGATCCGGAAGCCTGCTGCCGCCAGCGCTACACCGACCTCATCATCAACGAGGAAAGCCGCAGCCGCTTTGCCACGCGCTTTAAGGCCGTGAGCGCCGTGCGCCGCTTCATGGAGCAAAACCGCTTCGTGGAAGTCGAAACGCCGATGCTCAACCCGATTCCGGGCGGCGCCAACGCCAAGCCCTGCATCACGCACCACAATGCGCTCGACATCGACCAGTACCTGCGCATCGCGCCCGAGCTCTATCTCAAGCGCCTGGTGGTGGGCGGCTTTGAACGCGTCTTTGAATTGAACCGCTGCTTCCGCAACGAAGGCATTGATACGCGTCACAATCCGGAATTCACGACGATCGAGTTCTACGCCACCTACTGGACGTACCGCAACCAGATCGACTTCACCGAAAAGCTGCTGCGCTATGTGGCCCGCGAAGCCACAGGGAGCGAAGTGCTCAACTACCAGGGCGTGGAAATCGACCTCTCCAAGCCCTTTGACCAGCTCACCCCGGTGCAGGCAATTCTCAAGTACGCGCCGCAGTACACCGAGGAAAACCTCAAGGACGAGGCGTTCCTCAGAAAGGAACTTGCCCGCCTGGGCGCGCCGCAGCGCGAGGATGTGGGTCTTGGCGCGCTTGTGATGGCGCTCTTTGAAGAGACCGCGGAAAGCAAGCTCATCCAACCCACCTTCATCGTGGACTATCCGGTGGAGATCAGCCCGCTTGCGCGCGCCTCCGACACCGATCCGACGACGACCGAGCGCTTCGAGCTCTTCATTTACGGCCGCGAAACCGCCAACGGCTTCTCGGAATTGAACGACCCCGACGATCAGGCGCGGCGCTTCCAGGCTCAGGCCGACGCCAAGGCCCGCGGCGACGATGAAGCCATGTACTACGACGCCGACTACATCCGTGCGCTTGAGTACGGTCTGCCGCCGACCGCAGGCTGCGGCATCGGCATCGACCGCTTCGTGATGCTGCTCACCAACGCCTCGTCGATTCGCGAGGTGCTGCTCTTCCCGGCCATGCGCCCGGAAGCAGGCTGCTGATCTGCGCAAAGGCCGTTTGTTTTGGCATAAACGGCCTTTGCCCAAAGCGCACCAACCGACTCCGGCAGGCCTGGTTCACCCGGTCTGCCGTTTTTTCATCTGTCAGGCACAAAACCGTGATTTTCCCCGACGAAGCCGCCGCACTCCGGGCGGCCATTGAAGCAGAAATTTCCGAACCCGAGCCGACAACCGCCCTGCCGGTTGTCACGGCCTGCGGCAGCCGCATCGGCCTGATCGAACGGGCAACGGCGCAGCGTCTGCTTGCAGACAAGCGCTTTGCCGCCGATTTTACCCTCACGGAAACAGCGTTCATCCTCTTTCCCAGATCAAGCGAAAGTCAATTGGAGGAAAACTTCGCCCGCGTCGCCCGCCCCCTGCATGATGCCGGCTATTTCGTGCAGTGGCGAAACGAGCTTTTGGACGTCTGCGAGCTCGCAGGCGGCCGCTGTCTTGCCCGGGCCGAGCGCGGCCTCTTTCGCTTTTTCGGCATGCTCACGCGCTCGGTCTACGCGGTGGGCGTGCGGCGCGACGGCCGTGTCTTTATAAGCTTGAGAAGCCGCACCAAACAGGTCGACCCGGGGCTTTGGGATGCGCTTGCCGCGGGCATGATCTCCTCGGGCGAATCCCCCGAAACGGCTCTGGCGCGCGAAATCGCCGAGGAAGCGGGATTGACCACCGGCTACACCCTGCAGGGCGCCTGGTCGGAACTCCAGGTGCGGCGCCGCGTGCCCGAGGGCTGGATGGCAGAAGACGCTTATATTCTGCTTGCCGTGGTCGGCGACGGGGTGCATCCCGTCAATGCCGACGGCGAAGTCGAGGAAATCCGCTGCGTGGACCGCGAAGCGCTCTTTGAGATGGTCAAGCGGCGTCTGACGCCCGTTGACACCGCCTTTGTTTTTCTGGAAACCGTTTTGAAGGATTGAGAATGCCCGTGAGAATCGCCACCTGGAACGTCAACAGCATCAAAGTGCGGCTCGAGCACTTGATCCGCTGGATGGACATGGCGCAGATCGACGCCGCCGTGCTGCAGGAAACGAAAACCGTCGACGACCTCTTTCCCCGGGATGCACTTGCCGACGCTGGCCT
Source organism: uncultured Duodenibacillus sp. (assembly GCA_944390145.1). Lineage (GTDB taxonomy): Bacteria > Pseudomonadota > Gammaproteobacteria > Burkholderiales > Burkholderiaceae_F > Duodenibacillus. Next base: position 24,713 of record CALXOY010000085.1, read on the forward strand.
TGACGCCGTCATTCTGGGGCAGAAGACCTACAACGGCGTGGCGCTTGTCACGCGCAAAAGCACGGTGAAGACGGTTGAAAACGTCGTCTTCAACATTCCGGGCTATCCGGATGAACAAAAGCGCATGATCGCTGCCGACATTGAACACACAAGCGGCCTGCGCCTTCGCTTTGCCGGCGTCTACGTGCCCAACGGCACGGAGCTTGGCAGCAGCCGCTACCTCTACAAGCTCGACTGGATGAGCGCCCTGGCGGGCTGGGTGCAGTCGGAAGTCAGGGCGGACGCCCCTCTGGTCCTGGCGGGCGACTTCAACGTCGCGCCCACCGATGAGGATGTGTGGGATCCCGAGGGCTGGAAGGGAAGGCTTCTGGTGACCGATCCCGAACGCGAAGCCTATGCGCGGATTGTCTCTGCGGGGCTCGTCGACACCTGGACGCTCGGACTGCATGCGCCCGGCACCTTCAGCTGGTGGGATTACCGGCAGGCGGGCTTTGAGCAAAACCACGGGCTGCGGATCGATCACATCCTGGCCGCCCCCTCGATTTCAAGCCGCATCAGCGAAGTGTCGATCGACACGGTGCCGCGCGCCTGGGAAAAGCCGAGCGATCACGCGCCGGTCGTGGCCGTGATCGAATAAAAAAGGAATTTCTCGCATGCGGGCCTGCGCCCGCATGCTTTTGATTGGACAAGGCGCCTACCGCTCGTCAATCCAGGCCTGCAGAATCGCTTCGAGCAGCGGCTCGTTGCTTTTTTGCGGATCGTCGTCGAAATCCGGCAGCGCCAGCACCCGCTCGCGCAGTTCGCTTAAGCGCAGCGTGACGGGGTCCAGATCGGGCTCGTTGTCGTAGAGCTCCTCGGCGATTTGCTGCGCATCGGTCCACTTCAGGCTCATGGCGGCCTCCCTTAATCGGCTTCGTGCACGAGATTACGGTTGATGCGCGGAATCTCGATGGTGATGTCTTCTTCACCCATCACCGTCTGGCAGGAAAGCCGCGAAAGCGGCGTGCTGCCGAAGGCGTTGTCGAGCTGGTCGTACTCGTTGTCGTCGGGCTCGTTTAAAGAGTCGTAGCCTTCGCGCACGATGATGTGGCAGGTGGCGCACGCGCAGTTGTATTCGCAGGCGTGCGGAATCTTGATGCCGGCGGCGTTAAGCGCCTGGGCGAGCTTTGCCCCGGTCTTGACTTCGACCTTGGCGCCCTGCGGGCAGATGGATTCGTTGGGAAGAATGGTGACTATCGGCATTTTCGTATTTCCCGTTGGGGTTATTTTTCCGGGTTGGTTTCCAAAACATCATCCACCGAACGGCCTTCGAGCGCCTGCCGGATCGAACGGTCCATGCGGCGGGCGGCAAAGTCTTCGGTGGCTTTTGCCACGCCGTCAATGGCCGCTTTGATGGCGTTGGCGTCCGTGCCTTCGCGCACGGCGTTTAAATGCGCCACGGCGTCGTCGACGGCCTTGCGCTCGGCATCGTTCAAGAGATCGCCGTCGGCGGCGAGCGCCGAATGCGTCGACTCGATGATGCGCATCGCCTCGACCTTCTGCTCGCGCAGTTCGCGCTCGTGCATGTCCTCTTCGGCGGCCTTGTTGCCGTCCTGCAGCATGCGGATCACGTCGTCGTCGGACAGCCCGTAGCTGGGCTTGACCATAATCGAGCTTTCCACGCCGGTCGTCATCTCACGGGCCGACACCGACAAAAGGCCGTCGGCGTCGATCTGGAAGGTGACGCGGATGCGCGCGGCGCCCGCGGCCATCGGCGGAATGCCCCTGAGTTCGAAGCGGGCAAGCGACCGGCACTTGTCGACCACTTCGCGCTCGCCCTGGACCACATGAATGGCCATGGCGGTCTGCCCGTCCTTGAAGGTCGTGAAGTCCTGCGCCATCGCCGTCGGAATGGCGGTGTTGCGCGGAATCACCTTTTCGACGAGCCCGCCCATGGTTTCAAGTCCGAGCGAAAGCGGCGTGACGTCTAAAAGCAGCCAGTCGTCGTCGCCGTTGGTGTTGCCGGCAAGCTTGTTGGCCTGAATCGAGGCACCGATCGCCACCACCTTGTCCGGATCGATGTTGCAGAAGGGCTCGCGGCCGAAGAAAGCTTGAACGGCTTCGCGCACGCACGGCATGCGGGTGGCGCCGCCCACGAGCACCACGCCCTTAACGTCGTCGGGGGCAAGCTGCGCGTCGGAGAGCACCTGCTTGACCGCATCAATGGTCTTTTGCACCAGGTGCGCCGACATGGCGTTGAAGGCGTCGCGGGTGAGCGTTTCGTCGAGCACCCGCCCGTCGGAGAGCTCCACCCTGACGCGGGTCTCGGCAGCGTCGGTGAGCGCTTCGCGCGCGCTTTTGACGGCAAGCGTCAGGCGCTTTTTGTCGGAGGCGGTGAGAAGCTCGGCGTTGACGCCTGCGCCCAGCTTTTCGAGCGCCCAGCAGACAAGGCGGTGATCGAAGTCGTCGCCGCCAAGAGCCGAATTGCCGCCCGTGGCAAGCACTTCAAAAACGCCGCGCGTGAGGTTTAGGAGCGACACGTCGAAGGTGCCGCCGCCCAGGTCGTAGACGAGGTACTTGCCTTCAACGCCGTTGTCAAGCCCGTAGGCGAGAGCCGCCGCCGTGGGTTCGTTCAAAAGGCGCAGCACGGTGAGCCCGGCAAGCTTGGCGGCGTCCTTCGTCGCCTGGCGCTGTGCGTCGTCAAAATAGGCCGGCACGGTGATGACGGCGCCCACGAGCTCGGCGCCCACGCGCGCCTCGGCGCGCTCGCGCAGCACCTTGAGGATTTCAGCGGAAACCTCCACGGGGCTTTTGACGCCCTGCCGGGTCTGGATGCGCACCATGCCGGGGCCGTCTTCGAAATGGTAGGGAACAGTGACGATGCCGCTCACGTCCTTCATGCCGCGGCCCATCAAGCGCTTGACGGAGCTGATGGTGTTGAGTGGATCGTCGGCCTGCTGCGGCACGGCGTCCCACCCCACACAAACGCCGCCCTCGGGCAGATAGCGCACAACGGAGGGAAGAAGATAGCGCCCCTTTTCATCGGGCAGCACTTCGGCGGCGCCGTTTAACACGAGCGCTACAAGCGAATTGGTGGTTCCAAGGTCAATGCCGGCGGCAAACCGCTCTTCGTGCGGCGCCGCCGACATACCAGGTTCGGCAATCTGAAGTAGTCCCAGCATTTCTTTCGTTCTGTTGTTCTTTTCTTACTGCGCCTTGGCGCGGTGGATTTCCTTGAGAAGCTTCTCGATGAACATGAGCCGCCGCACGTCACCGCGGGCGCCCTCAAAATCCTTGTCGGCATCAAGCCGGCGGGCAAGCGACTGCAGCAGCTCACTGCGGGCGGCTTCGACGTCGCGGGCAAGCGCCTCGACGGCGGCCTTGTCCGCGCCCGCCTCTTCGAGCGCCTCGCGCCACATCATCTGCTGCATCAGAAAGTCCGCGGGCATGTGCGTGTCGGTTTCGCGGCCGGTGTCGACGCCAGCGGCCTGCAAAAGGACTGTTGCGCGGGCCACGGGGTCAAGCAGCGCGTCGCGCGCCTCATTGATGCGTCCGGCCCACTGCTCGGCCACGCGGCGCTCGGCCGCTGGGCGCGACGCAAATTTGTCGGGATGCACCAGGGCGATCGCGCGGCGCCAGGCTTCCTCGATTTTTTCCTCGGGCAGCGCAAAGACGGCCGGCAGACCAAGCAAGGTAAATGCGTTCTGAGCCATCGCGCTGCTCAAACGTGAAAGGACTTGCCGCAGCCGCAGCGTTCCTTTTCCTGCGGATTGTTGTACTTGAAGCCCTCCTGCAGGCCTTCGCGCACGTAGTCGAGCTGCGTGCCGTCGATATAGGGCAGGCTCTTGGCGTCAACCACAACCTTGACGCCGTGGCTTTCCCAAACCTGATCATCGTCGTTGACGGCGTCGGCGAACTCAAGCTTGTAGGCCATGCCCGAGCAGCCGCTGGTCTTCACGCCCAGGCGCAGGCCGATGCCCTTGCCGCGCTTGGCAAGAAAGGCGGACACGTGGCGGGCGGCCGCCTCGGTGAGAGTCACTGACATGGTGTTTCGTCCTCGTGAAAAAAGTTACTTGGCGTGCTTGGCCTTGTAGTCGTCGATGGCGGCCTTCACGGCGTCCTCGGCAAGAATCGAGCAGTGGATCTTCACCGGCGGCAGCGCGAGCTCCTCGGCGATTTCGGCGTTGGTGATCTTGGCTGCTTCGTCAAGCGTCTTGCCCTTGACCCATTCGCTCACAAGCGAACTCGAGGCAATGGCCGAGCCGCAGCCGTAGGTCTTGAACTTGGCGTCCTCGATGACGCCCTTGTCGTTGACCTTGATCTGCAGGCGCATCACGTCGCCGCAGGCCGGGGCGCCGACCATGCCGGTGCCGACCGATTCATCGTTTTTGTCGAGCGACCCCACGTTTCTCGGGTGCTCGTAATGATCCATGAGTTTTTCGCTATAGGGCATTTTCTCGTCCTCGTTTCGCAAATCTGTTCAATCAGTGGGCCGACCACTTGACGTCGGCCAGGTCGACGCCCTGCTGGTGCATCTCCCAAAGCGGCGACATTTCGCGCAGCTTGGCGACCTTCTCGGTCAGCAGCTTCACGGTGAAGTCGATGTCGTCTTCAGTGGTGAAGCGCCCGAAGGTGAAGCGGATCGAGCTGTGCGCGAGCTCGTCGTCGCGGCCGATGGCGCGCAGCACGTAGCTCGGCTCAAGCGAAGCGGACGTGCAGGCCGAGCCCGAACTCACCGCAATGTCCTTTAAGGCCATCATGAGGCTTTCGCCCTCGATGTAGGCAAAGGAGATGTTGAGGTTGGTCGAGACGCGGTGCTCGAGGTCGCCGTTCACATACACATCCGGAATGTTCTTGAGAATGCCGTCCAAAAGACGCTTTTGCAGCATCTTTTCATGCGCGATGTCCTTGGCGTCCTCCAGGGCTGCGAGACGGTAGGCCTCGCCCATGCCGACGATCTGGTGCGTGGCAAGCGTGCCCGAGCGCATGCCGCGTTCGTGTCCGCCGCCGTGAATCTGCGGCTCGATGCGCACGCGCGGCTTGCGGCGCACGTACAGGGCGCCGATGCCCTTGGGACCGTAGACCTTGTGCGAGGAAAGGCTCATGAGGTCGATTTTGAGATCCTGCATGTCGAGCTTCATCTTGCCTGCGGCCTGCGTGGCGTCGCAGTGATAGAGCACGCCGCGCTCGCGGCAGATTTCGCCGATCGCCTTGATGTCCTGCACCACGCCGATCTCGTTGTTGACGGCCATCACCGAGACCAGGGTCGTATCCGGACGGATGGCCGCCTTGAGCTCCTCGAGGTCGAGCAGGCCGTTTTCCTTGACGTCGAGGTAGGTCACTTCAAAGCCCTCGGTTTCAAGGTGGCGCATGCTGTCGAGCACGGCCTTGTGTTCGGTCTTCACCGTGATGAGGTGCTTGCCCTTGTCGCGATAAAAGTGCGCCGCGCCCTTGATGGCAAGGTTGTCGGACTCGGTTGCCCCGGAGGTCCACACAATTTCGCGCGGATCGGCGTTGATGTAGGCGGCCACGTATCCGCGGGCCTCTTCAACGGCCTTTTCGGCCTCCCAGCCGTAGGCGTGCGAACGGCTGGCGGGGTTGCCGAACTTCTCAACCATGTAGGGGATCATCTTTTCGGCCACGCGGGGGTCCATGGGCGTGGTGGCCGAATAGTCGAGATAAACAACGTGATGCTGCATTTCTTTGTCTCTTTGTGTTTTCCGCCGTCTTTTTCCGGCGTCTTCCTTTGAAATCCTTGCTTTGTCCTCAGGGCTTGGGCTCGGTGATGTGCACGATGATGGGCTGCTCGCGGGCCGCCGCATCATTGGCATGCTCCTTGATGCTGCGCTCGCGGATGGACTGCAGCGACTGGGCATTGAGAAACTCCGCCACCCGGGCATTTAGGTCCGACCAGAGTCCGTGCGCAAGGCACTGGGCCCCGCCGCGGCAGGCGGCTCCCCCCTGGCACTGGGATACATCCATCGCCCCTTCCACGGCTTCGACGATTTCGCCCGCGCTGATTTCCGCGGCGTCGCGCCCGAGGCGGTAGCCGCCGCCCGGTCCGCGCACGCTTTTAACCAGCCCGGCCCGGCGCAGCTTGCCGAAGATCTGCTCAAGATACGGAAGCGAAATTTTCTGCCGTCTGGCAATGTCGGCCAGGCGCACGGGACCCGCTTCGCTGTTGAGCGACAGGTCGATCATGCTGGTCACCGCAAAGCGGCCTCGTGTCGTGAGTTTCACAGTAGGGCTTTCAGGCTGTTGTCTGCACCCGCAAAGGGCGCTGTCATTTCAGGGCCTCGGTCATGGAGAAAACGCCTTCAGGCGGCGCATTTCCCGAATAACCTAGTTTTCAGGTCAAGAATCTTAATGAAAAATACCCTATAAATAAACATGGTTATTCGGAAAATTTTGAGGCCGGCGGGCACGCGGAAAATTTCCTTTGAAATCAGCGCACAGCGCCCTTCCTGTTGCGGAGGCACGGCAAAAATTCCGGTCCCGCCGGACATACTCGGTTAAAATGCATGCCATCACGCGGCCGGCCGTAACGGACGCGGGGCTTTTTGCGCTCCTACGTCATAAGGAAAAGAAGAATGGAGTTTGATTTTTCCCTGGTCACCGGTTCCATGCCCTTGCTGCTGCAGGGCGCCCTGGTGACGCTTGAGATCACGGCTCTGGCCGTGGGTCTGGGTCTGGTGTTCGGCCTCATTGCCGCCCTCGCGCAGCTTTCCAAGTTTGCGCCGCTGCGCTTCATCGCCAAGGTCTACGTCGACTTCATCCGCGGCACGCCGCTTCTGGTGCAGATCTTCATCATCTACTTTGCACTGCCCGCGATTGTCGGCCACCGCATCGACCCCTTTGCCGCGGCCGTGGCCGCCTGCTCGATCAATTCGGGCGCCTATGTGGCGGAAATCTTCCGCGCCGGCATCCAGTCGATTGAAATCGGGCAGATGCGCGCCGGTCTGTCGCTTGGCATGACCTGGGGGCAGACGATGCGCTACATCATCCTGCCGCAGGCCTTCAAGCGCATCATTCCGCCGCTCGGAAACGAATTCATCGCCATGCTCAAGGACTCGTCCCTTGTTTCGGTCATCGGCTTTGAAGAGCTCACCCGCACGGGTCAGCTCATCATTGCGGAAACCTACGGGTCGCTCGAGATCTGGACCACGGTGGCGGTCATCTACCTTGTGATGACGCTGACGATCACGCGGCTTGTGTCCTACATGGAAAAGAGGTTCAAGGCAAGCGACGCCCGCTAGAAAAAGAGGACTTTGCATTCCGCTGCACCCGCGCCTTTGGAGGACTCCGGCGCGGGTGTTTGCTTTTTAAAGCCGCGGAACCGCCCGCAAGAGCGCCTGCGTATAGGGGTGCTGCGGGTGCGTGAGCACCTCGCGCGCCGGGCCCGCCTCCACAATCTCGCCCTTGCGCATGACCGCCACGTCGTGCGCCATGAATTCCACCACGGCAAAGTTGTGGGTGATGAAGAGGTAGGAGACGCCGTCGGCGGCCTGTATCTCCCGTAGGAGATTGAGAATCTGCGCCTGCACGGACACGTCGAGCGCCGATGTCGGTTCGTCGCACACCACAAACTTCGGGTTGACGGCAAGCGCCCGGGCAATGGCGATGCGCTGGCGCTGGCCGCCGGAAAATTCATGCGCAAGCCGCAGCGCCGCGCTCGCGGGCAGCCCCACGCGCTCAAGCAGCCGGTCGACTTCGGCACGTGCTTCGCGCCGCGTCGTGCCGGGCTTTAAGGCCAGAATGCCCTCTGCCACAAGTTCACCCACGCTCATGCGCGGATCAAGCGAGCCAAAGGGGTCTTGAAAGACAATCTGCGCGCAGCCCCTGAGCGCCTTCTTAAAGCGCCCGCGGTTGTCAAAGGCCTTTTCGCCTGCAATCTCCACGCTGCCCGTCACAAGGGCGTTTTCCAAAAGCCCCAGGGCGGCCTTGCCAAGGGTCGTCTTTCCCGAGCCCGATTCGCCCACGAGCGCAAGCGTCCTGCCGCGCGCAAGCGAAAGGCTGGCATGCCGCACCGCCTCAAAGGGCCTGCTGCGCGAAAAAAGCCGGCTGCGCGCCCCGTAGACCACGCCGACGTCGGTGAGCTTCAAGACCGTTTCGCCGTCAAAAGTCTTTTCCTCGCGCTCCCTCTGGGGCTGCTCGACGACGGCCTGCGGGTGCAGGCAGCGCACCAGGCGGCCGCAGGAGACTTCCACAAGCTGCGGCTCGCACTTTCTGCAGTCGTCCCTTGCGGCCGGACAGCGCGGAGCAAAGCGGCAGCCCGCGGGCATGGCCGAGAGTTCCGGCACGGCACCGGCGATGCCTGCAAGCTCGCGGGCGCTTTTGCCGGCAGACGGCACGGCGCTCAAAAGCAGCCGGGCATAAGGATGCCGGGGGTTCTCGAAAAACGCGTCGACGCCGCTCATTTCCACAATCTCGCCCGCATACATCAGCCCCACCCGGTCGGCGTACTGCCGCACCAGCGCGAGATCATGCGTAATGAGCAACAGCGCAATGCCGCGCTCCTTTTGCAGCTTTTGCAGCAGATCGAGAATCTGCGCCTGGCGGGTGACGTCAAGCGCCGTCGTCGGCTCGTCGGCCACAATCACGTTCGGGCTGCAGGCAAGCGCCATGGCAATCATCACGCGCTGCTTCTGGCCTCCTGAAAGCTCATGGGCAAAGGCGTCGAATTTCTTTGCGGGATCGTCAAGCCCGGCGCGCTCAAGCCATTCAAGGGCACGCCGGCGCACCTGCGCACGGTCGAGCTTCTCGTGCAGCCGCACGGCTTCGATCAACTGATCGCCCACGGTCATCACAGGGTTGAGGCTTGTGGCGGGCTCCTGGAAAATCATTGCGATCTTCGCGCCGCGCACCTGCTGCATCTGCGCTTCGGTGAGTTCGAGCAGATCGCAGCCCTTTAAAAGCACCCTGCCGCGGGTGATGTGCAGCCCCTGAGGAAGCAACCGCATGAGCGAGAGCGCCGTGAGCGACTTCCCGCAGCCCGATTCGCCCACAAGGGCGAAGCACTCGCCCGGGGCGATGTCAAAACTCACTCCGGTGACGGCTGCAAGCGGCCTCTCGCGTCCGATCTGAACGCAGAGGTCCTCCACCTTCAAAATGCTCCCGCTGCTCATCATGCCCTCGCCGCGCTCTTCGGGTCGAATGCGTCGCGCACGCCCGAGGCAAAAAGATTGGCCGAAAGCACAAGCATCACCATGAAGACGAAGCTTGCGGCAAGGTTCCACCAGATCACGGGCGAGCGGCTCATTTCAGAGGCCGCCGCGTTGATCATGGAGCCGAAGGATTCGGTGACGGGGTCCACGCCGACGCCCACATAGCTCAAGACCGCCTCATAGAGCACGATGCCGGAGAAGTCGAGCACCGCGACGATGAGCACGATGTGCGCGACGTTCGGAAAAACGTGCCGCAGCATGATGCCTGCGGGCGACACCCCGAAGGCCTTGGCCGCCGTGACGAAATCCATTGCCGAGACCTTGAGCGTTTCAGCCCGCAGCAGGCGCGCCAGGCCCGCCCAGCTGGTGAGGCCGATGATCACAGCCAGCAAAAAGAGCCGCACGTCGGCCCGCTCAAGGCCCGTCGCGTACATTTCCGGGTGTTTGTCGATGAAGACCTGGATCATCAGCACGGAGGCGGCGATCAACAGCACCGAGGGAATCGAAGAGATGGTGGTGTAGATGTACTGGATCACATCGTCGACCCAGCCCTTGAAGTAGCCCGCGGCAATGCCGAGCGTCACGGCAAAGGGCAGCGTCGAGAAGGTTGCCAGAAGTCCGATCGCAAAGGCCGTGCGGATGCTTTTCATCGCGCTGTAGAGCACGTCGTTTCCGGTGGCATCCGTCCCGAAGGGGTGCCAGAGCGGCCAGACAAACATCAGCACGCAGCCTAAAAAGAGTGCGGCAAGCCACACAAGGCAGGCGGGCCGCCAGGGGTTGCTGCGGCTGGTGACGGCTACAAGCGCTTCCTTAAAGCGCCGGCGCGTCGCGGCCGCGCAGCCCGTAGCCAGCACCAGCCAGCCCGCTAAAACCGCCACGGCCCCCGTCATCACGCCCATCTCGATCTTGCGAAAGAGCGCCTGCACCGGGTGCGCGTCGCTCACGCCCGCGCCCGCCCCCTTGAGCCTGGCGTAGATGCGCCTAGGGCCCTCGTCGGTCACCACGGTGGTCTTGTCAAAGTCGTGCAGTGCAAAGGGAGCCGAGTAGCTGCGCTCGCGACCGGCGATGCGGCTGCCCACCACAGTGTCCAGAAGCGACACGGTCTTGGTGTCCCAGGCAGGCGCCGCCGCCCCTTCGGAGGGAAGCGCCCGGCGGTAGTGCACGCTGTCGGCAAGCGCAACCACCAGAAAAAGCGAGAGCACCGCGGCCGAAGCCACCGCGGTTTTGTTGTGGAGCACCGCACTCCATTTGCGCCGCAGCGAGGGCGTGCGGCGAACATACCACACATAGGCCGCAAGCCCCGGCACCAGCAGCCAGAGCACCACGTCGGTCCACAGCAGCACGAGCTTTACATCCATCGTCTTGATCCTTTCACTGTCACCGCAGCCGGATGCGGGGGTCGGCAATCGTGTAGGCGATGTCGGTGAGTATCAGGCCCAGCACATAGGCTGCCGTTCCGAGAAACACCATCGCCCGCACGATGGAAAAGTCCTGGGCGTTGATCGCGTCGATCGTGTACGAACCCAGTCCCGGAATGCCGAAAAAGCTCTCCATGATGAGGCTTCCCATGAAAAGCATCGGAAAGACGGCCACGGTGCTCGTCAACACCGGCAGCATGGCATTGCGCAGCACGTGCACAAACATCACGCGCATTTCAGAGGCGCCCTTGGCGCGGGCGGTGCGCACATAGTCCTTGCCCGCCTCCTCCAAAAACATCGCGCGATAAAGAAGCGTGTCGCTGCCCAGGCGCGAGAAGACGCCAATCGCAATGGGAAGGATCAAGAAGGCCGCCATCTTCCAGCCGTCCATAAAGCCCGAAACCGGCACAAGCTTGAGCATCTTGGCAAAAAGCCACTGCCCGAGGATGATGTAAAAAAGGCTTGAGACGCTCATCACCACAACGGCAAAGGCCACCGCCGCCCACTCAAGCCGCGTTCGCCGCACGAGCACCACCATGAGCGAAAAAACGAGCACGACAAAAAGCCCCAGCAAAAACGTGGGCACGGCAAGCGCAAGCGACGGCCCCACCCGCTCGGCAATTTCGCGATTGATGCTGCGGCCTGCGTCCGACAAGCCCAGGTCGCCCGTCAAAAGCGGCGCCGAGCGCGTAAAAAAGACCGTCTCGGTGATTTTTCCAAGTCCCTCGGCCTTCTCGTTGTAGACAAGCGGCAGGTCGTAGCCGTGCGCCGTCTTCCAGTTGTCGATTGCCTCCTGCGTGACATAGCGCCCGCCGATGGCAAGACGGGCCATGTCGTCGGGCGTGTTGACGGCAAAAAAGAGCGCAAAGGTGAGCGCATTGACGCCCACGAGAATCAGAAAGCCGTAGGCGATGCGGCGAAGAATGTATCCGATCATCCGCGCCTCCCGTCATCAGTCGGCTCCAAGCCGCGCCGCAGGCGGCTCTTTTGCAGGTGCCGGCGCACAAACCAAAAAAGTGCCAGGGCCGCAGCCGCCAGCAGCGCAAGGGGCCAGAGCACGGGCTCATTCCAGGCGCGGATCTGCGCGATGCGTTCGCCGGCGTCAATGCGGATGTACTGCACGTTGTTGCGGATCATCTGCGTGGGCTTGGCGTTTTTCACCCAGTGGTGCAGCGCCGCAGCCGAAGTGGGAAAGTAGCCGAAGCTCCAGGGGGCGTCCTGCTGCACGATTTGAATCATCTCGTCGATCACGCGCGCCTTTTCGGGCCCGTTTTCAAGGTTTCGGAGCGACTCAAAGAGTGCGTCGAAGCGGGCGTTTTGGTAGTTGCTTGCGTTTTCTCCGGCACCGTTGACAGCCTTGCTGTTGGGCCCGTACAAAAGCGTGAGGAAGTTCTCGGCATCCGGATAGTCCGCCAGCCACCCCCAGTAGTAGATCTGCGCCGCACCGCGGGCCATCTTGTCCTGAAAGCGGTTGTAGTCGGTGGCGCGGATTTCCAGCTGGATGCCGAGCTTGGCAAACTGACGCGCCGTCCAGTCGAGAAAGGACTTGGAGCCCGCGCTCGTGCCCTGCCAGTCGAAGTTGAGCACCAAGGGCCGCCCGGTTTTGGCGTCGCGCCCGCCCGGGTAACCCGCAAGCTCCATCAGCCGGCGCGCGTCTTCAATTGAGCGGCGCTTGACGCGCCCTTCGCCGTCTTTTTCGTACACCACAGGGTTGAAGGCGGCAGAGCCGTCCTCCCTGTAGCCGAAAAGCCCCGGCGGCAGCGGACCGTGCGCGGGCTTGCCCTGTCCCTTTTCAAAAATGGCGATCTGCTCCTCCCAGTCAAGCGCAATTGAAATGGCCTGACGCAGAAGCCGGCTGCGCCTTGCCTCCTCCGGGGTCTTGCCCGCCCCCACCACGGGATCAAGCCAGTTAAAGCCGATGTACCAGAGGTTTGCCTCCACGGCCGTGGGAAACTGCAGGCGCTTCTCCTTGTAGAGCTTTTCCTTGTCCGGGTCGTCGCCCATCGCGACGATATAGCCCTGCCCCACGTCAAGCCGCGTGATCTGCGGGCTGTCGTAGTAGCCCTGCAGGAATTTCGACGTGGTGGGCACGGCCTCCTTTTCCATCGTCATCACGATGCGGTCGACAAAGGGCGTGCGCTTGCCGCAGTCTTCAAGGTACCCGTTTTTGCGGTCCTCCTCGCTGCCCTCGCAGGGGTAGACAAGTCCCCGGTAGTTGGGGTTGCGTTCAAGAATATGCTCGCGGTTTTGCCGTGAGACGGTGAGCATGAAGGGGCCGGTGCCCACGGGCCACGTGTCAAGCGAAATATTGTTTTCGGCAAAGCCCGGGTTGGCGTAAAAGGCTTCGGCCTCCCAGGGCATGGGCGCAAAAAACGCCATTGCCATCCAGTTGTCAAACTGCGGGTACTTGCCGTGAATCACAATGCGCAGCGTGTGGTCGTCAAGCGCCTTGACGCCCTCGCAGTCAAACTGCGTGAGGTCGATGCGCTCCTTTCCCCGTCCCTCTTCTCGGGCCTTGTTCCAAACCGTGCGGATGTCCTCGGAGAGCTTTTCAAAGCCCACGATGTAGGCGCTCAGAATCCCGAAAGCGGGACTTACCACCGCAGGCGACGCAATGCGCTTGATGCCGTAGACATAGTCGTGTGCGGTGAGTTCCCGCGTGCCCCGCTCGGGCAGCTCCAGGGGGCTTGAAAGGGCGCTCGCGCGCTTTGCGTCGAGCGTAAGACACAGGGGCCTGCCCTCCTTATCCCTGGCAAAGGCCGGGTGCGGGGCAAAGAGAATCCCCCTGCGGATTGGAATCGTGTAGACCGAGTAGGCGATTTGAGAGGCGACGGCCTCAGGGGGAAGCTCCTTTTTGTCTGCGTCAAGATAAACGGGGTGCACCACCTTTTCGGCGGCTAGCGGCATGAGCGTGTAGGGGCGCTTCAGATACTCGTAGCCGTAAAGCGGCTCATAGATGCCGTAGGTGTAGATCGTTTCATCGGTGGAGTACGACACCTGCGGGTCGAGCGTCTTGGGGCTTCTGCCGGAAAAGGAGGAAAAAAGCGTATTTCCCGCATAGTCGGAAAGCGCGCGCGGCGCATTCACGGGCTCGGTGCAGGCCGCAAGCAGCGCGGCGCAAAGGCTTGCGGCCGCACACAGGAGCGGCCTGCGCCAAGCGGAAATTTTTCCAACAAAAAGAAACACTTAGGCTCCCTTGAAAAAACAAGCGATATCTTTCGCGCACCAAGCCAATCCAATATACTTTCGGCTCGACGTCTGCGCCTAGCCGCCGGCACCCGCCGCAGGAAGCGGCTCATGCGTTTTCGGGCAGGCCCTTATTCTGAACAATTTTCGAGCGTGCGCACCATCGGGGGCGGACGCATTTTCGGCATGACTGAAAAATTTTATTCATATCCCGTCCGCATCTATTGGGAGGACACCGATGCGGGCGGCATCGTCTATCACGCCAATTACCTGCGCTACATGGAGCGCGCGCGAACCGAGTTTCTGCGCACGCTCGGCCTGGAACAGCGCAAGATGCAGCTCGAAGGCGCCCCCGTGATCGTGGTGAGCACGATTGAAATCAAGTTCGTGCGTCCGGCCTTGCTCGACGACGCCCTCACCGTGAAGACGCGCATCAAGCTGCTGCGGCGCGCCTCCATCGTCTTTGAGCAGACGATCGTGCGCGGCGAGGAGATCATCTGCACCGCGCAGGTGCGCTGCGCCTCGGTTGATATGAAGACCGGCATGCCCACGCCCACAGATGCACGCATACTGGCGGCCATTGAAAAATACACCGGCTCGCCCCTGCCCTGATTTTCACCGAAGTAATTCCCGACACCGACAATGACCTCCGCTGATCTTTCCATCATCACGCTTGTCCTGAACGCCTCCATCGTCGTGAAATGCGTCATGGGGATTCTGCTCATCGCCTCGCTTTCGAGCTGGGCGACGATCTTCTCGAAGATGATCGTGCTCTCGCGAAGCCGCCGGCAAACCGATGAGTTCGACAAGCGCTTCTGGTCGGGGCTTGACCTGGCAAAGCTCTTTGAGACCGCCAATGCCCGGCCCGAGAGAACCGGCGCGCAGGAGCGCATGTTCGTGGCCGGCATGAATGAATTCCTGAAGATGCCCGGACGTCCGGCCGACGACGTGCTCTCTGGCGTGCGCCGCAGCATGAGCGCCACCTACCAGCGCGAAATGGATGCGCTTGAAAAGGGCCTTCCGATGCTCGCCTCGATCGGCTCGGTCTCGCCCTTCATCGGCCTTTTCGGCACCGTCTGGGGCATCATGGACGCCTTTACGGGGCTCTCGAGCCTGGAAAACGTTTCGCTTGCCGTGGTCGCCCCCGGCATCGCCGAAGCGCTGGTGGCCACCGCCGTGGGCCTTTTCGCCGCCATTCCGGCCACGGCCGCCTACAACCTCTTTACCAACCGCATCGAGCGCCTGAGCAACCGCTTTGAGAGCTTCAGCGAAGAGTTCCTGAACATCCTGGCGCACCAGCGCTAAAAAGCGGCACGGAGAACAGCCATGGCACTGCGCAATTTATCGGGCCGCGGCCGGCGCCGCCGGCTGATGAGCGACATGAACGTCGTCCCCTACATCGACGTCATGCTGGTGCTCGTCGTGATTCTGATGGTGGCCGCGCCCTTTGTGAATCCCTCGGTGGTGAACCTGCCCTCGGTGCACAAGGCCGGCAAGGCGCCCGCGGAAAACATCCAGGTGGTGGTGCACGCCGACAGCCGGCTGTCGATCAAAACCAAGACGGGGCTGCATCCGGTCGATTTGCCCCAGCTCGTCAACAACGTCAAGGCCGCGCAGGCGGGTCTGCAAACCCCCGTGGTGATCGCCGCCGACCGCGATGTGCGCTACGAACAGGTGATCAACGTGATGAAGGCGCTGCAGGGCGCCGATGTTGAACGCGTCGGCCTGGCTCTGCAGATTGAGGGTGCCCGCTGATGCCCGAATCCCGTCAACCGCTCCGCCCCGGCAATCAGAAAGGCTACGACCGCCCCCTGGGGCTGATCGCCGCCGTTGCCGTGCACGCGCTGCTTTTTGTCGGCCTTTTCACGGTGTTTCAGTGGCGCACCGAACCCGAAGCGGTTTATGCCGAACTGTGGAGTCCGGAGGACGCCTCGGGCGAGAGCGTGGCCGGCAAGGCGCCCAAGACGCCTGACACGCCGCTGCCCAAGGACGAAAACGCCGCCCCGCAGCCCGATCCGCAGCAAGAGGAAGCCAAGCGTCTTGAAGAAGAGCGTCTGCAGCAGCAAAAGCTCGAAGAGGAAAAACTCGAGCAGCAGCGGCTTGAAGAGGAGCGCCAAAAGCAGCTTGAAGAAGAACGCAAGGCTGAAGAAGCCCGACAGGCCGAAGAGGCGCGGAAAGCCGAGGAGGCCCGCAAGGCCGAGGAAGCGCGTCAGGCCGAGGAAGCCCGGAAAGCCGAAGAGGCCAGAAAGGCTGAAGAGGCGCGTTTAGCCGAAGAAAAGCGCCTTGAAGAAGAGCGTGCTGCGGAAGAAGCCCGCCGCGCTGAGGAGATCCGGCTGGCCGAAGAAAAACGTCTGGCTGAGGAAAAGCGCCTTGCAGAAGAGCGCCAGAAGCTTGAAGAAGAACGCAAGCGGCTCGAAGAGGAGCAGCGCCTTGTCGAGGAAAAGCGCAAGGCTGAGGAAGCCGCGCGCATTGCCGAACAAAAGCGTCTGGAAGAGGAACGCCTGGCCGAAGAAGCACGAAAAGCCGAGGAGGCTCGAAAAGCCGAGGAAGCCCGCAAGGCTGAAGAAGCCCGGCTTGCGGAACAAAAGCGCCTGGAAGAGGAAAAGAAGCGTCAGGAAGCGCTGCGTCAGGAACGCCTGCGCAAGGAGAGGGCTGAGCAAAAGCGCATTGCCGACGAGATGCGGCGCGCCGAGCTTGCCCGCATCACGGGCGCTCCCCAGGTGCAGTCCGGCCAGGTGGGCAAAACCACCGGCACGCCGGGCGCACGCGTGCGCAACATCACGGGAACGGCTTCGGCGGAGTACGCGGCAAGCATCATCAGCTGCATCCGTCCCAATATTATCTTTAACGTGCCCGCGGGAATACAGCGCGGCCAGTACCAAGCCGTCTACCGCGTCCGGCTGCTACCCAACGGCGAGCAGGTCGGCAATCCCGAGCAGCTCAAAAGCTCCGGGCTGCCCGCCTACGACCACGCGGTTGTCACGGCAATCCGGCAGTGCAATCCCTTCCCGCGGCCGAAGGATCCGACGGCAACGATTCCGCGCTCGCTGGAAATCCGGTTTGATCCCGTGGACGACAACTCCGGCAATTAAGCCGCATTTTCAAAGGCCTTCCCGACGCTGTTTCGAGAAGGCCTTCTTCTTGTGTGCGGTGCGCTCTAGCGAAGGGGTGAGGGCGCTTTGACCGGCGCCTCGTGCTGCGCCAGACGCCTTGCACGCAGCTGCCCGCAGCCGCCGTTGATGTCCTGTGCCGCGCTTTCGCGCAGGGTGGCCACGATGCCGCGCTGCCGCAAAACCGTGATCAGATCTTCGATGTGAGAGCGCTCGGGCCGCTTGAAGTCGGCCGCCTTCGTGGTGTTGACGGCAATGAAGTTCACCATCGCGTAGCGCCCGGCCACAAGGTCTGCCAGCCGCTCAACCTCTTCGAAGCTGTCGTTGATGCCTGCCAGCAGCGTCCATTCGATCTGCGCCGGATATTTGACGGCTTCGGCATAGTGCAGCGTGCGCTCTAAAAGATATTCGGGGCTAAGTGCCGGCGCGTTCTTTAAAAGCCGCCGGCGTTTCTCAAAGTCCGTGGTGTGCAGCGAAAGGGCGAGCGCGGGCTTCACCGACCACGCGGGCAGCGCATCAAAAAGCCGCTCGTCGCCCACGGTTGAAACCACGATCTGCTTGTGCGCCAGGCCCGCAACGTCTCCGATGAATTCCACCGCCTCCTGCACGGCGGACAGATTGTGCGAGGGCTCGCCCATTCCCATCAGCACCACCTTCTTGATGTCGGGCCTCACATGCAGGGCGGCAACGTACTGCGCAGCGATCTCGGCGCTCGAGAGCTGCCGCTGCAGGCCTCCCCTGCCGGTCATGCAGAAGACGCAGCCCACGGCGCACCCCACTTGGGTGGAAATGCAAAGCGCCCGGCGCGGCAGGAGCACCGCCTCCACGCACGCCCCGTCAGGCAGCATCACCAGCAGCTTTCCGCTTTCCTGCGACAGGGCGCTCTCTTGAAGGTCAAACCGCGCAAGCGACTCAAGGCGCCCGCGGATTTGCGGCAGCTCGCGGGCAAGCCCTGCGGGGTAGCTTGCATGCTCCTCTGCCGTCCAGGGCGCACGCCCGAGCCATGCACGCCAAAGGCGGCGGATATGGGAGGGCTTGGCGCCCAGGGCAACGAACTCGCGTTGCAGTTCACTGAGATGCGCAGAGCGGCTCATGCGTGTTTCTTATCTTGAAAGATTCAAAAGCCGCAAGTCTACTGCAAGCCCAGCTCCTGCAGCTTGCGCGTGAGCGTGTTGCGGCCCACGCCGAGTTTTTGCGCCGCTTCGATCTTTTTGCCGTGCGTGTAGGCAAGCGCCGCTTTGTAGACGGCGCTTTCAAAGGCGCGGTTCAACTCATCCATTGCGCAGGGTGCGTTTTGCGCGAGCAGCTCCAGCACAGCTTCATAGAGCTGATCGGTCCAGCCCGCCGGGCGCTGCACAAGGCCCCCTGCGGCTGAGGCGCCCGATTCCGAGGCCTGCGCCGACTTGAATTCAAAGGGCAGGTCGTCGGGACGGATCCACTGCGAGGGCGCCATGACGGTGAGCCAGTTGCAGAGATTTTCCAACTGCCGG
Source organism: uncultured Duodenibacillus sp. (assembly GCA_944390145.1). Taxonomy (GTDB): domain Bacteria; phylum Pseudomonadota; class Gammaproteobacteria; order Burkholderiales; family Burkholderiaceae_F; genus Duodenibacillus. Next base: position 43,060 of record CALXOY010000085.1, read on the forward strand.
ACGTTGCCCGGAAACGGAAAGCGCCGGATCACCTCAAGCGCCTCGGGGGTCAGGCGCTTGCGGTCGGTCTTGAGGTTGGCCGCGGCCGTGCTGAGGAAATGGTCTGCCAGCGCCTCAATGTCCTCGGTGCGCTCGCGCAGCGGCGGCAGCTGCAGATGAATGACGTTTAAGCGGTGATAAAGATCCTCGCGGAAAAGCCCCTGCCGCACGCGCTCCTGCAGATTCTGGTTGGTGGCGGCAATGACGCGCACGTCGGCCTTAATCGACTGGGTGCCGCCCACGCGGTAAAAGCGCCCGTCGCTTAAAACACGCAGCAGGCGCGTCTGCAGATCGGCCGGCATGTCGCCGATTTCATCGAGAAAAAGGGTGCCGCCCTTGGCCTGCTCAAAGCGGCCGTACTGCAGCTGGTTGGCGCCGGTGAAGGCCCCCCTTTCGTGTCCGAAGAGTTCACTTTCCAGCAGCTCGCGCGGAATGGCGGCGGTGTTGATCGCCACAAAGGGCGCCTTGCTGCGCAGGCTGTGCTGGTGCAGGGCGCGGGCCACCACCTCCTTGCCGGTGCCCGACTCCCCGGTGAGAAGCACCGTGACGTTACTGTGCGAGAGCCGGCCGATGGCGCGAAAGACCTCCTGCATGGCGCGCGACTGGCCGATGATTTCCGTGTTGGCGGCTTCCTCGGCCGTCTCCTCGGCAGCCTCATTTGCCGGTTCGCCCACCGCACTTTCCTCGCAGGCCCGGCGCAGCAGGTCAATGGCGCTGTTGATGTCAAAGGGCTTGGCGAGATACTCGTAGGCGCCGCCCTGAAAGGCGCTCACCGCGCTGTCAAGGTCGCTGAAGGCCGTCATGATGATGACGGGAAGACCCGGGTGCTTTTCCTTAACAAAGGCAAGCAGGTCGAGTCCGCTCATATCGTGCATGCGGATGTCGCTTAAAAGCACCGAGGGCGTGTCGCTTTCAAACGCTTTGACAACGTCGGCGGCGGATTCAAACAAGCGAAACGGCATCTGCGCACGCGTGAGCGCCTTCTCAAGCACCCAGCGGATGGAACGGTCGTCGTCTACAACCCAAATCTGTCGCATCTTTTGTCTTCTTTCTTACGTAATCGGTTCGCCGAGCGGGAAATAGAGGCTGAAGTCCGTGCAGCCCGGCCGGCTGTCGACTTCAATCGAGCCGCCGTGACGCTCCACATAGGTCTGCACAATGGAAAGCCCGAGACCCGTGCCGCCGTCGTGTCCGGTGACAAGCGGGTAGAAGATCTTTTCCCGGATGCGCTTGTCAATGCCCGGACCGTTGTCAATCACATGCACGTTGACGGCAAGCCGGTAGCGCTTGCGCTGAATCGTGCACTGTCGGGCGATGCGGGTCTTGAGGGTGATTTCCGAGCGTCCCTCTTCAATCAGGTGCCTGCCGGCCTCCGCCGCATTGCGCATGAGATTGAGAAAGATCTGGATGAGCTCCTCGCGGTCGCCCGTCACCGCCGGCACCGAAACATCGTAGTCGCGGTGGATGTGCAGGCCGGGCCCGAATTCGGCGCTCACCAGATTGCGCACGCGCTCGAGCACTTCATGCAGGTTCACCTCCCCGAGATGCGGTTCGCGCCGGTAGGGCTGCAGCAGCCGGTCGACCAGCGCCTGCAGGCGGTCGGCCTCCGAAATGATGACTTCGGTGTATTCGCGCTGATCGCGGTTGGAGAGTTCGGCCTCCAGAAGCTGCGCTGCGCCGCGGATGCCGCCCAAGGGGTTCTTGACTTCGTGCGCGAGATTGCGCAAAAGCGAGCGCGTCGCCTCGCCCATGCCCGCCTCCTGCTCCTGGCGCACGCTTTGAATGGCCTTCTGCAGGGGGACGATTTCCAGAAGCACGCTGTTTTCGCTTTCCGCAAGGCTCGAGAGCATGATCTGCACGGGCTCGGGATCGGCAAGCGGCCGGCGCAGCTCGGTGAAGGCCGTGTAGGGAACAAGCTTCTGATCCTTGTCGGCAAAGCGCGAGGCCCAGTCGCGCACATGCGCGATCAAAAGCCCAATGTCGGTGCCCTTGAGATTGCGCCGCGAGCAACCGATGAGCATTTCAGCGGCCGTGTTGCACCACAGCACGCGTGCATAGCGGTCAAGCACCACGACGCCCGTATTCAAAAGGTCCGCCGCGGCCTGAAGCTTCGCATAAAAACTGCTCGCGCTCCGGCTCATGGCAAACTCCTTTTCAAATGCGTGGGTGCTGGGAAAAAACCAAAAAAAGAGAAACAGTGTGCACGGCGCAGCCGGCCGTCGCCGGCAGCGGCGGCGCCGTGGCAGCCGGCCCCGGCTTCAAGCGTCGGGGCGGCCTTTCTCGTGCATCAGCAGGAGAAGTACATCTCGTACTCAACCGGATGCACGGCGCAGCGGTAGCGGTCGACTTCGTGGCTCTTGAGCTGCAGGTAGCCGTCGATCAGGTCGTCGCTGAAGACGCCGCCGCGGGTGAGGAACTCGCGGTCCTTGTCGAGGTACTCGAGCGCCTGGTGCAGCTCCGAGCAGACCGTCGGGATCTTGGCGTTTTCCTCAGGCGGCAGATCGTAGAGGTTCTTGTCGGCGGGCTCGCCCGGATGGATCTTGTTCTGGATGCCGTCGAGGCCGGCCATCAGCATCGCCGAGAAGGCGAGGTAGGGGTTGGCCGTGGGATCCGGGAAGCGCACTTCCACGCGGCGGCCCTTGGGGCTTGCAACGTGCGGAATGCGCAGCGAAGCCGAGCGGTTGCGCGCCGAGTAGGCAAGCTTCACGGGGGCTTCAAAGCCCGGCACCAGACGCTTGTAGGAGTTGGTGGTCGGGTTGGTGAAGGCGTTCAGCGCACGTGCGTGCTTGATGATGCCGCCGATGTAGTAGAGAGCGAGTTCCGAGAGGCCGGCGTAGCCGTTGCCTGCAAAGAGGTTCTGGTCGTCCTTCCAGATGGACTGGTGAACGTGCATGCCCGAGCCGTTGTCGCCGAACATGGGCTTCGGCATGAAGGTGGCCGTCTTGCCGTAGGCGGCGGCCACGTTCCAGACCGTGTACTTCAGAATCTGCAGCCAGTCGGCGCGCTGCACGAGCGTGGAAAAGCGCGTGCCGATTTCGCACTGACCAGCGGCGCCCACTTCGTGGTGGTGCACTTCGCAGGGAACGCCCTGCTGTTCGAGCAGCGTCACCATCTCGGCGCGGATGTCGTCGAGCGAATCCACGGGCGGAACCGGGAAGTAGCCTCCCTTGTAGGGTGCGCGGTGGCCGAGGTTGCCGCCTTCAAACTCGATCTGGCTCGACCAGGGGCCTTCCTCGGAGAAGATCTTGAAGAACGTGTTGTTTGGTTCGTTGGCGTAGGTGACGCCGTCAAAGATGAAGAATTCGGGTTCCGGACCAAAGAAGGCCTTGTCGCCGATGCCCGTGCTCTTGAGATAGTTTTCGGCGCGGCGGGCCAGCGAACGAGGATCGCGGCTGTAGCCCTTGCCGGTGTCGGGCTCGAGCACGTCACAGGTGAGCACCAGCGTGTTCTGTTCGCGGAACGGATCCATGCGGGCGGTTTCCGGATCCGGCAGGAGAATCATGTCGCTTGCTTCAATGCCCTTCCAGCCGGCCATCGACGAGCCGTCAAAGGGCTGCCCGTCCTCAAACGTGTCTTCAGTGAGCTGATGAGCCGGCACGGACATGTGCTGCTCCTTGCCGCGGGTGTCGGTTAAGCGATAATCGACGAATTTGACGTCGTTGTCTTTCACCATCTGCAGAACGTCTGCGGGCGAGGTCATGATTGTTTTCTCCTCAATTCGGAAGTGATCTGTCTGAACGTAAAAAGCGCCGGAGCGCCTTCTTGCCAAGAAGTGAAGCAAGTTCCGTGCCAGTTTTTACAACCCCCAACAGCAGGGTGAAACAACGGAAAGCGCGGCAGGAACGCACCAAATTTTACGTGCACTTGCTCCATTTTGGTGCATTCGGCTTCTTTTTGTCCGGTAATGGTGCACGCTCCGTGCGTCTGCGGTGCGACACCGTCTCGCGCACGGGCCGTCAAAAACCTACCGCTTGCACGGCAAAGTGAATACAATAGCTTTCCTTTCCCGTGGGGGTGTCTTGGTTTCGACGGGGTGCAGGACGCCGTACGGTGCATGCCGAGGTCTAGTCTCCTCGTTAAACAACTAGAGCAAAATAAACGCCAACAACGAGCGTTTCGCTCTCGCCGCTTAATTGCCGCGAGCGATGCACTGAGTGGTCTCAGGCTCAGGCCGGGCAACCGGCGGCATCGTCATTTCACTGAGACTGGAATCTGACGGAGCCGCGACGTCAGATTCGAGAACCCAGCGACTGGCTGAGCGAAGGCCCGTTCAACGGCAGGGCGCGCAGCGAGACTCTCAAAATGGTTGAACTAAGCATGTAGATCCGGCGGAAAAATCGCTTCGGACGCGGGTTTAATTCCCGCCACCTCCACCACCCAATTCCTTTTCCGACAAACCTGCGCCGCACTTTGGCGACCGCAGTGAATTCTCATTCAGCACAAGCCGCTTCAAGCAGGCAAAATGTGATCGCTGTCTTCGAGAAACACCTTTTCCCTTCCACGCTTTTCCAGCATGCCGCTCATCGGAAACCATCAAAAAGCGGGCTGCCAGCCGGCCCGTCTGCGCCTGGCAGGCAAACGCCTTGCCGCCAGGGCCGTGCTTGCCGCGGCGCTTGCCGGCGCATCCTGCACGGCGCTTTCCTTTGAAGTGCGTGTGGAGGGGCTCACGGGCGCGCCCAAGGACAATGTCGAGGCGCTGCTGACGCCCGTGCGGGCAAAAACCGCCATCGAGCAGCGCCACACGTACCGCGCCACGGTCGACAAAGCCATCCGAAACGGGCTCGAAGCCCTTGGCTATTACCAGTATGAGATCCGCTACCGCTGGGAGGAGCCGAAGGCAAAAAAGAAAGCGGAAACAGAGGACAGCGCCAAGGCCGGCAAAGCCGAGGATCAAAAGGACGATGATGCTGCGCAGCAGCCGGTCAAGAAAGGCGTCAAGGAGGCCTCCCCCGTTCTGGTTGCCCGCGTCACGCCGGGCGAGCCCGCCCGCATCACCAGCGCCACGTTTGAGATCAAGGATTCGACGCCGAGCTCGCACCGCCAGTTCCGGCGCCTGCAGCGCAAGCTTCCCAAAAAGGGCGCTCAGCTCAATCACGGCGAATACACCGACTTCAAGAGTTCGGTGGAAAGCACGGCCATGCGCTACGGCTACTTCGACGGCGAATTCATCACGCACGAACTGCAGGTGAACGCCGAAACCAACGAGGCGGCCTGGCTTTTGGTCTACGACCCCAAGGAGCGCTACCGCATGGGCGACGTCTCCTTTGAGGGCAGCCAGATCCGCGAGCCGATTCTGCAGAACATCGTGCCCTTTAAAAAGGGCGACCCGTACACGTCGGACGCCATCGCAGACCTCAATCAGCGGCTTTCTGCAAGCGGTTGGTTCAACTCCATCGTGGTGACGCCCGATATTCAAGCCGGACGCAAGGACGAGCACAAGGAACTGCCGGTACAGGCGCGTGTTTCGCCGAAGGTGCGCAATTCGGTGGAAACGGGCCTCGGCTACTCCACCGACGTCGGCCCCCGAGGACGCCTGACGTGGAAGCGCCCCTGGATCAACGACTCCGGCCACAGCATTTCAGCCGCAGGCGACGTCTCCTCGCTCGAGCAGTTGCTCGACTTCACCTACAAGCTGCCGCTCGAAGAAAACGCCCTGGAAAACTACTGGCTCTTTAGCAGCGGCTACAAGCACGAAGATCTAAACGACACCGTGGCCGACACGGCCACCATCGCCGCCACCCGCCGCTGGGATCTCTACGAGGGCTGGCAGAAGGGCCTGGCGCTCAAGTGGCGCTACGACGACTTCACGCAGGGCTCGGTCGACAACCAAACGATGATGGTCTACCCCGAATTTTCGCTTTCGCGCACCCGCAGCCGCGGCGGCCTGATGCCGCGCTGGGGCGACTCGCAGCGCTACACCATCGGCTACGCCAATCAGATGTGGGGGTCGGACATCGATGCGCTCATGCTCGAAGCGCAGTTCGTGATGATCCGCACCTACGCGCGCAACCACCGCTTTGTGCTGCGCTCGCACATGGGGTGGATCGAGACGGGCGACTTCAGCCAGGTTCCGCCTGATCTGCGCTACTTCGCCGGCGGCGACAGAAGCATCCGCGGCTACGACTACGAGTCGATTTCGCCCGAAGACGACAACGGCGAACTCACCGGCGCCCAGAAAATGATCACCGGTAGCATCGAATACCAGCTGCGCGTCACCGGCAAGTGGTGGGGAGCGGTGTTTTTTGACATCGGCCGCGCCGACGACAAGTTTGAGTTTTCCAACCTCAAGAAGGGCGCCGGCTTCGGCATCCGCTGGGAGTCTCCGCTCGGCCCCGTCAAGCTTGACATCGCTAGGCCCGTCGGCGACCCTGACGAAAACGGCATTCAGTTTTACATCGGCCTGGGTCCTGAACTATGAGTCTGGCAAAGAAAGTACTGATCGGCATTCTTGCTGCGGCGGTCGTCCTTTCTGCCGCACTTGTCGCGCTGCTCAACACACAGGCGGGGCTTATAGCGGCAAAGTACGTGCTCGAGTCCACCATGGACGGATTCAAGGCGGGCGAAATGACGGGATCGCCCCTGAACCTGCAGGCCCGCGGCCTCGAATACAGCGCCCCCGGCATCTCCTTTAAGGGCAATGTGAGCTGGAACGTGAGCTTCCTCGACCTTCTTTATCAAAGAGGCATCGGGCTCACCCACTTTGAAATCTCCGACGCGGCCCTGCGCGTGCGCTCGCAGGAGATGAGCCCGGCTCAAGCCCAGACGCCTGCCGCCGGGGCTGTTCAAGCCGGTGAAGCCGCCCCGACAGGGGAAAAGCCGCAGGACCAGCGCCTGAGAGCCCCCGTGCGGCTTTCGCTCGGCCGGTTCACGCTCAAAAACGTGCAGGCCGACATTGACGGCAATGCCGTCAGCGTGGGGCTTTTTGAAGCCTTCGGCGTCTGGCACCACGACAATGTCGTCCTGGAAAAAGTGGCGCTCAAGGACTCGAGCTTTCTTGCAGCGCCCTCCCAGGATGCGGGCGAGCCGCTTGGCGCGGTGCTAAAGCGCACGTTCGCGCAGCCGGTGCTTCCGGCCATTCCTGCGGTTGAGCTGCCCGTTGATTTTGAACTCAAGGCCTTTGAACTCTCCAACTTCACGCTCAAGGGCAGTCCTGACCAGACCATTGAGTCGGTGCGCTTTGCGCTTGCCGCCAAAGACGGCGCGCTCCGCGTCAACAACCTGGACGTCAAGACGATGCAGGCTGCGCTTTCGGGCAGCCTCAGCCTGGGGCTGGACGCACGCCACGCCGTGACAGGCTCGCTGCGCGCGAGCGCCGTCGTTGCCCGCGAAGCCATTCCCACCGGGGTCTTTCCCAAACCCAAGGAGCCCACCAATGAAGAGATGGGCAACTTCTATGAACGCCTGAAGGATCTTGCGCAGGAGCGCAAGGAGGCTGTTGCCGAGCGCCGCGCCAAAAGAAAAGCCGCCGGCGTTCAACGCAAAACCGTCGACCGCAGCAAAATGACAATCGAGGAGCGCCGTGAAGCGCGCCGCAAGGCTCGCGCGCGCTTTGTCAAGCGTCTGGAAGCCTGGCGCAGTCAGGTGCGCGGGCTCATGCCGAAAGCCGAGCCGCTGCCGCCCGTTGAAGTGGCGCTCACGCTGCAGATCAGCGGCGCCCTGAACGACGAAGTCTCACTGGCCGGCAGGCTGGAAAACGTGCCCGGCGTCACCGACGGCATTTTCACTGTCAAGGCTGCACCCGCGCAAACCGGGCTGCCCGTGCAGGCGCATGTGGGCGCCACGGAAGTGCTGATTTCGGGCGCTGTTCTGAAGGCGCCGGTTTTGGAAATCAGCGGCAGGGCCGTCGACTACAAGCTTGAAGCCTCCACGCACGCCTCCTATCCGGTTGACGACAAGCACAGCTTCACCGCCGACGTCCGCATCAAGGGCACGGGGGCGGAATCGCAGGCCAAGCTCTCGGACTTCAGCATCAAATCCAATGCGGGGCTGCTGCACATTGACTGCCAGGCCGACTGGAGCACCAACCCGGGCTTTGTCGCCTCGCTGCAGCTCTCGGACATCGACACCACGGCCGTGATGCCGCAGGCGCCGCTCAAAGCCGAAGGCAGCTTCGTTGCCTGGGGCGTGCGCAAGGACAACGTCTGGACCGCCAAGCTGCAGGACCTCACAATTCTGGGGGAATTCCGCGGCCATCAGCTCGCGCTCACCGGCGCCTTCGAGACCCGCGGCAACGGCACGCTGCAAACGCCGAGCCTGTACTTTGCCCTGGGCGACAATTCGCTCGAGGCCAAGGGCACCATCGACATCGCCAAGGAGGTTCCCGTCCTCAACTTCACGGCGGAAATCGACGCCCCCGACTTTGAGCTTGTCGACCCCAATCTGCTGGGCTCGGTCAAGGGCACGCTCGCCGTCTCGGGCACCACGTCGCTGCCGGTGGTGGACGCCGACATCCGGCTCACCGGCATCGACTACCTGGGAACCACATTGAAAAAGGGACGGCTTTTCGGCCGCATCCGCTCAAGCCACGCGGTCTCGGGAAAGATGACGCTTGAGCTCACCGAGCTCAAAACGCAGGGCGCGCACATGAAAAACATCTCGGTGGAGGTGCGCGGCTCGGAACTGCGCCACACTGTTCTCATCAAGGCCGACGGCGAGCCCGCTTCGGTTCAGGCCAAAATCAACGGCGTCTACGGCAGGCTTCTCAACAGCTGGGCGGGAACGCTCTCCGAATTCAAGGTGACGACCGCCTACGGGCCCGTTTCGCTGGAAAAGCCGCTGCGCACAGCCTACGTGAGCGGCCTCAACCGCTTTAACATCGGCAAGGCCTGCCTCGTGCATCCGGACGCCAGGGTGTGCCTGAAAAACGACCTGTCGGTGGATCTCACCAATCAAAGCGACCTGCGGATTCTCATCGGGCTGGAGAAGTTCGACCTGGCCTTCATCGAGCACTACTTCAAGGGCCGCTTTGAAGCCCGCGGCATCGTCACCGCCCAGGCCGACCTCACGCTTGCCGCCGGCATGGCCGACCTGCCGAGCGGCAGTCTGCGCGTGCAGGCCAAAAACATCGGCACGACCTACCGCATGGACTTAAGCGACCTGGACCTCGGGTTCAATGCGCTTGACGTCACGGTCTCCAACACCAAGGACTCCGTGTCGGCGCAGTGGCTCATTGACATCGCCGACAACGGCGACATCTCCGGCAACCTCAACGTGCGCGACATTTTTGACACCCGCGCCATTGACGGCAACCTCATGCTCAAGGCGATCGACGCCTCGCTTGTGAACTCCTTCCTCTCGCCGGGCGAAAAAGCCGAGGGCGAGATCTTCGGGGGACTGCGCTTTGCCGGAACGATTGACGAGCCGCAGGTGTTCGGCGAAACCGGCATCCGCGGCGCCAAGCTTGACTCCACAAAGCTTCCCTTTGAGATGCTGCCAAGCAACATCACCGTTGACTTCAACGGCAACAACTCGACGATGAAGGGGCTTTTCAGGACCCCCAAGGGGGAAATTCAACTCAACGGCTCGGCCGACTGGCGGACGCTTGCCGAAGGCCGGACCATCGTCTCGGCCAAGGGCGCCAACCTGCAGGTGACGCTGCCGCCCAACATTCAATTCGACCTCTCCACCGACGTGACGTGCGAGGCAAGCGCCGAGAAAATCAAGCTCGACGGCCTGATCGCCATTCCCAAGGCGCGCGTACTTGTCTCCGAACTGCCGCCCTCGACCGTTGAAGTCTCCGACGACGTCGTGCGCATGGACCGCCCGCGCCCCAAGAAAAAGGACAACGCGCAAACCATCCCGATTGAAAGCAACCTCTTTATCAACATTGGCGAGAACGTGTGGGTGAGCGCCATGGGGCTTGACGCCAGGCTCACGGGCGAGTTGCACGTCGTGCAGGACAAGAGCTCGCTCGGCCTCACCGGCCACGTGTCGGTGCCGGTGGGCAGCTTCAAGGCCTACGGTCAGGATCTGATCGTGCGGCGCGGCCAGTTCCTCTTTTCGGGCTCGTCCACCAATCCGCTCATCGATCTTGAAGCCATCCGCAATCCGGACAAAACCGCCGACGACGTGACCGCCGGCGTGCGTGTGACCGGTTCGGCGAACTTCCCGAAGGTTTCCGTCTTCTGCGATCCGGAAAAATCGGAAACCGAGGCCTTAAGCTACCTCATCCGCGGCGAGGGTCTGGATCCGTCCGGCGACTCCGACAACTCGATGATCACTTCGGCGCTCATCAACCTCGGCTTGAGCCAGGGCTCGCAGGTCTTCCGCTCGCTTGGCGACGCGGTCGGCATCAGCGGCTTCGGCGTCGGCACCGAAGGCGTGGGCGACAGCTCGCAGCTGGTGGTCTCGGGCTACGTGCTGCCCGGCCTCAAGGTGAAGTACGGCGTGGGCATCTTTGATCCGCTGGCCACCCTCACCCTGCGCTACCGCATCATTCCAAGGCTGTACGTGGAGGCCGTCAGCGGCGTTGATCAGGCGCTTGACCTTCTCTACTCCTTTGAGTTCTAAGCTTTTGGCGCCGCTGCAAAAACTGCGCCCGCCTTCAGGGGAAGATGAAGACGGGCGGACTTTGATCAGAGCTGACTTGAAGCGGGATCAGGCCTTGGCTTCAGACACAAGCTCCTCGACCTTCTTCGGGGGCTCGCGCAGCTCCTGGATGCGCTTGGTGCGCTCGATGTTGTTGATCGCGTGCAGCAGCGCAAGCGCCGAGGATTCGATCACGTCGGTCGCAAGGCCCATGCCGTGGAAGATGCGGCCGTTGTAGTCCACGGTGATGTTGACCTGGCCGAGCGCGTCCATGCCGGCGCCGGCCGCGGTGATTTCAAAGCTCGTGAGCTTGCAGCGAACGCCTGTGAGGCGCGTGATGCAGTTGTAGACCGCATCGACCGGGCCGTTGCCCACACACGAATCCGTACGGGTGCGCTTTCCGGCCAGCAGCCGCACGGTGGCCGTGGCCATCATGTCGCTGCCGCTCATCACGTTGAGGCGGTCAAGGCGGTACGCGTCGTCGTCGTTGATGCCTTCCTTGGTGAAGAACACCAGCGCTTCGAGGTCATAGTCAAACACCTGACCCTTCTTGTCGGCAAGCTTCAGGAAGCGGTTGTAGATGTCGTCAAGGTCGTAGTCCTTGTCGGCGATGTAGCCGAGATTCTGCAGGCAGGTGCGGATCATGTGGCGGCCCGAACGCGCCGTCATGCGCATGTTGTTGCCCTTGAAGCCCACGCTCTCGGGCGTGAGGATTTCATAAGTCTGGCGGTTCTTGAGCACGCCGTCCTGGTGGATGCCCGAACTGTGGGCGAAGGCGTTGGAGCCGACGATGGCCTTGTGCGGCGGCACCGGTTCGTGGCAGATCTTGGCCACAAGCGAAGACGTGCGGGCGATGTTTTTGAGCACAATGCCGCACTCGAGATCCTTGAAGTAGCCCTTGCGCACGTTGAGCGCCGCGGCGATTTCCTCAAGCGACGTGTTGCCCGCGCGCTCGCCCAGGCCGTTCATGCAGCACTCGATCTGGCGCGCGCCCATCTGCACAGCGGTGAGCGAATTGGCCGTGGCCATGCCGAGGTCGTTGTGGCAGTGCACCGAGAGCACGGCTTTGTCGATGTTGGGCACGCGGTTCATGATGTTGGTGATGATGCCGCCAAACTCCATCGGAAGCGTATAGCCCACCGTATCGGGAATGTTGATCGTGGTGGCGCCGGCATCGATCGCCGCCTCGACCATGCGGCAGAGTTCGTCAATCGGCGTGCGGCCGGCGTCTTCACAGGAAAACTCCACGTCGTCGGTGTAGGTGCGGGCAAGCTTCACCGACTTGCGAGCCATCTCGACGATGTCGTCAAAGGACTTGCGCAGTTTGTCGCGCACATGAATCGTGCTCGTGGCAATGAAGGTGTGGATGCGGAAGTGTTTGGCCGCGCGCAGCGCTTCGCCAGCGGCTTCAATGTCCTTGGCCACGCAGCGCGACAGTCCGCAGGGGATGGTGCGCTTGAGCGTGGCGGCAATCTGCGAGACGCTGTCAAAGTCGCCTTTGGAGGAAATCGGAAAGCCCGCCTCCAGCACATCCACGCCGAGCTCTTCCAGGGCAAGCGCGATCTGCAGCTTCTGCCGTGCCGAAAGGCTCTGCGGCAGCGCCTGTTCGCCGTCGCGAAGCGTGGTGTCAAAAATAATGATTCGATTGTTGTCAGGCATCTCTTACTCCGAAAGAAAGCATTCTGCTCAAGCGGCAAAGGGACGACGAAGCCGTCAAATCCCTTCTTTTGAAATTTCCGCTCACTGTACTCTCAAGAAATTTCGCAGTCAAGAGATTTTGCAACAATCAAAGCTTTCGAAAAGATAAATCATTGATTTTAAAGGGAAAGACGTTTTGAAAATTTGCCTTTTGCAGACGACTAACTTTGCAATTTGATGGATTTTTACCAAAGATGCGGTTTGCAAAAGAGGCTCTTTTTGAAAACTTCAGCTCGCTGCGGCCGCAGGCAGCGCAAGCTCCTCGTAGTCCTCGGTGCCGCTGTTCCACAGCGCCAGCATGCCGCGGTGCAGGTCGTAGTAAGCCGCATGCAGGCAAAGGCTGCCCGCTTCAACCGCGCTGCGGATCCACGCATAGGAAAGAAGGTTTTCAATGGAAAGCAGCACCGCGCCCTCTTCGCACAGCCGGCAGCGCAGCTCGCCCTGCGCCTGCGGGTTTTCGTGATCGATGCGCCGCACGGCGGGCCCGGCAAGCGACACCCAGCGGTTGATGTAGCGGTCGTTGGCAATCGTCTCCGGGTGCAGCAGTCCGAAGATGCCGCCGCAGTTGGAGTGTCCCATCACCACGATGTCGTGGATTTTCAGGTGCTTGACGCCGTACTCGAGCGCCGCGACCACGGCGTCGTGTTCGCCGGCGTTCGCCTCATCGGGAACAATGGCCGCAATGCTGCGCACGACAAAAAGCTCGCCCGGCTTGCAGCCGAGCACAATGGCCGGATCCGTGCGCGAGTCGCAGCAGGCCACAACCAGCGTCTTGGGGCTTTGTCCGCGCGCAAGCTCCTGGAAAAACGCCTTGTCCCGGCTCAAGTACTCGCTGCGAAACGCGTGAAAGCCGGAAACGAGCTCATGAAATCTTGCCATTCATCCATTCCTTCTCAAGCGGCCCCGTCCAGAAAGGCCCGCACTTCCTGCAAAAACGCCTGCGGACACTCCTCCTGCGGCGAATGGCCGCACGGCAGGGCCTTGCCCGTGACGCACACGGTCCTGTCGCGCCAGGTCTGCACCACGTCATAGAGTTTGCCCACGGTGCCGAGCGCTCCCCACAGCAGATGCAGCGGCGCCTGAATCCGCTTGCCGGCGTCGGCCGCATCGTCCTCGAGATCGATTGAGGCGGCCGCCCGGTAGTCCTCGCAGATGGCGTGGATCGTCTCGGGATTGCGGTAGCAGCGCAGGTACTCATCAAACACGGCATCTTCAAGCGACCCCGGAATCTTGAGCTGCCCCTCGATGTGATGCCGCAGAAAATAGGCCGGATCGAAGTTGATCAGCTTTTCCGGAAACGGCTCCTTCTGGATCAAGAAAAACCACCAGAAATAGCGCGTGGCAAATTCCTTGTCGGTGCGCTCGTACATGAGCGCGGTGGGCGCGATGTCGACAAACACCGCTTTGCGGACCAGCTGCGGATAGTCGAGCGCAAAGCGGTGGCCGGCGCGGGCGCCCCGGTCGTGCCCGACGAAGTCGCAGCGCTCGATGCCGAGCATTTCGAGCAAAAGCGCAAAGTCCTGCGCCATCGCCTTTTTGCTGTACGGGCGGTGATCCGGCGTGCTCACCGGTTTGGAAGAGTCGCCGTAGCCTCTGAGGTCCGCCAGGATGACGTCGCGGCCGCGGGCCAGGTCCGGCGCCGTCTTGCGCCAGATCACATGCGTGTGCGGGTGGCCGTGCACCATCAGAAGCGGCGTTCCCTCGCCCTGACCGCCCCTGGCAAACCGCAGCCGCACGCCGTTGGGAAGATCGGTGTCGTAGAGCTCGAATCCCGGAACAAAGGGCGACGGCCCGAGGCGTCTCACATTTTCTGCGCTCATCTCAATTTTCCTGTGGCTGCACCGGCTTCCAGCTTTGCGCCTCAAACATGCTGCCTTCCACGCGCCAGACGCGGTCGACCAGATAGTTCTGTCCGCGGGGCTTGCCGAGCATGTGCACGCGGCCGCGATCGGGATTGTCCTTCACCCAGAGGCTTGCCATGCCCGCTGCCGTCACCGGCTCTCTGTCAATTGAAAATTCCGAAGCCGCCCCCTGCTTTTTCACCATCAGCAGGGCGTTGGCGCGGTTGGGCGCCGGATGCATGCCGGCCTTTTGAAAGACCGCGTTGTAGGCCGGGTCGTCTCCGTTGGAGTGGTCGCTTGCAAGCACCACGGTGGTGTTTTCCCAGACGCCCTGGCTCTTCATCCAGTCAAACCAGCGGGCAAGCGCCTTGAGCGCACAGGTCTCGGTTGCCAGATGCGCCAGCGGCACCCCGTCGGTCGTCGTGCCGCGGTCGGGCCGGGCGATGACGCGGCAGGCCTCAAGGTTCATGAACCAGGGCGAGTGCGTAAGCTCCGTGTCGATGAACTTGAACGTATTGCCGGAGGTCTTGGCGTTGGAAATTTCCGGCAGCTGGTCAAAAAGCGCCCAGTCCTTGAGCGCACGCAGCACCAGCACGTCCTCCTTGTTGCCAAGAAAGCTCTCAAACCAGCGCCCGTTGCGATAGACCAGGTTCTTGCCGCTCCAGGGCACGGCTGAAAAGGCCGAGACCGCCAGCAGGAACTCATCGGTGCTGCCGCGGCCGATCGTGATGTTGTTGCGCTCGATGTAGCGGTCTGTGTAGACGTCGCTCAAATACCGGAGCCCGAGCACGTCGCGGTCGGTGTAGCGCGCAAGCCGCATCATTTCAAGCCAGTTGCGCTCGTAGAGCGCCACGTCCCAGCCGTCTCCCAGGCCGTCGACAACCTTGGCGTAGTTGCGGTTGATCTTTTCGGCAAGCGCGTCGCTGCCCTGTTCATTCAAGGCAAGCGGCGTGCAGTTGTAGCCGCACAGAATCGAAGCCACGCCCGTGTTGGTCGCAGCGCCCGCCGCAACCGTATCCGGATACCAGACAAAGCCCGCGAGATCCTTTTTCAGTTCAGGATTGTTCTGAAGAATGCGCTCCACATGCGTGCCGGTGAAGGCGTCCATCATCACCACGACGATGTTCCGCCCTTCCCTGGAAAAGCCAAAAAGCCTGTCGTTGTAGTCCGGCAGGTCTTTGAGCGCGGCCTGCTGCGCCTCGGACTGCTGCCACTGGCCGCGGCCTTGCCAGAGCAGCTGCGCGCCATTGAAAAGCGAGCCCAGGATGCAGAGCACAAACACCGTCTTGATCAAAATCGTGCGGCCGCTGCGGATCGTCCAGGCGTAAAGCGCGAGAACGCCCAGCACAACGGCAATGTCCACCAGGAGGTTGACCGAGCGGTACATCGGTTCGGGGTTGCTGATCTGAAACGCATCGATCGTGCCCGTGTCAAGCGGCAGCAAAAACGCGTAGACCGTGAGCACAAGCGCCACGGCGCCCAGAAAGTACCCCGCAAAGTTGCGCGCTTTCACGCAGGTCGCCCAGGCCGCAAAAAGCCAGACGCCCACGCCCAGCCCAGCACACCACAGCAAGGACTTGGCCAGAACCACGCCCGGCTCTGAAAATTGCTCAACGGCCGTGCAGTAGGCCTGAACCGGCAGATAACCCGCCAGCAGAAGCGTAAGCCACATGCCCGCGGGCACAAGAAGCGTCTGCGCGGGCTTGGTCGAGCGGATGCTATGCGCCGTACTGTAAAGAAAGCGCCGCAGATCCACGCCGGCGTGAAGAATGCCCAGCGCGGGAATCAGGAAAAGAAAGCCCGCGCTCAGCGCAAAGCTTCTGCGGTTTTCGCCCCAGAAGAACCACTTGCCCCAGGTCCGCAGACCGTAATAGGCGACAACCGCCGTCAACAGCACCAGCACCCAGTGATGCTTCCAAAGCCGCAGCTTGAGCGCAAGAAGAATGGCGCACAGAAGGCTTGCGAGATACGCAAAGTCGCTTGCAATCGACACGGCGCCCTTGACCGACTCGGCAACAAACTGCGCCTGGTTGCTGGAAACAAGTGCGAGCACCACGGCCGCCGCCCAGAGCACCAGGGGCGCGGCGTAGATTGCACCTCCGGGGAAGGCCTCCGGCCGGCGCGCAGGCAGCCTTTCCCTGATCGCCAGCACAAGGCGCGTGGCGGGGGCGGCCAGTGCCTGCAGGGCGCTCCAGACGATGTTCTTGGCAAGCGAGAAGATGTTGTTGCAGGTCCAGTAGAGCACCAGGCCGCTTGCAGCGTCATAGAGCAGCACCAGGAACACCGCCGCCATGCCGTAGAGCTGCAGCTTGTCGCGGCGCGTCATGTTGTGCGTGTACACAAGCGCGCTCGCAAGATTGATCACCGTCATCAAAATGGGCAGCGCGTTGATGCTCACCGCCCCCAGGTTGATGAGGGCGTCGGGCTTGGAGAGGTCCGCAATGCCCAGAAACGAGACGCCCGCAAGCGGCTCGAAATGCGACAGGAAGTGATAGGCGGCAAAGAAAAATGGAATCTGCAGGAAAAAGCCGAGAGAGGAGCGCAGCGACAGCAGCGGCGAGTAGCCCGCCTGCCGGTTCATCGTGGAGATCATGGCAAAGCGCTCCTGCCCCTTGAAGGTGCGCTTGATCATCGCCTCCTTGGCTTCAAAGCTTTTCCGGAGGGCGCGCTCGGCCTCCTGCCAGCGCTCGGCCTTGATGTAGATGGGCAGGATCACGATGTTGACCGCAAGGCTCATCACGACGATGGCGGGCCCCCAGTCCCGGGTGTGCGAGTAGCCCCACAGAAGCGCCGCGTGCATCCAGTACTCAAGCGGCGCAATCAAAAGCGTGTAGAGAAAGTCCAGCATGCCGACTACCTCGCCTGCTGCGGCACGGGCTCAACGCCCTGCCGCCTGAGTTCTGCAACGAGCGCTTCGGCAATGGGTTCGGCCGCCCGTCCGAAATTCACAACATTGGCGCTGCGCAGCGCAAGAATCTGTTCGCGTGCGGCGTCCTTGTCGGCCAAAAGCTCCCGCACGACGCTGCAGACGGTCTCTTCGCCGCCCGCATGGATGCGTCTGCCGAGCACGTCAAGGGCCTGCATCTCCCAAGCTTCGTGCGGAATCTCCCAGGCTTCAAAGCCGTCTTTGACGGGGCCCTCGCCGATGCTCACCACCGGCCGCAGGAACACGAAGGCAAAGTCGAAGATCACGCCCGAGATGTCGCTTACCATCAACTCGGCGCGCGACAGCGACGCAAAGCCGTCCGGATTGCGGTCCCATTCGATGTTTTCAAATGCGGCAAGCTCCCGCGCAATCCGCTCCATTTGCTCGGGCTCGGACACAAAACTTTGCGGGTGCGGGCGCAAGATGACGTGAAAGCCCCCTTCGGCCAGAAGCCGCGGCACGAGGCTGCCGGTGCGCGTGAGAAGCCCGTTGCGGCCCCAGGTGGGCGCCACCAGCACGGTTCCTTTCTGCGCGGGCGCGGCATTTTTCGCCCGCTCAACCAGCCCGTCAAGGTAGGCGCAGCCCAGCTGCGGCAGATCCTTGGGCCGTGTGCCGCGCAGCCGCTCGAGCGCACGCAGGCTTTTGACCTGTCCGGGGCCCGCGCAGTAGACCGCATCGAAATAGTCGAAGCTGAAAAGCTTGTAGGTATGGATGTCGCCCACGGCATGCACGACATGCACGTAGCGGTTGACGCCCGCCGAGCGGCGGATCTGCAGCACGTCCAGGCCCGGCGTGGTGAGCACGAACACCTTCGTCTCCAAAAAGCCGAGCGCCGTATAGGCCGCGTTGGATTTTCCAATGTAGCGGGGATGCACGCAGTGCAGTCCGGAGGTAAAGACGGAATCCTCGGGGTCGCTCGTCAAATACGAGGACTGCACCCCCCGCTTTTCCAATGCATGCAGAATGGGCCGGAAGGTCGGCCAGTAGGCCGCGCTTTCGGCGTAAAACGTGAGCGTATTGTGCTTTAAGGCGTCCCTTTTCCCCGTAAGCCGGAAAAAGAGGCTTCTCGCGGCCGAGGGCAGCTTGCGGATCAAGAAATAGGCGCCGGAGATGAGCCCCACAAACACCGACAGCAGCATGCTGCCCGTGCCCGGGTCGAGATAGGCGTGCGCCGGCTCGGCCTCAAGCAGAATGCTCAAAGCCGCCATGCTGATGAAAAACGGACGCTTCAACATCTTCAGTCGGGGAAAGGCCGGAGCAAAACCGGCCGCGGGTGCAGACAATGCGGGCGGAACTGCGCCACCCGGAAAGACTATTCGAGGCGGAACTCTTTCTTGATGAGTTCGATCATGAAGCGCGCCACCTTGTCGCCCGTATCGGTCTTGTTGTCAAGATTCATCTCAATGAGGCTGTCGAGCACGCGCTCTCGCAGCGTCGAGCTGCTCACGCCCTCGGTGCGCGGGAAGATGACAAGGCGCTCGGGACGCACATGGTTGACGTTGTCGGCGCCGTGCACGAGCAGGTCGCAGTGCACGCTGTCCATGAATGCTTCGTCGATGAGCCAGGGGCCGGCCACCACTTCCTTCACATAGCGGATGCTCTCAAGAATCTCCTTGCGCTCTTCAAAGCTGAGCTCGGGCGTATAGCCCTTTTTCTTCTTGATTTCCTCGTCGGTGGTGAGCACCACGACGACGTCGCCGATTTCAGCTGCCTTCTTCAGAAGCCGGATATGGCCGTGGTGAATCAAAGTGGCCGACATATCGACCATGACGCGCGGTCGCTCAGCGGTGGAAGCAGTCATAAAGCACCAAATTGTCAAAATGGAAAACCGCCCGGACAGCAAACAGCCCCCGCGCTCTTTTTCAGGAAAAAGAAAAAGAGAGGAAATGAAAACAATTCCGGGCCAAACGAATTTGACGGAGATTTTACGCCGCGGCGCTGCCGGTTCTTGGCGGCAGAACCGCGGCACGGGCCGCAGGAATTCAAATTCCTTCCCGACCTAGCCCTGCGCCAGCTCAAGCAGCTCGAGAATCTCCTTCTTGCCCAGGCGGCGGCTCATCTCGGAGCCTTCGAGCAGAGCATCGGCAAGCGACTTCTTCGTGCTGTGCAGCTTCAGGATCTTCTCTTCGACCGTTCCTTCGGCAATCAGGCGGTAGATCGTCACGGGCCGCTCCTGGCCGATGCGGTAGGCGCGGTCGCTTGCCTGATCCTCAATGGCCGGATTCCACCAGGGATCGAGATGAATGACGTAATCGGCCGCCGTGAGGTTGAGCCCCGTGCCGCCCGCTTTGAGGCTGATGAGAAAAAGCGGCGTGTCGCCCGACTCAAAGGCTTCGACCAGTTTGGCGCGTTCGCCTGCGGTGTTGGAGCCGTCCAGATACAGGTAAGCTATGCCCTGCGCCTCAAGGGCCTTGCGGATCAGGGCAAGGTGGCTGGTGAACTGGCTGAAGACCAGCGCACGGTGGCGCGATTCGACGAGATCCTCTGCAAGACGCATGAAGGCGGCCGTTTTTGAGGACGGAATCCTGAGCGCGGCATTGACAAGCTGCGGGGCGCAGGCGGCCTGACGCAGGCGCGTGAGCACTGTGAGAGCCTGCATGGCGTTGATGTCGCCGCTTGCAAGGCTCTTCTGCGCATTTTCCCGGATGTTTTCATAGAGCGCCTTCTCGTCGTCGGAGAGAGCCACGCGCAGCGTCACCTCGGTTTTTTCCGGCAGTTCATCGAGCACGTCGGTCTTGGTGCGGCGCAGGATGAAAGGCGCGATGATGCGCTTTAAAAGCCGCTGCCGGTCCCGGTCGCGGTTGTGTTCGATGGGAATAACAAAACGCTCGGAGAAGTGGCTGAAGCTGTCCAGAAGGCCCGGCACAGCAATCTCAAAGAGCGACCAGATTTCCGTGAGGTGGTTTTGCAGCGGCGTGCCCGAGAGCATGATCCGGAAGTCGGCCTTGATTTCAGCGGCCGCCTTGAAGCTCTTGGTCTGGCGGTTTTTGATGTTGTGCGCTTCATCAAAGACGGCGGTGGCCCAGTGCACTTCCTTGATCGCATCGATTTCAGAGGCCATTACGCCGTAGGTGGCAAAAAGCACGGCGCCTGCGCCCGAACGGGCGAGTCTTTCCAGCATCGCCTTGCGGTCTGCGGCTTTGTTGAGTACGAGCTGCTTGATGCCCGGCGCAAAGCGCGTGAACTCGTCCTGCCAGTTCACGAGCACGGCCGTCGGCACGACCACCAGCGCAGGGCCCGCGTCGCGGCGCGCGGCAAGAACCGCAATCGTCTGCACGGTTTTGCCAAGGCCCATGTCGTCGGCCAGAATGGCGCCCGCGTCCCAGGCGGCAAGCCGCATCATCCATTCAAAGCCCTCGATCTGATAGGGCCGCAGCTCGGCATCAAGCGCTGCCGGCACAACGGGCTGCAGGTCGGAGGCCTTTTCAATCTTCTCGCGCATGCTGCGGAAAGCATCGTTGGCAACGACTTCAGCGCCGTTTTCCTCAAGCAGGGACACAACGCCGTTTGCTAAAAGCTGCCAAATCTTCCATCCGCGCAGTTTTCAGCATTTATTCGTTCTGACTCCTGCGGATTTCTCCTGCAGGGCAGTCCGGCGCCCAACGGTACTTTCGATTCCAACGGCGC
>CALXOY010000086.1 GCA_944390145.1 uncultured Duodenibacillus sp.
CGGAGATCAGCCGAAACCCCGAGGCCTTCGATTCGCTGCTTCAGCAGTTCGCTGATTTCACTAGGATTAAGTTGCATTCTTAGAGCTCCGAAATTTATGCGGTGAGCGCCGCCTTCATCTGCGCAAGTCGCGCACGAACAGAACCGTCAAGTACCTGATCTCCCACGCGGATGCTGACGCCGCCGATCAGATCTTTGTTGATCGAGACCTGGGGACGGAGCGTCACACCGGGGAAGCGATTGCCAAGAGCTTTGACGAGCTGGTCAACGTCTTTCTTGGTAAGTGCGTAGGCGGACTCAATGTAGGCGTCAGCGACACCTTCGGATTCGTTTTTAAGCGCACGGAACTGCGCGGCGATCTCGGGCAAAGCACAAAGACGACCGTTTTCGATGACTGTGCGCAGCAGGCCTTTCAGCTCGGAGGGAGCCTCCTCGCCGATCGACCCGGCAAGCAGGTCATACATTTGATCATCGGTCACCTTGGGATCGGTCACGAGTTCGGCAACCTGCGGTTCGGAAACCGCAGAGCTGAGAGCAAAGAGCATGTGCTCCATCTCAGCGGCTTGCGCAGTATCCCCCCGCTCTGCAAGAGCCTTCCAGAGGCCCTCGGCGTAGGGGCGGGCAATCGTCGAAAGTTCAGCCATGATTAGAGCTTCGCCTTAAGTTGTTCAAGAAGCTGAGCGTGAGCGGCCTTATCCACTTCACGGGCCAGAATCTGCTCGGCACCGGCCACAGCGAGAGCGGCGACTTCATTGCGAAGCTGCTCGCGGGCGCGCTGCATTTCCTGGGCGGCCTCAGCCTTGGCATTCGCAATGATGCGGTCGGCTTCAACCTGAGCACGCTCCTTGGCGTTTTCAACAATCGCCGCGCCCCGCTTTTCACCGTCAGAGACAATGGTTGTCGCATGAGCACGCGCTTCTGCTTCGATCTCACGCCCCTTGGACTGCGCTTCGGCAAGAGCCTGGTTGCTCTTGTCAGCGGCGGCAAGACCTTCGGCGATCTTGTTTTGGCGCTCTTCGATCGCTTTGATCAAAGGCGGCCAGATGTACTTCATCGTGATCCAGCACCCGATGAAGAACACCACCATCTGTACAAACAGAGAGGCATTAATGTTCATTGTCAACCCCGTTCCTACCGCAACCCCAGCCGGCGGTAATCACCCCCGCCGGCAAGGCTGTCGCGGCAACGTCAATAAGAAAGAGACGGAAATGAGCCGGCTCATGCTCGGCCGGCTGCACAAACCGGGTATTAGCCGGCGAACGGGTTGGCAAAAGCGAACATCATGGCCACGCCGACGCCGATAAGGAAGGCAGCGTCGATCAGGCCGGCGAGCAGGAACATCTTCGTCTGAAGAGCGTTCATCAGTTCGGGCTGGCGGGCAGCGGATTCAAGATACTTGGAACCCATGATGCCGATACCAATGCAGGCGCCCATGGCACCGAAGGCGATGATAAGGCCGGAGGCCAGGGCAACCATAGCAACGTTGGTCATTGCAAACTCCTTAAGTTTTTCCTGTTAGGAATGAAGAAAAGAGAAAGAGAAAAGGAAAGTAAAAGCCTGTTAGTGTCCGTCATGCGCCTGACCAATGTAGACCAAGGTCAGCATCATCATGATGAACGCCTGAAGCAGAACAATCAAAATGTGGAACAGCCACCAGCACAAGCCGGCGAAAATCTGCCCGAGCACGCTCAAAGAGCCCCCGACCACGCCAAAGCTCATGGCGTAGCCGCCGAGCAGGGCAATCAGGAAGAAAAGCAATTCGCCTGCGTACATGTTACCGAAGAGTCGCATGCCAAGGCTAACGGTTTTGGCAAGATACTCGATCAGGTTCAAGGCGCAGTTGAAGGGCCACAGCAGGAAGTGGTTGCCGAAAGGAGCTGAGAACAGCTCATGGAACCAACCGCCGGCTCCCTTGATTTTGAATCCGTAGTACAAGCTGAGGATCAGAACGGAAATGGAAATACCCATGGTGCCGTTCAGGTCAGCTGTAGGCAGCGGACGCAGGTACTCAATTCCGAAAAGACCGGCAATTGCAGGCAGCAGGTCGACCGGAACCAAGTCGATTGCGTTCATCAGCACGACCCAGACGAAGACCGTCAGCGCACAGGGGGCGATAAAGGTTCGATCCCCGTGAACAATGGCCTTGCTCTGCTCCTCGACCATGTCCACAAGCATTTCGACAGCGCACTGGAACTTGCCCGGAACGCCGCTCGTTGCCTTTTTCGCAGCACTGCGAAACACCAGCAAAGTGATTGCCAGCATCAGGATCGAGAAGAAGATGGTGTCGTAGTTGATGACCGAAAAGTCAATGATTGACTGCATCTTGCCGGAGGCATTATGCGTCAAGTGATGAAGCATGTATCCGGTTGAGCTAAGAGCTCCTTCTGTAGCCATAACCAAATCCCTTTGGGTCTCAATGTTTAATAAAGAAAGGAATCAGCTGTCCGAAGACCCCGGCGAATATGCCAGCGATCATGGCAGGCCAGTTGAGTTCCGTATAGAACTTCGCCGTCAACGCAAAAAGTACGCAGATTACGAAAATCTTGAGGAGCTCGCCGAGCGGAAGCATCACCGCAGACATCGGCTTTTTCTTGCTGAAGCTGCGAAGAAGGCACAAGGCGAACAGAGCATTGGGAACGACAACACACAAACCGCCAGCCATGGCAGACAATCCTGCAGCTGCATCAAATCCGATCCATGCTGCAAGCGCTGTCACGATGACGGTTGCAAATTGCCAAATGACGACACGAATCAACACCTCGCGATTCATATCGCACCCAGCCCCCTTTTTGATGGCCGTATTTTACGTATGTACATACTCTTTAACAACTATCTGAAGGGCTTACAGTGCTTACCACCTCAGAGGTAGACGGCGGCGAATTCTGCCAGTTTTTGCAGGACATTGCAAAACTTAAGAAAGCCGCCGTCACCATTTCATATTACGTAATTCTGATAAAGAATCACTCTTGAGCAGGTGCCAGTTTGGCGATCAACGCATCAAGGTCATCGAGATCGGCAAAGTCAATCACAATCTTGCCTCGTCCCTTCTTTCCATAAACAACATGCACCGGAGCACCAATTGATTCGGCAAGTCTCTCTTCCAGAATGCGGTCGTCCGCGGAGATCTCTTTTTTGGCGGGTTTTTCGTCCTTCCCGTCCTTTTTATCCGTCAATCGTGCAATCAATTTTTCGGTTTCACGCACGGAAAGATCCTTGGCCACAATCTCATTGGCCACCTGGATCTGTTCGGCGCCAGACAACGCCAACAGCGCCCGGGCATGCCCCATGTCGATCTTTCCGTCTGCCAGCATCTGTTTGACAGCTTCCGTCAAATTCAAAAGCCTGAGCAGGTTGGTGGTCGCCGAGCGGCTGCGGCCGATGGCTTCGGCAGCCTTCTCATGCGTATAGCCGAACTCTTCAATAAGGCGACTGACGCCCATAGCCTCCTCGACAGCATTGAGATCCTCTCGCTGCATGTTCTCGATAAGAGCCATGGCAAGAGCGTTCTTGTCGTCCACCTCCCGGATGATGGCCGGCACGGTCTTCTTGCCAGCCAGTTTGCTCGCACGAAAACGCCGTTCGCCGGCAATGATTTCATAGCGGCCGTTGGCCGCCGGCCGGACAATAATCGGGCTGATGACTCCCTGCTGGCGGATCGACTCGCTCAGTTCCTGAAGCTTTTCCTGCTCAATCAAAGTGCGAGGCTGGTACTTGCCCGCCTTGAGCAGTCCGATTTCAATTTCCTGCACTGCGGGGCCGTCAACCTTTTTGTCCTCCTGAGCAGCGGCTTTTGCTTTGGCCGGGGTCGGAATGCTGGCCGGCACCTCGGAACCTAACAATGCTGACAATCCTCGACCGAGGCGGCTGGTTTTCTTGGCTGGCATAACGTCTTACTCCTTTGAAGCCTGCTCTTCGTCATTGACGCGACGGATCAACTCCCGTCCAAAATTTATATACGCCTTCGCTCCCGTACTGGATTTTTTGTAATACATGACGGGCTTTCCAAACGAAGGCGCTTCGGCAAGGCTGACATTGCGCGGGATCACCGTATCGAAGACAACCGCACCGAAGGTCTGAATCAATTCATTGCTGACAAGGTTTTGCAGCGAAATGCGAGAGCTGTACATAACCCGCAATACGCCGATCACCTTCAAATTCGGATTTTTATTGGCCACCACGCGGTTGATGGTCTCCACCAGATCACTCAAACCTTCCATGGCGTAGTACTCGCACTGCATGGGGACAATGACGCCCATGGCCGAGCACAAGGCATTGACTGTAATAAGTGAGAGCGATGGCGGACAGTCAATCAGGATGAAATCATATTTGTCGTCCACCTTCGCCAGAATATTTTTCAGAAGATTGTCGCGATCCTTGAAATCCGCAATTTCCAATTCAGCGGCCGCTAAATCACGGTTTGCTGGAAGCACATCGTATCCGCCGACTTCACTGCGCTGGACCACCTCCTCAAACTTCATCTTCTTGTTGATAAGGAGATCATAAATAGTGAATTTGCATTCACTTTTTTCAATTCCAGATCCTGTCGTCGCGTTGCCCTGGGCATCCAGATCTACAAGAAGAACCTTCTTGCGTTTTTTAGCAAGCGCTGCAGCCGTATTGACTGCTGTTGTTGTTTTGCCAACGCCGCCTTTCTGATTGGCAACACAAAAGATATATGCCATTTACTCCTGCACTCCGTTTCCGTGTCGGTCGATTACTTCGGCAATTGCATCCACAGCTCTGAAAAACCTTTCCAGAAGGTGGAAACTCCCAAGCAAATCAAAATAAAAGAAAAAATACGGGACAATGCATCGGCGCCTGCAGCACCAACAGCCCGGGTAATTCGGTCACAGTACCGGTAACAAGCCCAAACCAGCATCGTGCTCGCCACTATGCCTGCCACCGTTCCAATCAACTTTCCATAATCCTCAAAAGGTGTTGCCCCAAGGGCGACGGCCACCGAAATGGCACCGGGACCCGTCGTCAAGGGAAGCGTAAAAGGATAAAACGCCATGCTTGAGAGAACTCGGGCGCTTTTAGGCTGTTTTGAATGACTGGAGTCATCCTGCGGCGGCGCATTCAATGCCTGCCAGCCAGCGCTAAAAAGAACGATCCCGCCGGCCATCCTCAGTACATCAATAGAAATGCCGAAGAAGGTCAAAATGAGGTTTCCTGCAAAAAGACAAACCAACAGCACAATAAGAGAGTAGAGCGCCACTCTATTGGCCATTGCACCTCTAACTTGCGAATCAACACCATTGGTGAGAGTCAAGAAGAACATGGCTCCCCCAAACGGATTGAGCACCGGTACCAAAGCTGCAAACACGATGATTGCTGCCGCATACACGCCGGCAATTTCCGCTTCAAACATGGCTTGTCTCTCAAATTAGAACTTCAGAGGAACCTCTGATCGATTCTGATTATAAAAAGCACTCGCAATGAGATGAATTTAAATTCATCCAAAATGTTCTTACAAGCTGTCTATTCTCTTCATGCCAATTAAAACCCTTTCCAATTCCCCCTGATTCAGACGAATGAAAATCTCTTTTTCCGTTTTCACAGCTTCGGGGAGTTCCTGAATTTCACTCTCAGGAAATTTCCCCTTCATTGCAATCCAACGGCCATCTTCAGCCAACAGGTGTCGGGTGAGCGTCACCATTGTTTTTAGTGAAGAAAAAGCTCTAGATGTGATGACATCATATTTTTCCCCTTTCATCTGCTCCACTCTTAAATGAAGAGCCTGGGCATTTGTTAAACGGCATCCTCCACACACTTGTCTGAGAAAAATAATTTTCTTTTGGACGGCATCCACCATTGTGACTTTTAGATCCGGCCTCATGATTGCCAATGGAATAGCCGGCAATCCACCGCCGCTGCCAACGTCCAGAACCGTCTCCATTTTTGCAGGCGCCAGTTCATCGAGATGTTTAACCAGTGTCAGAGAATCAATAATATGAAGTTTGACGACATCATCCGGATCTTTAATACTCGTTAGGTTGTACACGGCATTCCATCGCAAGAGAAGCGAGGAAAAACGCGCCAGCTTTTCCGCCTGCTCATCTGTCACCTCAAGCTGCTTTAGTTCCTCTTCTTCCTGGATCTTTTCCAAAATGACAGAGGGATCAAAATCTATAGCCATCATGACTTCTCTTACTTCAACCGTTTTAAATAAACCAACAACAGCGAGATTGCTGCGGGAGTGACACCGGAAATTCTTGATGCCTGCCCCAGCGTTTCCGGCCTGACCGCTTTTAATTTTTGACGAACTTCAAATGACAGTCCAACAACTTTGTCGTAATCCATATCTTCCGGAAGTTCCAACATCTCATGCTCCAGAGTTTTTTGAACTTCCTCTTTTTGTCGTTCGATGTACCCTTGATACTTCAAGGCAATCTCAATTTGTTCGATTTTTTCCGGATCTGTCAGAGCATTCTCGCTCACCAAAGTTCCATCTGCTTTTTTCAAGCTCATCAGGATTGTGTAATCAACATTAGGTCTCGCAAGAAGAGATGCCAAGTTGTACTCACGTTCAATGGTTGCCCCCAGAACACGAACAGCCTCATCAGAAGCGACCACTCTTGGATTTATCCACGTACTCTTCAACCGAGAGAGTTCTTTTTCAATAGCTTCCTGTTTTCTCATAAAGGAAGCATATTTTTCCTCTTCAAGGACTCCCAAACGATGTGCCGTTTCAGCTAAACGCGCATCAGCATTATCTTCCCGAAGACTCAGGCGATATTCTGCACGGCTCGTAAACATGCGGTAGGGTTCCGTGACACCTTTTGTTGTCAGATCATCTATCATGACTCCAAGATATGCTTCATCTCTTCTTGGCGTCCATTCCTCCCGCCCTAAAGCTCTGGCGGCAGCATTCAAACCAGCCAACAAACCTTGCGCCGCTGCCTCTTCATACCCAGTTGTTCCATTAATCTGGCCAGCGAAGTAAAGATTTTCAATCTGCTTACACTCGAATGTCCGTTTCAATTCGCGCGGGTCATAAAAATCATATTCGATCGCATAGCCGGGTCTTAGCAGGTAAGCATTCTCCAACCCGGGAATGCAATGAATCATGTCCAGCTGAACATCAAAGGGGAGCGATGTTGAAATTCCATTCGGATAAAACTCATTAGTTGACAAACCTTCCGGCTCAAGGAAAACTTGATGGCTGTCCTTATCTTTAAACCTCTGGACTTTATCTTCGATTGAAGGACAATAACGCGGCCCAATTCCTTCGATAATTCCTGAATACATGGGAGACCGATCGAGGTTCCTTCGAATAATGTCATGCATTTTTTCATTCGTGTGTGTAATCCAGCATGACAACTGACGGGGATGCTTAATACCCAGCTCCATCATGGAAAACGAAGGGATAGGATTCATATCCCCCATCTGTTCACGGCATTTACTGAAATCAATAGAGCGTCCATCAATACGAGCCGGCGTCCCCGTTTTTAGACGTCCCTTAGGAAGTCCTAAATCAATCAATCGCTCAGCCAAACGAATGGAAGGCGGATCACCTGCCCGCCCGGCTGAATAATGATCCAAGCCAATATGCACCAAACCATTCAAAAAAGTGCCGCTGCACAAAACAACACATTTCGAAGTAAAACGACACCCAGTTTTTGTCACCACGCCAGCAGCTCGATGATTATCAACAATCAAATCATCCGCCGCCATTTGAAACACAAATAAGTTCGGCTGGTTTTCAACTCTTTTCCTCATTTCAACTCGATAGAGATTCCTATCGATTTGCGCTCGAGTTGCACGTACTGCCGGTCCTTTTGAACGATTCAGAATGCGAAACTGAATACCCGCAACATCGGTTACAGCCCCCATGGCGCCACCCATGGCATCAACTTCTTTTACTAGATGTCCTTTCCCTATTCCACCTATTGATGGATTACAAGACAACTGTCCAATGGTTTCAATATTGTGCGTGATCAAAAGAGTTTTCGCCCCCATCCTGGCTGACGCAAGGGAAGCTTCAGCTCCAGCATGACCACAACCAATCACAATGACATCAAAAATATCCGGGTAATTCATTTTCGTTAAAACTGGAGAATCTTCACTCCCCAAGCTCTCTTAAATAAGTCAATCAAAACGCTTCATACAGAACCGATCAACCAACTCACTCATTTGTATTCTTTGTCATGAGAGATTTTACTTTCAGCCGCAACACTTCATGCATTTAAATAGCAATGTGTTACTGCATCGCGACTTCCAAAATTCCAGTCCAACGCGTTTTTTTTTAGAAAATCCAGCTGTAAATAATTTTTCCATCTCTGCTGAGATCTCGTTCATTTCAAGCCTGATGTTTTGTTCATAAACCATCGGGTTTAGGTCACTAGGAAACCATCGGCGCTTGAACAAACCTGACATCTATTCCACGAATCGCGTTGACTTAACAACATTTCAACAGTAGTGTCAGCTTAACCTAAGCACTGTGTTTCACGTGAAACAATCCCTTCAATCTCCGCACTACCACCCCATCAATTCAACCACTGTTTCACGTGAAACACTCAAATAAAAATCTCATCTTTTAGGCCCATCCGAAAAAAAACATCAACAGTCAAAAACTCAAGTTTTCACAACTGCATCCGCGATGTTTTACAACACGTCGTCATCCTGTCAAGACTCTCTTGGTTCAAATTTAAACGGAAATAATGCGGTAAATTTCTTTAACTCAGTCAGCGCGATTTCAAATTCAAAACAACAGTCGCAAGAAACCTTTTCTTTCCTTATATCAATCCCCTCAACACTGCGTTCTCTATTTTTTATCTCTGGTTAAATCAGAGCAATTCACGCACCCCTCACTTCAGCAATTTAAAGATAAGAAGTACAGAAGTTCTGTGAATTTTATTTTTATGTCAAAACAAGATTCACTCAACATGCCGCTGATTAACTTACTACTTCTATAGCAATCACAACAGACTTGAATCCACCAGAAAGATAAAATGTCGTAAATTCAGTTTAAGGGCTGTTCCATTGCCAATCTTCAGCAGTTTATCGTCTCAAACGACTCATCTCCTGAGTGAACCTAAATTACCCCTGGAGGATATGACCTATTAAACCTCTGTTTTCTATTTATTAGTCCACAGGTTTTTTCAAACTCAGAGATAAGCATTTACCGCTCCGCTAGGATCTACCCTTCATTCAGTGCGAGCCCACTCAAGGTCAGTAAGCAAGGCCGTCACACAAGAGACGAAGTACCAGAAGGACACAAAAAGAATAAACCCACTTTCGGTGCACAAAGCCTCTCCATTCATGTTTTCCTAAATATTCCGGGGTAGCGAAGCGTAAACCAAAACCCAGCGAGAGTCAGCACCGATCAGGCTCTCATGAACTCTGCCAACTACCTATCAATAGCAATCAGCATCACCCCTTCCAGGCTGAACATTCCACCTCTGACACACTCTCACCCTCTTCTATTTAATACAGCATTGGAATCAACTTGATCACTTGAACAGTTCTTCAATACAAGAGGCATAAAAACCCAATTATTCTTTTCCGCTTATTCTTTTAGCACCAGATGTTTCACGTGAAACAATCTCGATCAATTCAATCACAACAGAACTCTTCACCATCATTCATTAAAACTCGCCATCTCCACCCAACATTTGGACAACCTCAATAAATACAAAAAAAAAGTTCCCTCGTCACCTTCATTTTTGCAGAGAATCCTTCAACGTTTTTCTCTAAAATCCCCGCCCTTCGCTTTACTACCAGTCTTTTTAGGTCTTATCCATAGATGTTTCACGTGAAACATCCATTCAGTAAACATCAAAGGAGCATCTTTTATCGTTGTTCTATTAGGAATAAAGTCTTTTGTTCCACGTGAAACATAAGTTTTTGAATTAGTTACACGTAATCAATTAGATTTATTCCTCTTAGAAATCAATGGGTTATGTTGGTTTCATCGGTTGAAGCACCCCTAAACAGCTAAACTACTCGGACCTCAATTTTTTTGGTGTACTGTCTATGTCCAAAAAGGCTTCCAACCTATCCATTCAACCTCAGCGCCCTGCTTCGCCGCTTTTTAAGGGAAGGCTTGCAGGGGAACGTTTCTATGACATATCGAGCTGCGGTGAAAAAGTTCCCTTCCGTCGCATCCAACTAAGTCCAACACCTGAAGCTTTTGGCGGCAGTCCACAGCCTGCCATCTACCTCAACGACGTCACCGGCCCTTTTGGTGAGAATGGTAATCAAACCCATCCAGTCAAAAGGAATCGCCCCGCCCCTGGATCCAAGACGCAGCTGGCGGCAGCAAAAGCAGGCATTGTGACCCCGGAAATGGCCTTTGTCGCATCTCGAGAAAATCTCTGCCGAGAGATTTTAAAAACAGAAGTCCAATCTCTAGGACAAAGCAAACTTTCCGAGTTATTGGCTCCGGCTTTGGAGGCGCCTTTGTTTACGCCTGAACAGGTGAGAGATTTGGTCGCCTCCAGAGAAGCAGTGATTCCCTGCAACTTCCAGCATCCTGAATGTGAACCGATGATCATTGGCAAACGTTTCTCCACAAAAATCAATGCCAACATCGGCACTTCGTCTTCATCAAAAGACTGGCATGAAGAGCTCGATAAGCTACAGGAAGCGCTGATTTGCGGAGCAGACACCGTCATGGACCTGTCAACAGGAAAGTCCATCCGTGAAACGCGTGAAATGATTCTTCGTCATTCCTGTGTGCCCGTCGGCACTGTTCCCATTTATGAAACCCTTGAGAGAGCCGGCGGAAAGCCGGAGCAAATGTCCTGGGATCTGTTTAAAGAGGTGATGACAGAACAAGCCGAGCAAGGCGTCGACTACATGACAATCCATGCCGGCCTGCTTGCCTCACACGTCGAACTGACACGCAGCCGACTGACCGGCATTGTGTCCCGCGGCGGCGGACTCATCACCGTATGGATGAGAAAACACCGCAAGGAGAATTTTCTTTACGATCATTTCGACGAAATTTTGAATATCGCCGCCCACTATGATGTAACGCTGTCTTTGGGAGACGGACTGCGTTCCGGAAGCCTTCACGATGGCAACGATGCCGCGCAATTTGCAGAACTCAAAACCTTGGGTGAACTAAATCGCCTGGCCGGCAAGCGTGATGTTCAAGTCATGATTGAAGGCCCCGGACACATTCCTTTAAACGGGATTTCCATGAATCAGGTTCGCGAGGAGGCCTACTGCAACAAAGCCCCCTTCTATACGCTCGGACCGCTGGTCACCGATTGTGGAGCAGGGTACGACCACGTGACGGCTGCCATCGGCGGCGCCATCATCGGAGCTTGTGGTACCGCTATGCTGTGTTATGTCACGCCAAAAGAGCATCTAGGACTGCCTGACTCCAATGATGTTCGAGAGGGACTTGCCGTCTTTCGCATTGCAGCGCATGCCGCCGACATTGCCAGAGGCGTGCCCGGAGCTGCAATCCGCGACCTGATGATGAGTTCAGCGCGTTTTGAATTCCGTTGGAATGACCAGTTCAACTTATCCGTTGATCCTGCCCGAGCCGCCTCCATGCATGATGAAACGCTTGGCGGGACAGGCGGCAGGGATGCGCATTTCTGCAGCATGTGCGGCCCGGGCTTCTGCCCGATGAAGCTTGCACGGGATTTGTTTGACGACTAACGCCCGCACAATGGGGCATTCAACTCCAATATTCTTTTCTCTACTTGGGATCAGCAGTCTCGTCAGGCTGCTGATTTCTTTTTCTGCCGACAAAATACCAGCTTATGAGAAGCAGGGGCCAGAAGAAAGCACTGACAATCCATTTCATCATCAGCCCGGCACTCAGTTTTTTCGCAGCGCTTTTGTAGGTCAGCGAAAAAATCGTAATGGCTCCTGCCGCCCCCCACAATAAAATGACGCAGTAGGTCAAAGCCCTCTGGTTGTACGTCTCACCAAAGGACGCAACAAAAGCTGCAATGGGAACACAGGCAACCGCCACAATAGCGGCGCAGACTGCGGCTGCAATAGTGTTCTGTGTAGAGTTTTTAGGCGGCAGGCTCATAATATGATCACGTCGTCAGTGCTTGGTGAAACGACAAATATACCTCAGTCAATTCCTCTTCATGCTTGCGTATGCTCTCTGAAAAAGATCCGATCATTGCCCGAAGCACAGCTCCCGGAAGGGGAGGCATCGGGGTGATCCGTTTATCAGGAAATTTAAAACAAGTGAATAATATTTCACATGTTCTATTTCCAAACAAAACCCTGACGCCCCGTCATGCACACCTTTTGCCTGTGAAGGATGAACATGGAAACTTGATTGACAAGGCGATCGTGATTCTTTTCATGGCTCCGTCTTCGTACACTGGTGAAACCGTACTGGAAATCCAGGCACACGGCGGTCAGGCTCTTCTGCAGCTTATTTTGGAAAGATGCCTGCAGGTGGGCAAATCTGAAGGGCTCAGACTTGCCGCCCCCGGCGAGTTCACCCAGCGCGCTTTTCTCAACAACCGCATGGATCTGGCGCAGGCCGAGGCAGTGGCGGACTTGATTGAAGCCGGTTCGGCGTCGGCTGTCCGCGCAGCTGCCAGATCCCTGCAAGGGGAGTTCTCACGCCGCATTCAATCCATCAACACAGATCTGCTGGAGCTGCGTGCCTACATTGAAGCCACGATTGATTTTCCTGAAGAGGAGATCGATTTTATTGAAGAAGGCCGCGTCAACGAACGTGTTGCAGAGATTGAAAACAAGCTCTCGCAATTGCAGCAGGTCGCCATGCGCGGCAAGGTTCTGCGCGAAGGTCTTACCGTCGTTCTGGCCGGAGCTCCAAACGTTGGCAAAAGCTCCTTGATGAACACGCTTGCCTGCGAAGATGTCGCCATTGTCACGGACATCGCCGGCACAACGCGCGACCGCATTGCACACACCATCCATCTTGATGGACTGGCTGTGAATTTAATTGATACCGCAGGGCTGCACCACACCAACGACAAGGTGGAGCAAATCGGCATTGAACGCACGCTGGAGGCGGTTGAGAACGCCGACATTGTGCTGCTTTTAAAAAGCGCGGATCAAAAGGAGGCGGAAAGTCAGGAAGAGGCCATGTCTTTGATCCAGCCAAGGCTCAGGGAGGGCGTTCAATTTCTTCATATCTTCAACAAGATTGATCTTGTGGAGGGCTCCGCTCAAAAAGAGTCGGATGCCATCGGCATTTCCGTCAAAACAGGCGAAGGCATTGATGCTTTGATTCAACGTCTCAAAGCGATTGCCGGAGAGTCTGACAATGCTGAGGGGGATTTTCTGGCCCGCGCAAGACACCTTGACTGCATTGCCCGCGCTTGCGAGCACATTCGCCTGATTTCCGGGGAATGCGTCGGCAAAACGGTGGGGCTTGATATCGCCGCTGAAGAATTGCGTCTGGCAGGCATGGCCCTGGGGGAAATCGTTGGGAAAACCACTTCGGACGATCTGCTGGGAATGATCTTTTCCAAGTTCTGCATCGGAAAATGATCATGAAAAAGGGAGGGGGCTGTCAGGCACTCCTCCCTTACGCCTTCCAAAGGCAGACCGTGCTTTAGTGGTTCACGGCATTCAGACGCTTGGCTCTATCCTTGGCGATCTGCTTGTTGACGTACCACTGCTGTGCAATCGAAAGCACATTGTTCGTCAACCAGTAGAGAACCAGACCGGCCGGGAAGAAGAAGAACATGACGCCGAAGATAAGCGGCATGATCACCATCATCTTGGCCTGCATGGGATCGGTCGGCGTCGGATTGAGCTTGATCTGCAGGAACATCGTTGCCATCATGATCGCAGGCAGAATGAACCAGGGATCAGGGCTCGCCAGATCGCTCACCCAACCAAGCCATGCGGAATCGCGCAGTTCAACCGAGGCCAGAAGCACCCAATACAACGCGAGGAACACGGGAATCTGCAGCAGAATGGGCAGACAGCCGCCGATCGGATTGATTTTCTCCTTGCGGTAGAGCTCCATGATCGCCTGCTGGTAGCGCTGCTTGTCGTCTGCGTACTGCTCCTGCAAGGCTTTCATGCGGGGCGTAACCTCCTTCATGCGGGCCATGGACTTGTAGCCGGCAGCCGAAATGGGATAGAGAATCAGCTTCACCAGCAAGGTGAGCAGCACAATGGACCAGCCCCAGTTGCCGCACAGTCCGTGCATGAAGTGCAGGATGGAGTAGATGGGCTTGGCAAGGAATGTCAGCCAGCCGTAGTCGACCACCAGATCCAACCCGTCGGCAAGATAGGAAAGGCGGGCCTGATCCTGCGGTCCGATGTAGAGAGTCGCAGCCGTCTTGACAGTCTGGTTGGGCTCAACCGTTTCAATG
This sequence comes from uncultured Duodenibacillus sp., assembly GCA_944390145.1. Classification (GTDB taxonomy): domain Bacteria; phylum Pseudomonadota; class Gammaproteobacteria; order Burkholderiales; family Burkholderiaceae_F; genus Duodenibacillus. The sequence goes on from CALXOY010000086.1 coordinate 14,285, forward strand.
CGGTGAATAGATCCAACGGCAAAGAGGTTCTGATCCAGCTTGGCCGTGTAGTACTCCCTCTGATACTTTCCTTCCTCGCCGCGAACATCCGTCCAAGCCGAAATGAAGTAGTGCTGAATCATGGCAATCCAGCCGCTGTTGGAATTGGCAACATGGCCGGCCTTGTCACTGATGTCGTCAAAGGAAATCTTCTGGAACTTGTCCTCTTCGGTGTAGATCGCCGGGCCCGTGTACGTGTAGTAGAAGGAGCTCTGACCTTCCGGCGTATTGCCGTCGCGCGTGAGCTGGTAGTAGACCGACGGACGGATGCTCTCACCGCTGTTGTTAGTGAGTTCATTGCGCACGGTAATTGAGTAGCGGCCGTCAGAGAGCTCGAAACTCTTGCGGACCGTGACATTGTTCACCGTGGACTCGAAAACAGCAGTGTAGACATTCACCTCACGGCCGAGCTCATTGTCCATGCGCTTTTCGGTCTTCGTGCCGAGGTACTTGAAAGGCGACTTGTGATTGGGGTATTCGCCGCCGATGAAGCCGCTTTGCGCCACATAAACGCTCTTGGGAGAAACATTGAGCAGCTCAATGTTGGGACGCGGCGAAGGCTCCTTGCCGAGGATCATGCCGGCAATGCCCACTTCGGTCCAATCAGCCTGCTGGTGCTCCTTCAGAAGGACGGCATGCGTCACAACGGCGCCCACCTCGTCGATCGTCAGCTTGAGCATGTCGTTGCTGACTTCAACAGGCTTCTTCACATCGATCATGCCCTTGGCAACAGCCTCGGCTCCGCTTCCCGAGGTGGGAACGGCATCAGCCGATGCTTCCGGCGTTTTGGAGGCCTCAGCAGTCTGTTCAACCTTCGTTGCTTCAGGTTCCCCGAAAAATGAGGGCTTTCCGTTGTAGACGTTCCAGTTGTCCCACAGCATGAAGCAGGAGGCCACCAGGATCACCCACATGAGGGTACGTTGAAAATCGCTTCCCATATCAGGTCCAAATCTTTCTGTTGTCTAGGTCGTCGAAACTTTACTTGGATGACTGTCCGTGTTCATCGTGCCGCCAGCAGCGCCAGTGGAACTCATCGGGCACCGGATCATAGCCGCTGCCGCCCAAGGGGTGGCATCTTGCCAGTCGCGCCAACGTCATCCACAGCCCTTTGAGAGCTCCGTGCTTTTCAAAAGCCTCTATGGCGTAGTTGGAACATGTCGGAATAAACCGGCATTGATGTCCAACCCATGGGGACAATGTGAGCTGATAAAAGCGAACCAGAGCGATGAACACGCGCTTCATCACTTTTCTGATTCGCTTGAAAACTCCATTGCCCGGAGCCTTTTGCAAAGCGCCGCCAATGCAAGTTCAGAACTGCGCCGGACATTTTCCTTGGCCTGCCGCACCGTCACCGCATCACGAACTAGAAGCGACGTGCGATAGCGCAGACTCACGTCAAGGCCAAAGCCGCGTTTAGCGCAAAGTTTTCTGACTTCCGGCAGAAAGGCGCGTGCACACTCTCGCATGATGCGTTTGACAAGCGCCCGATCCACGGAACGCCTGACATTTTTCTTTCCGACGGTAAAACCAAAACGGACGAGATCCGTACGCCTGTGCGCCATGGCGCACACACTCACGGAATCGCGTCCGAGTCGGATGCTTCCGGGGCCTTGCCCGCGCATAAGGCTTCCAAAATCCTCCGACTTGAGAATCCGAGACGATTTTGGAAACTTGCCAGCGCAAAGCCCGGAAGTCATATATCTCACCCTATGGCTGCGTCAATCAGCAGCTGCTTAGAGGGCGAGAACGTGACGTCCCTTACGACGGCGACGAGCCAGAACAGCACGACCGCTCTTCGTGCGGGAGCGCACGAGAAAACCATGCGTGCGGGCACGCTTGATCTTGGAAGGTTGGTAGGTACGCTTGGTTGCCATGATTGTTTCCCAGCAATAGTTGTCAAACGGGTTTATTCATCGGCGTTGCCGTTTTCTGAGGCAATGATGAATGGAAAACTTCGCGCACTCATTGCCATGGGCAGCCCCGGGTCAATTTAGACGGAGTCGGGCAGAAAACACGGGGAAATTCCGCACCCGCTGCATCCGGCAGCGGCGCAAAACGTCCTCCTCTTGTCAGAGGACTCCGAAAAGCCTGATATTAAACCTTATTTTTGGTATTTCTGTCAAATATTCGGGACCAACAAAATTTGGCCGCCTTCCGTAAAAAATTTTTTCACTCCCCGGGATCACAGGATTTAGTGTTTTCTTCATCAGCAGGTTCAATGAGTCGTGCAGGCGGTTTTATTTCCTCCCCGTGCAGCGGAAACCGCACACAGCGAAGCTTTTTTTCACCGGCTAAAATGAGCGCCCCGATCAATACTCCCGTTTCAACCTGACGCGGACTGCAGCGCTTTCTGCCGCAGATCCCTTGGAGTGCTTTTTTCTTTTTTCCCTATGAGTGATTTCTGGACCGATTGTTTGGAGCAAATCAAGGCAGACACGCCACATGATGTCTATCAGACCTGGTTTGCAGATCTGACGGCGGAAGTGGAGCTCGAAGCCGGCTCCATCACGATTCTGGCCCCCTCCGGAGCCAAACTGCGCACGGTGCGCGAGTCCTATGGCTCCACCATCACTCAATATGTCAGACGGCTTGCCGGCAAGGATATGGACATCGTCTGGGCGGTTGCCGACAACGGTCCTTCGACTTCGTTTTCTGCCCCGCAAACAGAAGACAAGCAGCCTGACATTTCCGCCACCGGCCTGCTGCCCTACCTCACCTTTGAAAACCTGGTGGAAGGTCAGGCAAACCAGATGGCCTATGCCTCGGCGCTGCAAGTGGCTTCCAGCACCAAGTCCATCTACAACCCCCTCTTTATTTACGGCGGCGTCGGTTTGGGCAAAACCCATTTGATGCACGCCATCGGCAATCGTTTTCTCAAGAACAACCCCAAGGCGAAGGTGTTGTGCGTCTCCGCCCAGCAGTACACCCATGAGTTTGTCGATGCGATACGCCTGAAAAACGTCAATCTCGACCGCTACACGGAGGCAATGCGCAAGTTCGATGAGCGCTACCGCAACATCGACATGCTGCTGATCGACGATATTCAAAGCTTTCGGGACAAAGATGGCACGCAGACCAACTTCTTTCTGACTTTCGAGAACATGGTGCCGCACGGCAAGCAGATTGTGCTTACAAGCGACACCTACCCAAAGAACCTGCCGGAGTTTCAGGATCGTCTTCTGAGCCGCTTGACGCAGGGGCTCATTGTGATGATCGAGCCTCCCGAATTCGAGATGCGCGTTCAGATCCTGCTGCAAAAGGCGGAGCGCTCGGGGCTTGAAATGCCGCAGGAAGTTGCGGAAATCATCGCCAAGCGCATCAAGAGCAACGTGCGCGAGCTCGAAGGCGCGGTGCAGCAGATCCTGGCCTACACGCGCTTTCATCAGGTTCCTGTGACCATTGACACCGCCAAGATGGCTTTACGCGACATCTTCAAGGCCTCGGCCACGCCGGTGACGATTGAGAATATTCAGAAAACTGTTGCCGAGTACTACGGCATCAAACCCGGCGACATCGTGGCCAAATCGAGAAAAGCCAACCTGGTGCGGGCAAGGCAGGTCGCCATGTACCTGTCCAAGGAATTGACCAACAAGAGTCTGCCGGAAATCGGCGCCATGTTTGGCGGCAGGGATCACACCACCGTCATCTACGCACACCGGAAAGTCAACAGCGACCGCAACACGGACGAAGCTCTCAAGCATGACATTCATCTGCTTGAGCAGCGGTTGAAAAACTAGCCGGATTTCATCATTTTTCCGGCATTCGCGCGCTTTGCGCGGACGTCGAAACCCATCAAAATCGGTAAAATTGCCTGATTCGCGCGTGCGCCCGCGAGGGTGTGTTGTGCTCATGATTTTTAGAGGCAGAAGTAGTTCCATGCAGTTTATCAAGTGCACCCGAGAGGCCCTCTTAAAGCCTCTGCAGATGGTCGGCGGCATTGTAGAAGGCCGTCAGACGCTTGCGATTCTCGCCAATATTCTTCTGAAGAAGGAAGGTGATCGCGTCAGCTTCACCGCCACCGATCTGGAAATCCAGATCCGTACCTCTTCAAACATCGGTTGCGGCGAGGAAGACTGCAAGACCACGCTGCCGGCAGCCAAACTGCTGGCTCTTTTGTCCGCCCTTCCCAGCGCTTCCACCGAAGTCACCCTCAGTCAGGATGAACGCAAGGCCGTTCTGTCGGCCGGCAATTCCCGCTACCTGCTTGCCCAGCTGCCCGCCGAGGATTATCCCGAACTCAATATCGGCGAGATGACCACGAGCTTCAAGATGCCTGCTCAGAACCTCAAGCACCTCTTTCACATGGTGCACTTTGCGATGGCTCAGCAGGACATCCGCTACTACCTCAACGGCATGCTGATCGTGATTCAGGATCACAAGGTCCGCGCCGTCGCCACCGACGGCCATCGTCTTGCCTGCTGCGACGACAACTCGGAAATCGATTTTGACGGCTCCGTGGAAGTGATTCTTCCCCGCAAGAGCGTGCAGCAGCTCATGAAGCTGTTGCCGGACAATGATTCGGAAGTGCTCGTGGAGATCGGCAAATCCCAGGCGCGCTTCGTCTTCGGGGAAATCGACTTTCTCACCAAACTGGTTGAGGGCAAATTCCCTGACTACAAGCGCGTGATTCCCCAGGGCAACGACAAGATCTTCCTTGTCAACCGTGAAGAGTTGATCGGCGCCTTGCGCCGTGCCGCCATTCTTGCCAACGAGAAATTCAAGGGTCTGCGCTGGATCATCACGCCGGGCACGCTCAGCATCCAGAGCACCAACTCTGAAATGGAAGAGGCTGAGGAGAAGATTGCCATCAACTATGACGGCCCCGAACTCGATGTGGGCTTTAACGTTGTGTATCTGCTCGATGCCCTCACCAACCTGAAAAACTCCGAAGTTCGCTTCTCGCTTTCGTCGGCACAGGGAGCCACACTGCTGACAATGCCCGACAACGAACTCTTCCGCTACGTGCTGATGCCGATGCGCATCTGACAAAGATGCCGAAGTCCGGCCTTCAATCCGATCATTCCGGTTGAAATGAACGCCAATGCGATTCTTGGAGCCGACAAGGCAAGAGGGAATCAAGCATTGGCGTCGGACTTTCCTGAGAGGTATCGACGACATTCATCATTGGACTTTTTTCTTTACGAACTATGGCTGATCAAGACAACAGAACAGACGCTTCAAGCTCCTACAACGAAAGCAACATCAAGATTCTTGAGGGACTTGAGGCGGTTCGTAAACGTCCGGGCATGTACATCGGCGACGTCTCCGACGGCTCCGGCCTGCATCAACTCGTCTACGAAGTGGTGGACAACTCCATTGACGAGGCCATGGCTGGGTTTGCAAGCAAGGTCTACGTCACCATCCACATGGACAACTCGATCAGCGTGATCGATGACGGACGCGGCATTCCGACAGCCATCAAGTTTGACGACAAGCATGAGCCCAAGCGTTCCGCCGCGGAGATTGCGCTCACCGAACTGCATGCCGGCGGCAAGTTTGACGAAAACGGCTACAAGATTTCAGGCGGTCTGCACGGCGTAGGTGTTTCCTGCGTCAACGCACTGTCGACCTGGCTTGAACTGAAAGTGCATCGCGACGGCTACACACATGCGCTCAAGTTCGACCATGGGGCCGTCGTCGACCGCATCGTGGAGATGCAAAAGGATCCGAACACGGGCGAGATGGTTGAGGTGAGCCCCATGAAGGTGCTCGGACCGACCACAAAACGCGGCACGGAAGTGCACTTTCTGCCTGACGCAGACATTTTCAGACCGGTTGTTGAATTTGACTACGACAATCTGCTCAACCGCCTGCGCGAACTGTCGTTTTTAAATTCCGGCGTGGACATTGAACTCACCGACGAGCGCACGGCCCGTCATGTGCTGCTCGAAAGCGAAGGCGGCGTCAAGAGCTTCGTGCTCTTTAAGAACACCACCCGCAAGGCCATCCATAAGGATCCCGTCTACATTCAAAAAACGGTGATGCAGAAAAGCACCAAGGACAGCGGCAAGGAAATTCCCGTCTACGTGGAAGTGGCCATGCAGTGGAACGATTCCTACAACGAGTCGCTGGCCGCCTACACCAACAACATTCCCCAAAGAGACGGCGGCACGCACGTCACCGGACTGCGCGTTGCCATGAGCAACGTCATCCGCAAGTACATTGCCAACAATGACATCCTCAAAAAGAGCGACAAATTCGACATCGCAGCCGAGGATATGCGCGAGGGTCTCACCTGCGTGCTCTCGGTGAAGGTGCCCCAGCCGTCCTTCAGCTCCCAGACTAAGGACAAGCTTGTCACGAGCGAAGTCATGCCGGCCGTCAATTCCGCCGTATCCGAAGGCCTGGAGCAGTTTCTCGAGGAACATCCCGACCAGGCCCGCGACATCTGCAACAAGATTGTGACGGCGGCAAGAGCCCGTGAAGCGGCCCGCAAGGCGCGTGAAGTGACGCGCAAGCAGGTGATCGGCGGCGGACTTCCCGGCAAGCTTGCAGACTGCTCGAGCAAGGATCCGGCCGCAAGTGAAATCTTCATCGTGGAGGGCGACTCCGCAGGCGGTTCCGCCAAAACCGGCCGCGACCGTGAGTTCCAGGCCATTCTTCCCCTGCGAGGCAAGATTCTCAACGTGGAGAAGGCTTCCGTGGACAAGCTGCTTGACTCCGAGCAGATCAAAACGCTCGTTTTGGCGCTCGGCACCCAGCTCAAGGAGGATTTCGACATTGAGAAGCTGCGCTACCACCGCATCATTTTGATGACCGATGCCGACGTGGACGGCGCACACATCCGCACGCTGCTTCTGACCTTCTTCTACCGTCAGATGCCGCAGTTAATTGAACAGGGGCACGTCTACATCGCGCAGCCGCCCCTTTACGGCGTGCTCACCGGACGCCGCGGCAAGAACAACCTGGAGAGCAAGATCTACATCAAGGACGATGTGGAGATGGAGAAATACCTTCTCAACATCGCTCTGGATGGAGCAGCGCTTTACCGCAACACGGCTGACTTTGAAGCCGGCGTCAGCCTGCGCGGCACCGATCTCGAAAACATGATTGCCGAATTTGAGCAGTCAAAAGCCGTGATTACACGCTTGAGTCTCGTCATCGACAAAGCGGCGCTTCTTGCCATCTCCTCGGGCGTGGAGGTGGATCTATCTGACCTGCAGACCGCGCAGGCCAGCGCCAAGGCGCTCGAAGACGAGATCCGCGATCCGGAAATCCGCGTCCGGGCCGAATACGATGCGGAAAAGGAACGCTGCCGCATCAGCATCAGCCACCACATTTACGGCAACACGCACACGACCTTCATCGAGCAGGAATTCCTGCGCTCCAATGAGTATCAGATCCTGCACACGGCAGCCCTGGCTCTCAAGGGCGTTGTGGGAGAGGGGGCGCGCGCCGTACGGGGCGACGCCAGCCAGGGGGTGAAGAACTTCGGGGAGGCCGTCAAATGGTTCATGGACCAGGCCGAGGCGGGCGTCAAGAAGCAGCGCTACAAGGGGCTTGGCGAAATGGGGGCCGAAGAGCTCTATGAAACCACCATGAACCCCCAGACACGCCGCCTGCTGCGTGTGAGGCTGGAGGACGCCAGCAAGGCCGATGACATCTTTTCCATGCTCATGGGCGACGAAGTGGAGCCGCGCAGGGAGTTCATTGAAGACAATGCAATCTTTGTGAGCAACCTTGACATCTGATCACCGCGCTTGTTGAGCACATTGACATCCGGACCTGTCGGTACAATCATCTGACAGGTCCTTTATTTTTGTCTGTCGAAAGAAAATGACGACTCCCATTGAACAGCAAATTGTGGTTGCCGTAAGTTCACGCGCACTCTTTAACCTGGAAAAGGAACACCAGATTTTCGAAACGCAGGGAGTCGCCGCCTACAGGGACTGGCAGGTGAACCACGCCGAAGAGCCGCTGGAGCCGGGAACAGCCTTTCCCTTCATCCGCAAGCTGGCGCGCATCAATACGCTGTTTGGAGACAAGCAGCCGTTTCGCGTGGTGGCGCTCAGTCGCAATACGCCAGAAACCGGACAGCGCTTTTTCAACTCCTGCAGAGCCTACAACCTGCCGATCACAGCAGGCGCCTTCACCTCCGGCCAGTCCACGTTTCCGTACCTTCAGGCCTATGACGCCTCGCTTTTTTTGAGCGCCAACAAGGAAAACGTCTTTCATGCCGTCAGCATGGGGCAGCCCGCCGGTCTGGTGATTCCCACCTCCACGGCGGCGCAAGGTGAAGAAGAAGACGATGACGAGCTTCGCATTGCGTTTGACTTTGACGGAGTCGTCATCGATGATGAGGCGGAAAAAACCTTTCATGAAGAGGGCATCCAGGGCTTTATGCTGCATGAAAGGGAAAAGCGCGACATTCCGCACCAGCCCGGACCCATGCACCGTCTCTTCACCAAGCTCGGGCAATTTCAGGCCATGGACGCCGAGCGCGGCAAAAACGATCCATACTTCAAGCCGGTGCTGCGCGTATCCATCGTGACGGCGCGCGGCGCCATGAACGAAGAAAGGCTCATCACCAGCCTTAAAAGCTTCGGCATGAGTGCAGCCGAGCTCTTTTTGATGGACGGTCTTCCCAAAAAAAGGGTTTTGGACGTTCTCAAACCCCACATCTATTTTGACGACCAACTCAAGCACGTCGAAAGCACCAGCGCCACCGTTCCAAGCGTGCTTGTCCCGTTTGGCATCAATAATCTCGTTGCGTAAACGGTGAGTGGGAGCATCCGGCATGTTGAGCCAGTGGCAGCATCTTCTGCGTCCGATTGACTGCGGTCCGATGCACTTGAAAAACCGCCTCACCGCAGCGCCCATCAACACGGGGCTGGAAAACCTCTCAAGCCTTGTACTGCTGTCGGGCTTTTGGGCGCGTGTTGCCGCTGACGGCGTCAGCCTCATCACGGTGGTCTCCCCGGCATTGAGCCGGCAATCCAAGCAGGGGCCCAACGTGGTGGCCGCTGCTTCAGACGACTTCAGACGCTACCGGAAGGTGCTCGAGGCAGCTTCAGCCTTTGGCTGCCGCACCGCCCTGCAGCTCAATCACGTCGGGCAGGACGCCGTCAGCCGTTATCCGGTTTCCAGCGTTTCCGGCGTCTCCAAATACACAGGCAGAACCTTTCACGCCGCCCCAGCATTTCTCATCCGGAAAGCCATCTCCCAATTCATCGCCTGCGCGCAGGAAGCCGCCTCGGTCGGCTTTGATGCAGTGGAAATCAACGCTTCCGGCCGTTCCTTCATTGCTTCCTTTTTGAGCCCGGCCGTCAATACGCGGCGCGATGCCTGGGGAACCAACCAACTCGGGCGCTTTCGCTTTCTGCTTGAAGTCGTCCGGGGCTGCAAAAAAGCCATGGGCGAGGACAAAGCCCTCGGCGTGCGCTTCAATCTCGTGGAGCTCTCGCCCAAAGGGGCGTCCTGGGATGAAATACTTCGCCTCATCCAGATGCTGCGCATCGCCGGAGCCGATTATTTGATCGGAGTGGCCGGAGGCTTCGAAGACCGCATTCCCACACACTCTCACGCCATTCCAGACGGCGTCTGGCTGCCTGCCTATGAAGCGCTGGCGCAGGCTTCCGACCTTCCGGTCTTCTTTCAGGATGCAAGCGAAGACTTCAAGCTTTTGGAAGACATCAGCAGCCGCTTGGAAAACGCAGTTTTTTCCTTCAGCTCCCCTCTTGTCGGGGACAAGGCCTTCATTCGAAAAAAACTCGGACTCGACTATGCTCCGGTCGATCCTTGGATCAACCATCACGACGTCGGTGTTCCCTCGGATATTCTGCGCACCAAGCGGCTTTTTAGCCTGACAGACCCCTGCCTTTTCGGGCAATACACTTTTTCCAGGCACAAAACACAGTCTCCCAAGCGCGTTGCCGTCATCGGCGGCGGACTCGCCGGCATGCTTTTTGCGTTGGTGGCTTCCAATCGCGGCCACGCCGTCACCCTCTTTGAAAAAGGCGACGAACTCGGCGGACAGCTGCATTTCCTCAATAAAATCGAGAACTTTGATAATCACGCAAATTTACTGAAAATCATCGAAAATAGACTTAACTTAAGCGAAATTAACGTTGTTTACAACAAAAGAGTTCAACTCCAGGAACTCAAGCAAGAAAATCTTTTCGACGTCTACATTGTTGCAACAGGCAGTGAACCAGAGATGCCCGACATTCCCGGCATCAACGCCTCCAATGTTGTGACTTATGAGGAACTGCTCACTGATACGCCTGTTGGAAATCGCGTAGCCATCATCGGCAACGGCAGGATCGCCCTGGGAATCAGCCGCTATTTACTTGAAAACAAACAAGAAAATGAACGGACAGCCCAATCTTGGCGGGATGCCTGGGGCATTGGAGACATCCGGCAGCACGCCGGCGGCGTACTCGGCTTTATTCCGGAAATCGAACCTGCCCTGCGGCAGCTCTACCTCATTGAACTGGACCCGGAAGTCACGAAAAAACTGCTTCGCAAGACGCACAACCAGTGGGATCTGACCTGGCTCTTGATGCGCGGCGCCCAAACGGTGCGCAACGTCAACATCGAACTGATTGACAACTACGCTGTGCGCATTTCCGACCGGCCAGGACGAACCAACCGGCATGCCATTCGCGTCGATCACGTCGTGGTCTGTGCGGAATGCACCCCGAATCTGCTTGACCGGGTTGGCTATACACCGGCTGATGAACAAGTGTTGTTGATTGGCGCCGCGTCCTCTGATAGAGGCTACATGGGGCTTGCCGATATTGTCCGTCAAGTCTATGAAAAAGCGGCACTGCTTTAAGTAATTTTCGCTATTCCTTTGTTTTTATTAGCTTTTTTCTTTTTTTGCTCACATGCACAATTAAGAAAGGCATGGAGATTTTGAGGTGGATAATCCTCTCTCCAATTCTTAATAAAAGAAAAAATATTTATTTAGAAGTAGTAGTAAATAGGGGTGGATAATTCTGTGAATAACAGAGAAAATCCGTTTAAAATCAACGGTCTAGCATGTGAATAAAGGCGTGGATAAGCCCTTGGCCGGGGTGTGGATAAGTTGTGGATGAATGTGAGGAAAACCGGCCGGATAACAAGGTTGCCAAAAAGATATCCACAGGCGGCTGACTTATTCTTGCGTTGTTCACAAAGTTATCCACATCTGTAAGAATGGTGAATTGTTATAATTTTTATGCTATAAAAATTATTCAAACATAAATTTCAACCACACTGCTGTGGTAGGATAGCGGCGAATTTTCTTTTATTACGGCGGTGTGCCGGTTTTCGGGCTTGTTTGTAAATCCGGTCTTCTATGTCCTTCGACTTGCTTTTGCCTTGGTTTGCTCCACGGCTTTCCCCGGGCATCTCCAGAGTGCTGACAAGCATTGGTCATCCAACAGTTTTGGTCAAAGGCGATCAGATCGGCACTTCATCGTTTTTCAAGCGCATTGTTTTTGTCAAAAGCGGCTTGCTGGCCCAGGGGGTGATCGATCCTGAAACCAGCTCCCCCTTCATGCTGACTCTGTCGGCGGCCAGCAGCTTCGGCATCCCGACTCGGGATATTGATGCCCTGGACAATCTCCCCCGCCGCTATTGGGCCGTCTGCCGCTGTGAGGTGCTGACGGTGGCGCCCGAGATATTTCTGCGGGTGGTTGAAATGGATCCCAACTGGAACGATGAAATCAACCGGTACGCCGTGCGGAGGGCTTTTAGCGAGCGCCTGGGGCTGATGGTTTGCCAAGCGGCAAGTCCAGAACAGCGTCTCGGAGTTTTTCTTGTCTGTCTGGTGCAATCGGGCAGTTCAATAAAAATCGGGGAGTGCCCGGGAAAAAGTTTTGTTAGATTACCGGCTGCTCCGTCCAGGCGTTTTCTTGCCGCCATGCTTAATTGCCAATTGCGGCAGATTGAAGGTATCTTTCAGCAGTGGATGGAGGCCGGCCTTGTGAAGTTCAACGGTCATGAGGTGGAGCTGCGGGCGGATTTACTTCAAAAATACGATGACTGGCTGCAGCCTTTTTTGCAGATGCAGCCCGCGGTGCAGGCAAGGCGTCCTGCATATCATCAGGCTGTAGACTTCACCATCTGACTCTAACTAGAAAAAAATACGGAGAAAAACAACATGCTCAAGCGCTCACTTTGCATTTTGACGTGTGCGGCAGCCATGGCAACGGCTATGGTCGGCTGCGCCCCCTTGGTGGTCGGGGGTGCGGCAATGGCGACCGGAGCGGCCGTCTCTACCATGATCGACCGCCGCTCGACCGGCTCGATTGTCAACGACGGCGTGATTGAAGAGCGTTTGAGCCTGGAGATTTCCAAGGCGCTCAAGGAGCAGCTGGGAAGCCTGCCTGACGGGCACATTACCGTGACGTCCTATGACGGCAAGGTGCTTCTCACCGGTGAAATTGAAACGCTCAAGGCAAAGCGCATTGTGACGGAAACGGCTCAGAAGAGCTTGAGCGTGAGAAGCGTCGTCAACGAACTGGCCGTGCAGCCGAGTTCCAGTTGGACGCAGCGCATGAAGGATTCCAAGCTGGCTGCCACCGTGCGCTCGCGCATGGTGATGGAGGACAACGTCTACTTGAGCCAGATGAAGGTGGTTGTCGACCGCGGCATCGTCTACATCATGGGCATTGTGACGCCGCAGGAAAACACCATTGCCATGATGGTGGCGGCTCGCACTAGCGGTGTGACCCGCGTGATCTCTGTCTGCCAGGTGATGAGTGCTGAGCGCATTGCTGAACGCATGAAGATGATTCAGCAGGAAAACAAGGCCGAGGCGCAAGAGCAGGATTCGCAGCAGAACTAACGTCGCTGCAGCCTGCCGGCTGAAGGCGTCCGCAGCACCCGGGGGACGGCATGCCCCGGGCGCTTTTTCATGCGCACGTCCTACGGCAGACGCTCATCATCCTCGGAGGCGTGGTAGCTGGAGCGGACAAAGACGCCCGCATGCGCTTTTTGAAAGCCCATGGCGAGCGCTTTTTCCTGCCAGCGGCTGAACTCGGCGGGAGAAACGTAGCGCCGGACGGGAAGATGATTCTTGCTTGGCGCCAGGTACTGTCCGATCGTGACGCGCGTGACGCCGTTTTCCAAAAGATCCCGCAAAACGCCCTCAGCTTCTTCATCGGTTTCGCCAAGCCCCAGCATCAGACCGCTTTTGGTGGGGATGAGAGGGTTGCGCTGTGCAAAGGCCTTTAAAAGCGCGAGAGACCCCTTGTAGGAGGCTCCGGGGCGCGCTGCACGGTAGAGGCGGGGGACGGTCTCGATATTGTGGTTGAAGACATCTGGCGGCGTTTCCGAGAGGATGCGCAGGGCAACGTTTTCCTTTTTTTTGAAGTCCGGCACCAGAATTTCCACCTTGATGCCGGAAACAGCGTTTCTGAGCGCCTTGATGACGCGGGCGAAATGCCCGGCTCCCCCGTCCTTTAGGTCATCACGGTCGGGGCTTGTGATGACGGCGTAGGTGAGTTTGAGCGCTTTTACTGCCTGTGCAAGCCTCTCGGGTTCATCTTCGGGGGGCGGCTCAGGCGTGCCGTGCGCAAGATCGCAGAAGGCGCACCGGCGGGTGCAGAGCTCCCCGAGAATCAGAAAGGTCGCCGTACCGTGTGAAAAGCACTCTGCCCGGTTGGGGCAGGCGGCCTCGCGGCAGACTGTGGACAATGAATAGGTCTGCAGCACCTGCCGCACGTGGTCCGAGCCGCTGCTCTCGGAAAGCGCCCTTACTTTCAGCCAGGCGGGCTTTGGTAGGGGCTGAGCCTGCTGTCCGGCCAGTTTGGAAATCGGCAGGATCTTTTTTGCGCCCCTTTCCACGTTCACGGTGCTCAATCCTTCAGAAAAGGAGGACGCTTGCAAAGCCGCCCACGGTGAGGGTGAGGGAAAACAGCAGTTCGAGCTTGACCGTGCCGAACATCACGCCGTTTAACGCCATTCCTTCGCACTGACCAAGCGCTCTGACGAGTCTGATTGCTATGGGCAGCGTCAGAAGGCAAAGCGCAAGCCCGGCTGTCGAGGGATTGCAGAGGATGACGGCTGCAATGATCAAGTAGGGGGCGTAGACCAGCATGCTGTAGACGCCGAGCATGGCGGGCTTTCCCAAAACAACGGCAAGCGTACGGCGCCCGACTTCTGCGTCATGCTCCGCATCCCGGTAGTTGTTGACGGCAAGCACGCCGGCGGCGATGAGTCCGAGTGCACTGCCAGCGAGAAGAGCTTCAGGCAGCCATAAGCCGGTTTGCAGATAGGCCGTGCCGGAAACGGCGGTCAAGCCGAAAAAGAGAAAGACGACGAATTCGCCCCAGGGGGTGTAGGCAATGGGCTTGGGGCCGCCCATGTAGCAGTAGGCGGCTGTCACGGACAGGACGGAGATGGCCAGCATCACCCAACCGCCGACATAGATCAGAAAAAGTGTGTCCAGCACCACCACGCCGATCAAAATTTTGATCATGCGTTCAACCTGGGCCACCGTCAGCCAGCCGTTGGCGGTCGATCGCGGCAGACCCTTGCGAGTGGAGCGTTCGGCCCTGCGCTTGGTGTAGCCGGCGTCGTTTTCCATGTTGCTGATCATTTGCATCAGAATGGATAAAAGCATGGTGGCAAGCGCAACGACGACGTCAAACGTGTGTGTGGCTGCGGCGCTGACCGCCAGACCGACGGCCACCGGGGCTGCAGCGATGCCGAGTGTTTTCGGGCGAAAGCTGGCGCACCAGGCTTGAAAGCTGCCCGGCTTGACGCATGGAACCGGTTGGATGTTTTCTTCATTCATAGCGTGTCTCCCGCGGCATCGGCAAGCAGCTGCAGCAAGCGGCTTCGAAAATCCTCTTTGACGGACTGCAGGCTCATGGGGCGGCCGGCAAGCGTCTGCATATCCGTCACGCGCAGGCCGCTGTAGCCGCAGGGATTGATGTGCTTGAAGCCGGAGAGATCCATGTCGACATTCAGTGCAATCCCGTGGTAGGTGCAGCCCCTTGAAACATGGATGCCAATGGAGGCGATTTTAGCTTCTTGCCGGAATGCCCCCGTTCCGCCCTCCATGTGCACGTACAAGCCCGGGGCTCCGGCGTGCTGAAAGCCGGCTATGCCGAAATCTGAAAGGGTCTGCGTCAGACAGTTGAGCAAAAGGGCGACAAAGGGCTTGATGAAGAGATGCCGGCGCCGCAGGTCAATAAGCGGATAGACAACCATCTGCCCCGGGGCGTGGTAGGTGATGTCGCCGCCCCGCTCAACGCGCACAACGGGAATGCCGTTGACCTCCTGCGGTACAAGCAGCGCTGCCCGGCCGGCCGTGTAGACCGGCGGGTGCTCGACGAACCAGACTTCATCGGCGCTCTGAGGCGATCTGCCGAGAGAAAAATCGCGCATCGCCCCCCACACGGCCCGGTAAGGGGCGAGCCCAAGGTTACGCACAATGACCGGAATCGTCACAGTACGATTTTGACAAGCGGGTGGGAGGTGAGCATCAGATAGATGCTGTCGAGCTGCTCGCGGCTTTTGGCGTGCACTGTGACGGTGAGCGCCGTGTACTTGCTCTGGGCCGACTTGCGCTGCGTGATGCTGGCCGGATCAAAGTCAGGGGCCAGTTCCCGCACTGCCGCTCCGATGGTTTCTGCAAAATGCGGACTTGAGGCGCCCATCACTTTGATGGGGAAGTCGCAGGGAAATTCCAACAGGGAATCCTGCTCCTCGACGACGGTCTCTTCGGTCTGCTTGAAGGATTCCTGCGGTGTGTCTTCAGTCTTTGCCTTTTCGGTCATGGCGTCATCTATTTCGTGGAAGGGGATTTCGGTGCGTCTTCGGCCTGCTGTGCGCCGGCGGCCGGTTCGGAGGCGGCTTCTGCTGGCTTCATGCGCAGACGCACGGAGTCGACGAAGCGGCTTAAGAAGCTGCCCGGCCCGACATCGTGCATGGCCACCAGATCAAAGTCTCCGATGTGTTTGTTCATGAAGTAGACGCGCAGCCTGCCCACCACCTCTCCGGTTTTGACGGGGGCGACAGCGGGGGACATGTACTCAAACAGGGTTTTGAAGCCGCCCATGCCGCGCGAAACGATGTCCTGACGGTTGACGGTGACCCAGATGTCCTGCGGCGTTCCCACCTCAAGCTTTTCCCGGTTGCCGGTGAGAATGTCGATTTTGGTGATGAGGTCGCCTGCGGAAAAAAGCCGCAGCGTTTCATACTGAAGGCGGCCGTGCTGCAAAAGCGTCTGGACATCGGCCGTGGCGGCGTCGGAGCGGCTGCCTCCCAATAAAACGGCAATGACGTCGCGCGGCATGATGGTTTTGTTGCCATCGCGATGCCAGCTTCCCACAATCGAGGTGTTTTCCGCATTGCTCATGACGCCGTCGACGCCGCTTGCTCGCCACAACAGCAGGTTGCGGTTGCGCAGGCTGTGCGTGGTGAAGACGAATTCTTTTTCAGAAAACCAACTGAAGGCCTGCGGAAAATTTTTCTTGAAGGCTGCAGCCAGCCGGGCCATGTCAAGGGCGCTTGTGCGGTTTGCCGGATGCACGGTCGGGGAATGAAAGCGGCTGTGCGTGAGGCCGATCCTTGCCGCCGCTTCATTCATCAGCTTGGCGAAGTCCTCGTCTTTTTCCGCAAAGTGGGAGGACACGGCAAGGATGGCATCTTCGGCTCCGGAGACGGCGATGCCGTGCAAAAGCGTCTTCAGAGCGTGCGGTTCACCCGGCACAAGATACAGACGCCTGCCGTTGACCGAGCGCACGGCGTCGGCCGCCGAAATGCTCACGGAGGCGTTGAGGGCGTTTTTATCGCCTCCGGCGGCGTCAAGCACCGTGTACAAGGTCATCAAATGAACCAGCTCCCCGGGGTTGATTTCCTTGTCCTTGTTGTGGGCGTTCATGACAAAGCCGCTTGTGGCATCAATCAGCGCCCAGGCTTGAGCCGACGAGGTCATGACAAGATCCCTGCCGGCGGCATGCGCTGCTGCCGGCAGCGCATGCATGCTCAGGATGGCCGCCAGGACAATGAGAAAACGGGAGAAAATTCGCATGAGCCGATTCTACCGAGAGCGATTTCAGATAAGCGCAACGAATTGTGAGAAAACGCGGCTCAGCTGCGGCAGCTTCTTGGCAAAGACATGGTTGGTCCCGGGAATGACATTGACGGTCAGGTTGTAGAAATTGGCCCAGGAAAGAACCGCATTCAAGGAGGCGAGCTCGTCGTTTTGTGCGTGCACGACAAAGGCGGGACAGCCCGGATGCACGATGTCGAACTTGTGGACCGCAGGACCGGCATAGATCATGGCCGCCGGCTTTCTCACCTGGGCGGCAAGGCTCATGACGTAGGTGCCGAAGGAAAATCCGCCGAAGATCGCCCTTCCGCCGGCAGGCAGCGTTTCAGCCACCTCGCGCATTTCAAAGACCGCGTCGATCACGCGCAGGAAGTCAGCCGCTTCGCCGGGGCCTGCGTTGTATTCCCCCTCGCTGCGTCCGGCTCCCCTGCAGTTCGGCCGCACAACGAGCCAGCCGCCGGAGACCAAAGCCTTGGCCATGGTTGTGATGACTTTGTGATCCTTGCTGCCGCCCTGCGTGGTGATCGGGTGGGCCAGAAAAGCAATGCCCTGCGTGCAGAGATCCGGAAAGTCGATGTCCAATTCAATCAGTCCGGCTTCTCCGGCTGTTTGTGTAGTATGTGTTCTCGTCATGCGTCACCCTCAACAGCTTTTTCTCAAACCATGCATTGTAATTGCGCTTTTCAGGAGCCTTTTGCCTGTGCCCTGCAAGAATTGGGAAGCAGGATGGAAGCGGCCTGGGTGGACTGCACGGCAAGCACCAATGACGATCTCAAGGGCTTGATCCGGCGGACTGCCGGAGATGTCCGCATTGCACTGGTTGCAGACAAGCAGACGGCGGGACGCGGCACGCACGGCCGCAGCTGGACGGCTCCCTGCGCGTCGCTTCTGCTGAGCGAGGCTTTGCCCCTGCCGGAGGAAGCCTTGGAAATTCTCCCCGCTCTTTCCCTGGTTTGCGGCGCGGCCTGTGCGCAGGTGCTGATGCGCTGGAACCCGAATGTCCGCCTGAAGTGGCCCAACGACATCTGGATCAACGGCGGCAAGGCGGCGGGCATTCTCTGCGAAGTGGTCAACAGCCGTGCGCACAGACTGCATGCCGTTGTGGGCATCGGGGTTAATATCCACCTCGGCCGGGGCCTGACGGCTGCAGCCGACGCTGCGCCGGCGTGCCTGCTCGATCATTTGCCTGATGAGCAGGCTCTTGCCGCAATCCGCGTCAATATGGCGGCGGCGCTTGCGGCGACCATTGAAGAAGCCTGCGAGGCATTCGGCCTTTCAGCTTTGAGGGAACTTCAGGAAAAGTGGCCGACGTTGGATGCTTTTGCTGACAAAAGAGTTCTTTTGAGTCTTCCGGATGGAACTTCTCTTGAAGGGGTTGTGAAGGGTATCGGCCCCCGGGGGGAGGTTCTTTTTCAAGATGACTGCGGAAGGGTTCATGCCTATGCGGACGCCCGCCTGCGGCCCTTGCATCAATAGGTGAAAATCGTGACTGCGCTTCTTTTAGATCTCGGCAACACGGCCTTGAAATGGGCGACATCCGACAAGCCCGAGGAGCCGCACGCCTATGTGCACTGCGGCAATGACGTGGTGCCCGACGAGCTCTTTCACAGATGGCTCAACATCAAGCCCGAGCGTGTTGTCGGCTGCATGGTGTCAAGCGAAAAATTCGCTTTCAACATCACGCGTTTTTTCAACGCCCACAACATCAAGTGGGACTGGCTGCATTCTGAAAAAAGTTTTTCCGGCGGCAGCCTCATCGTCGTCAACAAGTACGACAACTACGAGCAATTGGGCAGCGACCGCTGGCATGCCGTCATTGGGGCGGCTTCGCTTTACCCCGGTTTTCCTGTTCTGGTCGTGCATATCGGAACGGCGACCACCGCCGATGTCCTAGTGCCCGAAGCCGACGGCACGCAGGCATTTATCGGCGGCAGGATTCTGCCCGGCCCCTCGATGATGACAGAGGCGCTTTTGACAAAAACGCGGTGCCGGCCCGGGCGCATCGGCGTGCGCGCGGACTTTCCGAAGAACACGGCCGACGCCATTACAACAGCGGTGCTGGAAGCGCATTTGGGCATCGTCGACCGGTCGCTCGCCAGCCTGCGGAAGATGGGTTATGACAATCCGCGGCTTCTTTTTGCCGGCGGGGCGGCTCCGCTTTTTGCGCCGTACATCATGCAGGAGTATCCGCAGGCGGTCATCAAGCACAACCTGGTCTTGCGCGGACTCGCAATGAGGGCGAAGGTGCAGTAGCACTGCGGGAGGCCTGTGAGGTGAGGTACATCATCCATATCGTGCTGCTGGCCGCTTTGTGCGCCTGCGGATGGTTTCTCTACGACCAATCCCGAAAGCCTGCTTCTGATCTGACCTCTGAAGCGACGCTTGAGGTCAAAATCCCCAAGATCGTCCAGGCGGCCATTGATGCGCGCAAGCACGATGAAAGCGCCGCTCTCTCCGGCACTCCCGTGGATCTGGACTGCTTTGTCTGGGGCCCCTTTGACGAAAGAAAGATCGTGGCGGTGCAGGGGACGCTGCGGCGCAGCGGACTGCTGCAGAAGGCTGAAATCTCCGACAGGTTTCTTCCCGACCGCTGGATCGTTTACCTTGGGCCTTACGAAAACGATATTGCCGTCCGGGCGTTTGTCAAACAGTTCCGCTCCCAGGGCTTCAAGCACGTCCGCCCCATTTTGAGGGGCGCGCTCTCCTATGGCGTTGAAATCGAGACGTTTGCCACGGAGCAGGAGGCCCGGGACTGGATGCTGAGCAAAAAAGCGCCGGAGGTCAAAGGGCTTCGCACAACCAACCGGCTTGGCGAGCCCTCCAACGAAGTCGATCTGGTTTTCCGTTCTCTCACCGATAAGCAAAGAGAGGCGCTTTTTGCCATCTGGAAGCGCTGGAAGGGAACGCAGATCCAGAACTGCAGCTTCTACAAGAAATAGCCCTTACGGCGTCTCGAGAGCCTGCAGAAGCGCCGGCAGCCTTTCGAGCATGCGTTGGGCTTTGGTGCGCCGTTCCTGCAGTTTTTCGGGCGGCATGGTGCGGTGCCTTGCCGACCAGATCGAGTCGGGGAAAAAGGCGTCGTCCCGGTAGCGGGCGATGATGTGCCAGTGCACGTGCGGCACCATGTTTCCCAGACTCGCGAGATTGACCTTGTCGGGCTGCATGACTTCAAGCATGCAGTCTTCGCAAATCTGGACGGCGCGGATCACCTGGGCGCGTTCTTGCGTGGAGAGCTGCGGCATTTCGGCTGCGTGCCGCGCGGCAATGACGCGCACGTAGCCCGGCAGATCGTCGTCGGAGGCGTCGATGACGCGCAGCAGGCGGCCTTTCCAGATAAGGCGCTCATTTTCCGGATTGCACAAGGGGCATTTGTTTGTCATGGCGGCGATTTCCTGCAGTTAGACCAGAACCTGTTCCATGCCTCCGGCCTTGGCTTGCGACACGAAGTGGGAAAGCCAGCCGTTTCCAAGCTTTAACCGCGCCATCTCCACGGCCAGAAATTCAGCCTGTGTGCCCGTGGCGTCAGAATAGCGGCTGATGCCCTGCAGGCAGCCCGGACAAGTGGTGACGATTTTCACGGCGCTGCGGTCGCGCTGCGCACACAGCATATTTTTCACCTTGAGGATGTTTTCCTCCTTTTTGAAGCGCACCTGCGTGGCGATGTCGGGGCGAGCGACGGCAAAGGTGCCGGATTCGCCGCAGCACGATTCGGTGAGCGCGACGCGGCTGCCGTCGGCGGGCTTGAGGATGTCGTTGACGATCTTGATGGGAGAGGGGCCTGCAAAGGGCGTGTGGCAGGGATCGTGATACATGTACCGGACGTTTTCCGCACCGGTGACCGAAACGCCTCTTTCCAGCAGGAACTCATGCACATCCATCAGACGGCAGCCCGGGAAGATTTCCTCGAAGTGGTAGTCCTTGAGCTGTTTGAGGCAGGTGCCGCAGGACACGAGGACGGTTTTGATGTCCAGGTAGTTGAGCGTGTTGGCCAGACGGTGAAAGAGCACGCGGTTGGCGGTGACAATTGCATCGGCCTTGGCAATTTCGCCTGCGCCCTTTTGTGGATAGCCGCAGCACATGAACTTGGGAGGCAGCACCGTCTGGAGTCCTGCGTCATAAAGAAGCGCCAGGACGGCGAGGGACACTTCCGGATAAAGGCGTTCGTTGCCGCAACCGGGAAAGTAGAAAACGGCTGCGGCATCGGTTGCCTGCGGCTTGCGGATGATCGGCGCGACGGCGGAGTCCGTGAGTCCGAGCACGGAGCGCATGGTTTGCCGCATGCGCGGCTCGGGCAGCCTCCGGTTGACAAGCGTGACGGTTTGCTCGATCAATCCCGGTCTGCCGATGGTGTGCGTGGGGTGGTTGAGCTGCGAGCGGGCTGCCGGCGCCAGCAGATCGTGCGCCAGGCGCTCAGCTTTGTAGCCCACATTGACTAGCCCCTTTCTGGCCCACTCGACCGTGCGGGGATTGGTGATCTCCAGGAACTTCATGCCGGCGTATTTGGCCGGCGGCATGGAGGATTTTCCGGCGCGCTCGAGCAGCGCCCTCAGCATGATCGTCACCTCGCCGAAGTTGATCTTCACAGGGCACGGGGCACGGCACTTCATGCAGAGCGTGCAGTGATCGGAGAGGTCTTCCAGAGCCTTCATGTGCAGGTCCGACAGACCGCGGCGCGTCTGGCTTTCATAGAGAATGGCTTCGATCAGAAGGCTTGTTGCGATGATTTTGTTGCGCGGTGAAAAAAGCAGGCTGGCGCGCGGCACGTGCGTCGTGCACTTGGACTTGCATTTGCCGCAGCGCAGGCAGTTCTTGATCGCGTCGCTGATCTGCTTGACCTGAGTCTGCTGCATGATGAGCGATTCAGCGCCGAGAAGATTGAAGCTTGGCGTATAGATCGTCTCCGGATTGATGTCCTTGGAGAGTTTGCCGCGGTTGAAATGCCGCTGCGGATCAATCTGGTGGACGTACTCGGTGTAGGGCTTGAGCTTTTCGGCTTCGAGGAACTCGATTTTGGTCAGTCCGATGCCGTGTTCGCCGCTGATCACGCCGCCGAGAGACTTGGCCAGGGCCATCACCCGGTGCACGGCCTCCACGCCTTTTTGCATCATGCGGTAGTTGTCAGAATTAAGCGGCACGTTGGTGTGCACGTTTCCGTCTCCGGCATGCATGTGCAGCGCAATGAAGACGCGGCCGCGCAGCACGCGTGCGTGGATAGCGTCAATCTCGCCGCGCACCTTTTCAAAGGCGTCGCCCGGGAAGATGCGCAGCATTTCGCTTCGCACTTCCTTTTTCCAGGAAATGCGGACAACATGATCGTAAATCAGATCAAAAACGGTCTTGCCGCTGTATTTTCGCAGCACGCCTGCCGGAAGGCTGATGCCCACCCGGGAGAGATCTTCGACGGAGTTTCCGACCACGGCGTCAAAGTGCTGACGCAGGTACGTCCAGCGCGCCCGCACCTCTGCAACAATCTTCAAGGCGTTCGGCACTGTGGCTTCCAGGAGCACCTCCTTGGGAACGCCGTCGGTGAGTGAGGGCTTGCCCAGGGAGATGTATCCCTTGAGGTAGTCCTCAAGTGCGTCGAGCATTTCAAGCTTGTTGTCGATGGAGCACTCAATGTTGAAGGTCTCGCATCCGAGCGTGTACTCGCCGATTCTGTCGAGCGGAATCACGACGTCTTCATTGAGCTTGAAGGCGTTGGTGTGGGCGCTGATGGCGGCGGTCTTGCTGCGTTCATGCCAGAACGCAAAGCGCGCCTCGGGCGTCTTGGCGACAAAGCCCTCACCATTGACCTTTGTGCAGAGTTCAATCACCTTGTCAACGGCTTCCTGAAGGCTGGCTTCATCGCTGCCGGTGATGTCCCCCACGATCACCATCTTGGGGTACTCGCCGCGCTTGCTCTTGACCGGATAGTTGACCGCCTTGAGGTAGCGGTCGTCGAGGTGCTCGAGGCCGGCGAGCATGCAGCCCTTGTAGCCGTCTCCCAGCAGCTTTGAAATGCCCAGGATGGCTTTTCCCGCCAGGGTGGCCGCACCGAAAAACTCCAGGCAGACCGTGTAGGTGAAAGGCGGCATCTTGTGCAGAATCCAGCGCGCAGAGGTGATGATGCCGTCGGTGCCTTCCTTTTGAACGGCGGGCAGTCCCCCGAGGAATTTGTTCGTCACGTCCTTGCCCAGTCCCTCGCGCCGGAAAATGCGTCCCGGCGTGACAAGCTCCCGGGTGCTGATGACGCGCGCCTTTTCGGGGTCGGCCGTGCGGCCGTCCTTGACGGTGATGCGCCAGCGGATATCCACGCTGCGGGAGATCTTGCGGCAGGTGTGCTCAAGACGCTCGACTTCCATCCAGTTGCCGTCGGCCGTCACCATGCGGTAGCTTGCGATGTTGTCAACGGCGGTGCCCCAGAGGACCGCTTTTTTGCCGCCGGAGTTTTCGGCAATGTTGCCGCCCACGGTGGAGCTGTCAGCGCTGGCGGGATCCACCGAGAAAATGTAGTCGTCGACGGCGGCGGCTTCAGTGACGCGCCGCGTGACGGCTCCGCTGCCGGTGTCGATGACGGGAACAAGCCCCAGGGTGCACTGCGGCAGCTCCACCAGGTGCGCCCTGCTGATTGAATCGAGCTTTTCGGTGTTGATCACGGCGCTCATGTCCGACATCGGCACGGCGCCGCCCGTGTAGCCCGTGCCGCCTCCGCGCGGAATGATGACAAGGCCGAGTTCAATGCAGGTGCGCACCAGCGATGGAATCTCCTGCTCGCTGTCGGGCGTGATCACCACAAACGGGTACTCGATGCGCAAGTCGGTGGCGTCGGTGACGTGCGCGGCCCGCATGAAGGGGTCAAAGCGGATGTTGTCTTCGCGCGTGCATTTTTTGAGCGCCTTTTTAAACCGCGCTCTGAGCGCCTTGGTGCGCTCAAAGCCGGACTCAAATTTGCGCACCGCCTTGTAGGCGGCCGCCATGAGCTTTTGCACCTTGAGGTCGCGCTCGGCAACGAGCGGATCGCGCCGCTTGTCCATTTCGCGCAGACGGTGTTCGAGCGCTTCAATGAGAAGCTTGCGGCGCGACTTGTTTTCCAGCAGATCCTCCTGCAGGTAAGGATTGCGGTTGACAACCCAGATGTCGCCCAGGACCTCAAAGAGCATGCGGGCGCTGCGCCCGGTTTTTCTTTCTTCTCGGAGTTCATCGAGTAAATGGGCGGCCTCCTTGCCAAGAAGCCTCACCACAATTTCCCGGTCGGAGAAGGAGGTGTAGTTGTAGGGTATTTCTCGGATGCGCAAGCCGGTGTCGTGTGCGTTTGCGCCGGCGGCGCTTCGGGTGTCTGTCTGCATGGGGTGTCTCGACATCGCTTTTGCCGGCAGGATTGAGGTGAAAGGCGGCGCCGGCAACAAGGCTAGAAAAACAAAAGAGCGCTTTCATTGTAATCGGCGGCAGGCGGCGCAACGTCAGGACAACGCCTGAATCTGCCCGCAGTTCCGTCAAAGCGCGGACAGGCGGAAAAAAGCGGATTCGCATAAGCAAAAACAACAAAACCGTCGTATATTGGTTGGCGTTTTTTTCTCCGGCTTATCTACGGCAATACAGGGATTTTGAATGACACAGACAGAAGTTGACCGCCAGGAATACCTGCGTCGGATCTTGACGGCGCGCGTTTATGACGTTGCGCACGAGACGGCCCTTGACGAAGCCAAGCGTCTTTCGCTTCGCATCGGCAACAAGGTGCTGCTCAAGCGCGAGGACACCCAGCCCGTGTTTTCCTTCAAGTTGCGCGGCGCCTTCAACAAAATGGTGCACTTGAGCGCTGAAGAGCGTGCGCGCGGCGTCATCTGCGCCTCGGCGGGCAACCACGCCCAGGGGGTGGCGCTTGCCGCTCGGCGCCTTGGCTGCCGCGCTGTGATCGTGATGCCGGTGACGGCTCCTGCGCTCAAGGTTGAGGCGGTCCGCAATCTCGGCGGCGAAGTCGTGCTGGTTGGCGAAAGCTTTTCGGACGCGGCCGATCATGCCGCGAAGATGCAAAAGGAGGAGGGACTCACCTTCGTGCATCCTTTTGACGATCCGTATGTGATTGCCGGCCAGGGCACGATCGCCATGGAGATTCTGCGTCAGTACCAGCCTTCCGACGGCAGCCGTCCCGATGCCATTTTTGTGCAGATCGGAGGAGGCGGACTTGCGGCGGGTGTGGCCACCTACATCAAGGCGATTTACCCCGACATCAAGGTTTTCGGCGTGGAAACCGTCGATTCCGACGCAATGAAGCGCTCCTTTGACGCAGGTGAAAACGTCACGCTCGACGACGTTGGGCTTTTCAGCGACGGCACCGCCGTCAAGCGCGTGGGCGACGAAACGCTGCGGCTGTGCCGCGAGAATTTGGACGGCATCGTGCTGGTCGACAGCGATGAAATCTGCGCCGCCATCAAGGACGTGTTTGAAGATACGCGCAGCATCGTCGAGCCCTCGGGCGCCCTGTCGCTTGCGGGCCTCAAGGCCTGGGCCCGCAAGGAGGGCGTCACCAACAAGACGCTTGTGGCCATCACTTCCGGCGCCAACATGAATTTCGACCGTCTGCGCTTTGTCTGCGAACGAGCCGAATTCGGCGAAGACCGCGAGGCGGTTTTTGCCGTGACGATTCCCGAGGAGCGCGGCTCCTTCCGCCGTCTGTGCGGTCTGCTGGGCAACCGTGCGGTGACCGAATTCAACTACCGCATGAGCGACTCCACCGACGCCTATATTTTTGTGGGCGTGCAGACGAGCAACGTGAACGACATCGCTGACATTGAGAAGTCCTTTAAGGAAGCGGGCTTTCCGGCGCTCAACCTCTCGCACGACGAACTGGCCAAGCTGCATCTGCGGCACATGGTGGGCGGGCACAGCAAGCTTGCTGTCAACGAAAAGCTCTATCGCTTTGAATTTCCGGAACGCCCGGGCGCGTTGATGAAGTTTCTGACGTCGCTCGCGCCGCAGTGGAACATTTCGCTTTTCCACTACCGCAACAACGGTGCGGACTTCGGCCGCGTCTTTGCGGGCATCCAGGTGCCGCCGGAAGACAACAAGCTCTTTGAGCAGTTCCTGCAGACGCTCGGCTACAGGTATTGGGATGAAACCGACAATCCGGCCTGCCGTTTCTTCCTGAGCTGATGCTTCCTTTCAGTTGACGCAAATCGGGCCGCCCTCCGGCGCCCCGATTTGCAATGACCGCTTTGCCGTCAATTCGAGCCCGTGCGGATTAAATGCGGCGGCTCGCAGGGGCGGTCGACAAGCCGGTAGACGCCTGCTTCATCCTCCACAAGGTCGTAGTACCACTTGACGTTGCCCTTCATGTCCTCGAGCCGGACGGAAACCGGCAGATCGAGCTCGTCGAGGTTGTAGTTGATGAAGCTTTCCGCCTCAAACGGAGTGGCGAAGTTTTCCCAGAAATCGTCGTATTCCACGATGACCTGAACCACAAGGTCGCGCCGCATGACACCTCCTTTACTGGGCAACGGCAAAGGCCGGAGACCCCAGCCTGTCGGACACGGTGCGGGCAAACTGACTTGCCTCATCCTTGGTGGCGAAGCTGCCGGACAGAACCTTCCAGACTTTGCCTGTATCCACCACGCGCACCGTGGCGTTTGCCACCGTCGAAAGCATCATTTCAGCATGAGCGGCCGCCTGCCGGGCGTTTTCCTGCACGCCGTAGGCGCCGATTTGAACGGCCCACAGCTCGGTTGAGGCCGGCGGCGTTTGCACCGCAGACGGCGTCGGCGCCGGCTGCGCAGCAACAATGGCGCCCATGGCATCGCTTGAGGCCGCATTCTCCGCATTTTCAACCGGGATGGAAAGCGTCACGGAAACCTGGTTGGCGTACTGTTGATCCTCAAGCGTTGTCCGCATGACGTCCTGTCGGGCTGGGGCCGCAGCAGCCGGGGCGGCGTAAGCGGTTGAGGCCGCGGCTGCAGTCGACGGCACAACAGTGCGGGGGGCGGGCTGCGGAGCGGAGGCTGTTTGCGCGGGCGCAGCTGAAGGAACGCTTGAGCGCTGCGGGGCCGCGTAAACGATTTGCACGGGAGCCGGTGAGGCGGCCTGAGACGTTGTGGTGCTTTGCCGTTGAACCGGTGCGGCGGACGCGGTGCGGACGGTTTTGTTCTCGGCCACAACGGCGCTCGTTGAGGTTGCCGACGGAATGCGGCCGGCGGCAATGTCGCGGCGCGTGATGCGCTCGACGCGCACCTTGGCCGTTCCCTGCTTGACGTAACCGAGCTTGACGGCGCCGGCATAGCTCAGATCAATGATGCGTCCGTGCAAAAAGGGGCCGCGGTCGTTGACGCGCACGATGATGGAGCGGTCGTTTTCCAGGTTGGTGACTTTGGCGTAGCTCGGCAGCTCCATGGTGGGGTGCGCCGCCGTCATGGCATGCATGTCGTAGATCTCCCCGATGGAGGTCTTTTTGCCGTGAAACTGCTTGCCGTACCAGCTCGCAGTGCCCACCTGCGTCATGGGCTGATCGCCGGTGACGGGGTAATAACGCTTGCCCAGAACCGTGTAGGGGCGGTTGGCCCATTTATTGGGCTCCTCGATTTTCAGCTCGATTTCGTCGTCGCCCCAGGTGATGAGCTTGGTTTGAAAGAGCCCCGGGGGGCCGTCGTTTCCGTAGTAGCCGTTGGAGTTGGACGACGAGCACCCCGCCGCGGCCGCCAGGGCACACAGCATGATGCATTGCAAAAAGAGCTTCGTCTTGGACATGGACGTCTGAGCAAGGAAAATCGTATGAATTCAAAGGATCAGCCAACTATAGCGTATTGCATTCAAGGGATTTGCAACGGAATTTTTCGGGCTTTGCCGTCAAGCGGCGGGTGCTGCCGGCGCAGCCTTTTCCCGGGAAGGCGGCTTGGGGGCTGACGCCTTGAAGCGCCGCAGGATGGGGCCTTCGGCGTCTTCAAATCAATTTGCCGGTACGTTAATATTCACAGATTGCCGCGGAGCCCTCCCTGATGGATCTTTGAGGGGACGCCGCGGCGCGCTTTTGACGGCGGCACGCCGCTTGCCGCCCACACGAGATTTTCCGCCCGCTTTTT
This sequence comes from uncultured Duodenibacillus sp., assembly GCA_944390145.1. Classification (GTDB taxonomy): domain Bacteria; phylum Pseudomonadota; class Gammaproteobacteria; order Burkholderiales; family Burkholderiaceae_F; genus Duodenibacillus. The sequence continues at coordinate 42,362 of CALXOY010000086.1, forward strand.
CAGGATTTACAGAGATGTCCCTTGATTTGGACGATGTTTATCGTATTGCGGAGCTTGCGCACGTCGGCATCAATGAGGATGCGGCAAAGCGCATGCAGGCCGAATTAAACGATATTTTCAAGATGATTGAGCGCATTCAGGCTGTCGACACCGAAGGCGTCGAGCCCATGATGCACCCCCACGACGGCGTCCAGCGCCTGCGCGAAGACAAGGTGGTCTTTGGCAACGACCGTGCAGAAAACATGAAAAACGCCCCCGAGGAGTACGAGGGGTTGTTCCTGGTGCCGCAGGTGATTGAGTAAAAAGGACACCCGAAGAATGCAACCGACAACTTTCAGCACTGTGGCCGAGCTCTCCCGCGCCCTGGCCGCACGCCAGGTGAGCGCCGTTGAACTTGCGCAGGACTATCTTGCAAAGATCGAGGCTCACAAGGAGCTCAACTGTTTCCTGGATGTCCGCCCCGACGTTACGCTCGAGCAGGCCCGCGAGGCCGACAAGCGCATTGCCGAGGGGACGGCCACCCGGCTTACCGGCATTCCCATCGCCCACAAGGATATTTTCGTCACCCGCCGCTGGGCCTCCACGGCGGCCAGCCGCATGCTTGAGGGCTACATGAGCCCCTTTGACGCCGCCGTCGTCCGCAAGCTTGATCAGGCGGGCATGGTGACGCTGGGCAAGCTCAACTGCGATGAGTTCGCCATGGGCTCGGCCAATGAAAATTCCGCCTACGGCAAGGTTCTCAACCCTTGGGACGCCAACGCTGTTCCGGGCGGCAGCTCCGGCGGCTCCTCGGCCTGCGTTGCGGCAGGACTTGCGCCGATTGCCACGGCAACCGATACGGGCGGCTCGATTCGTGAACCGGCGGCTTTCTGCGGCGTCACGGGCTTGAAGCCCACGTACGGCCGTCCGAGCCGTCTGGGCATGATTGCCTTTGCGTCGTCATTGGACACGGCCGGCCTCATGGCGCACACCGCCGAAGACATCGCCTGGGTGCTGGGCGACATGGTGGGCTTTGAACCCTGGGACTCCACGAGCGAAAACAAGCCTGCCGAGGACTTCACCCGTGATTTGAACAAGGGCGTCAAGGGGCTGAAAATCGGTGTGCCGCGCGCCTGGTTCGCCGACAAGCTCGACGGCGAATGCGCCGCGGCAATCGAATCGGTGATTGACTCCTACCGCAGCCAGGGCGCCGAAATCGTCGACATCGAACTGCCGACGGCCGACCTCGGCGTTCCCGTTTACTACGTTGTCGCCTGCGCCGAAGCCAGCTCAAACCTCTCGCGCTTTGACGGCGTGCGCTACGGCTACCGCGCCAAGGAGTACGAGGGCATCCAGGACATGATCAAGAGAAGCCGCGACGAAGGCTTTGGCGACGAACCCAAGCGCCGCATTCTGATCGGCACCTATGTGCTGTCGCACGGCTACTACGACGCCTACTACATCAAGGCGCAGAAGGTGCGCCGCCTGATTGCCCGGGAGTTTGACCGTGCCTTTGAAAAGGTGGACGCCATCATCAGTCCGGTGACGACCTCCACGGCATACGACTTCGGCGCCAAGAGCGATCCGGTGTCGGCCTATCTGTGCGACCTCTACACCGTGCCGATGTCGCTGGCAGGTCTTCCCTGCATGAGCATGCCTTGCGGCATTCACTCCAACGGCCGTCCGATCGGCGTACAGATCACCTGCGCGCGTTTTAACGAGGCCAAGATGCTCGGCATTGCGCATGCCTGGCAGCAGGCCACCGACTGGCATTTGCGTCACCCCGAAGGTTTTTAGTCGAGGAGCTCGAGAAACATCATGCAATGGGAAGTTGTTATCGGACTGGAGACGCATGTCCAGCTCTCCACTGATTCGAAGATTTTTTCGGGCGCCAGCACGCACTTCGGAGCCGAGCCCAACACACAGGCCTGCTACATCGACCTGGCGCTGCCGGGGGCGCTTCCGGTGCTAAACCGCGGCGCCGTGGAACGCGGCGCAAAGTTCGGTTTTGCCATCGGAGCCGAAGTGGCCAAGCGTTCCGTGTTTGACCGCAAGAATTACTTTTACCCCGATCTGCCCAAGGGCTATCAGATCAGCCAGTTCGAGCATCCGATCGTCAAGGGCGGCAAGGTGACCTTCCGCGTCGAACCCAAAGAGGGCGAACCGTATGTGAAGACCATCAATCTCACGCGCGCCCACCTTGAAGAGGACGCCGGAAAGAGCAATCACGGCGTTGTGGCCTACAAGTCCGGCATGGACTTAAACCGTGCGGGCACCCCGCTGCTGGAGATTGTGACCGAACCGGAATTGAGAAGTTCCGCTGAAGCCGTCGGCTACGCCAAGGCGCTGCACGCGTTGGTGGTCTGGCTTGGCATTTCCCGCGGCAACATGCAGGAGGGCAATTTCCGCTGCGACGCCAACGTCTCCGTGCGCCCGATGGGCAGCACGGAATTCGGCACGCGCTGCGAAATCAAAAACCTCAACTCCTTCAAGTTCCTGCAGGAAGCTATCGACTACGAAGTCGCCCGTCAGATCGAACTCATTGAAAGCGGCGGAAAGGTGGTGCAGGCCACGCGACTGTACGACCCCGACACGGGCGAAACCCGGGAAATGCGCACCAAGGAAGACTCCATGGACTACCGCTACTTCCCGGATCCGGATCTGCTGCCCTGCGTGCTCACCGACGAGGACATGGAACGGATCCGCGCTGAAATGCCGGAGCTGCCGGACGCAATGCGTGAGCGCTTTGTTCGCGAGATGGGCTTGAGCGAATACGACGCAGCTGTGCTCACCTCGAGCAAGGACGTGGCCGACTACTTCTGCGCTTTGTCCGCAGTGGCGCCTGACAAGAAGATCGCCGCCAACTGGGTGATGGGCGAAGTGGCGGCAAACGTCAACGCCTGCGAGGGCATGACGTACGCGCAGGCCCCCGTCACGGCGGCAAAGCTTGCCGACATCCTCAAGCGTCTTGCTGACGGCACGATCAACGGCAAGGGCGCCAAGCGCATCTTCTCGCTGATCTGGGAAGGAGCGCAGGAGACGGTTGACGCGCTCATCGAGAAGGAGGGCTTGAAGCAGATTTCCGACAGCTCGGCCATCGAAGCGGTGATTGACGAGGTGCTGGCTAACAACGACAAGATGGTGCAAGAGTACAAGGCCGGCAAGCAGAAGGCCTTCAATGCACTCATCGGTCAGTGCATGAAGGCCACCCGCGGCAAGGCCAACCCCAAACAGGTCAACGAAATCCTCTCCAAGAAACTCAACGGATGAGGCCGCTTCCGGCAAATAAAGTGCGCTTTCTGCAGGCTTTGCGGGAGGTGCACTTTTTTGACCTCACGCGTTTGGGCCGCCTTGGCCGGGCGGCTTTCTGGTCTGCGCTGCTTGCGCACTTCTTCTTTTTGTCCGTCCTTTTCATCGTGCCGTTTGAAACGGCCTACCAGCTGCAGCTGGCACCGGACTCGGGCTTTGTGCTTTTTTGGATGAACCTTTTTGCCGCCTCAGCGCTTGCCTCGCTGCTGCCCATCAAGCGGCTGGCGGTGAGACGGCTGCATGACGCCGGGTTTTCCGGCTGGTGGCTGTGGCTCATTGCGGTGCCCTATGTTGGCTGGGCTGCACTGCTTATCCTGCTCATTTTGCCGAGCTCCGCCTTTCCCAACCGGTTTGACCGCTTCGCCGATCCTGAAGTCAGACGGAGGTAGGAAAGCCGGCCTACCGGACGGTGCGGCAGGCCGGCCTGAAGATCAATGCGCTACGGAACCTTCGGGAAGTCGAACTTGTGGCACTGGGCGCAGTAGTTGACCGTCGGTTCATGCATCATGTGGCAGAGCGTGCAGTCGCCGTTGTGCGGGGCGGCGTGGGGGTTGGGCTTCAGTTTTTCCGTCTTCTTGGCAACGGCGGCCTTCGGATGGCACTTGATGCAGGTGTTCTCATCCGGGTAGACGGGGTTGTTCATATCCGGCCCGTGGCACATCTGGCAGGAAACGCCGCGGGCGACGTGGCGGTCCGAGCCGAACTTCTCCGCTGCGCCGGCCGCGCCGCAGGCGATGAAGGATGCAAGGCCAAGCGAAATCAAAAGCGTCTTTGCAAAAGACATTGGAAACTCCTGATTGTCTGGTTCTTTGAGTATCGGGGCACACGCCTCCCCTGTCCGGCTTCTTGCAAAGCGGACCTGGGAAGCATGAATGGGAAAATGAGGGCTGGACGCCAGCCCTCGGGATGCCGCCGGATTACTTGCCGGCAGCCGTACGAGCGGCCGTGCGGCCGAAGATGATGCAGTCGGCCACGGCCACGGTGCCCAGACGCACCATGCCGTGCACGCCGCCGGTGATTTCGCCGGCAGCGTAAAGGCCGGGGATGACCTCGCCGCGGGCGTTTTCAACCTGGGCCTTCTCGTTGATCACCAGACCGCCCATGCAGTGGTGCACGCGCGGCCACAGGCGGCAGACATAGAAGGGGCCGTCGCCGTTGGGCACGGCATCCTTGAACATCATGCAGTTGAAGTCCGGATCCTTCTGCGCCTTGATGTAGCTGTCGAACTTCTCGTTGGTCTTCTTGAGCTCGTCGTACGGGACCTTGTAGGTGTCGGCAAGTTCCTTGAGGTTGGCGACCTTCTTCACGACGCCGCTCTTGAGAGCGCGTTCGAACATTTCCGGCGTCATGTTCTTGCCGATGATCTTGTTCTGGGCGTTCTTTTCGCCGATATAGATCAGGGTCGGATGGCCGATGGCAACGATGGCGTCGGCGCGCACCTTGCGGTTGCCGGTTTCCTGAATGAAGCGCTTGCCGGTGGCCGGATCAACCATCAGGCCGTAGCCGACGGCAGGTTCCACGAAAAGCGGAGCCATGCCGAAGCCGGTTTCCTCGGGGCTGGTCCAGGGGCCAAGCTGAATCCAGTCCATCTGGATCGTGTTGGCGCCGATCATCTGGGCGGCCTGCAGGGCTTCGCCGGTGGCGCCCGGGTGGTTGGTGGAGCCGAACTTCTCGTTTAAGCGCGGATCGTGCTCCATGCGCATCTTGACGTTCTGGCTGAAGCCGCCGGCGGCAAGCAGCACGCCCTTGGTGGCGCGGTAGTAGGCAACCTTGCCGGACTTTTCACGGCCGAAGCGATAGTTTTCGCGGACCTTGACGCCGAGCACGGCGCCCTTGTCGTCGACCACGAGATCGTCAACGATCGTGCGCAGCTGAACGGGAATGCCGTATTCCTGGCACTTCTTGTACATCGGGTTGATGAAGCCGGAGCCGGAGTTGTTCGTCACGGCATGGCTGCGGGGAACGGAGTGTCCGCCGTGGAAGGTCACGGCCTTGAACTTCACGCCGACCTTCTTGAGCCATTCGTAGTTTTCGACGCAGTTGTCGGCGATGTGACGGGCCAGTTCCGGATGAGCCAGACCACCGCCGGCTTTCACGATGTCTTTAAAGAGCAGGTCGGGGGAGTCCTTGATGCCGGCGGCCTTTTGCATATCGGTGCCGGCTGCGGCCACGGCGCCGCCGTTGATGATGGAGTTGCCGCCGTAGGTGGGCATCTTGTCGATCACAAGCACGTTCTTGATGCCCTGCTCGTGGGCTTCAATGGCTGCGCCCAGACCGGCAAAACCCGTGCCGACGATCAGAAAGTCCACCGTCTTGTTCCACTTTTCGGGGGCTTTCACCGTCTGTGCAAGAACGGGGGCGGATACAACACCGGCGGCGCCGGCGGCGGCCAGAGAGCCGAGGAAGCTGCGGCGGGAAAGTTGACTGGTCACTTTATTTCTCCTTCACTTTGAACGTTTTTTCTGGTTCATTCGGTCGGTTGGATATGCTTTTTTCTCAACTGTCGAAAAAAGTGTAGGACTAGTTAAAAATGATTGGTACCCGCGCATAAATAGGTGAGATCAGGGGTTTTTACTGAGTAAAAAACCGGAAACGGCATCTTTTTAAAAGAAAATCTGTTCGGAAAGCTCGGTCGAGATACTTCTTTCGGGTTAGACGAAAAAAAACGCGCACTCCCCATCTGCAGGAAGTGCGCGCTGCTGGCTAAACGCTTAAGGAAGCGGACCAGCCGGTTAGAAGCGGTGCACGATGCCGGCGGTGAATTCGTAGCCGCTCGGGGTTGCTTCACGCGTGGAGGACTCAACCTTTTCCTGGCTGTAGCCGGTCATGGCAAAGAAGCTCGTGCGCTTGGACATCGGGTAGTCGTAGCCCAGAGCTACGAACCAGCGCTTGAATTCCACATCGTCCTGGTTGTCCATGTCGCGATAGGCCACCTGGCCCTTCAGGGTGCCGCCGGCAACCGGGTAGTGTGCGCCCAGGCTGGCGCCCCAGCCGTCGACGTAGCCGTAGCCATTGCCATCGTTCCGGTTGTCGGGGTCGACGGCGGCGTTAGAGGAGGCCCACATCACGCCTTCCTGTGCAACGCCGGCGCGGGCGGTCGTGTTGAGGTACTGATCCTTGAAGTACTGGCCAAAGGCAAGCAGCTTGAAGCCGTTGCTGAAGGCGTAGTTGCCGCCGAGGGTGACCGTGAGGCCGTCGTCGACTTCCTTGCTGTTGTTGTAGGTCGAAAAATTCCTCTGACTGTCAACGTCGCCGTAGAAGGTCATGTCGGCCACCATGATGGCCTCCAGACCGCCGTTCTGATAGCGCAGAGCCAGGGAGCCGTAGCGGTCGGCCGAGCCTTCGCTTTCTTCACCCTCGTAGGCATCCGTGCCGTCCTTCTTGAGTGAGTACATGGCATAGAACGTCAGACCGGCAAAGGTCGGGGAGACGTAACTGATGGCATTGTCGACGCGGGTCCAGTCGGAAGCCGTGACCGAGCCGGAGCCAAAGGCCACGGTGTAGTTGGCAAAGAGCGGATCGATGGCGCGGAACAGACCGTCGGCGCCGAGCACGCTGCCAAAGAGCGGCATGCGGCCGAAGGAGAACTTGCCGTAACTGGTGTGCAGGTCGAGGTGGGCTTCGCGGTCGAAAATGCGGCCGGTGTCGCGGGAGGCGCCCAGCGTACCGGTGTCAGAGCGGAAGCCGGATTCCAGCACGAAGCCGATCTTCAGGTCGGAGCTGATTTCCTCCATGCCGCGCAGACCCCAGCGGGAGCCGAATTCCTTGCCTTCTTCCATGGAGAAGGTGTTTTCGGTCTCAGAAAAAGGGGTGTCGCCGTCGCTGCTCACAAAGGTCAGAGCAGGATTGATCAGGCCGTACAGTTCAACATTGGCTGCGAAGGCGGAGCCGGCGGCAAAGGCACCGAACACCGACATCGCGATCAAGGATTTTTTCATTGTTTGTTTCTCCTTTGGTCGGTGAGTAAAACCCATGGTGCCGGAGTATATGCATCAAAGAGGCGCTAGAAAAGAACCTCTGTAAGGGAGAAAAGTAAGTGTAAACCCTGAGTTTTAGGGAATATGTTTTAGATTTGCCCTCGCAAACCTCAGAGAGGTGCTGTGTCCGAGATGATTTTCTTCAGGGGGTCCCGGTAGAGGTCGCTTGAGCGTTCCTCAATGTTTCTGATCCATCGATGAACCGGCAGCAGGCAGGAAAGCTGGATGAGCGCCGTGTCGTTTTGCAGCACGAGCATGCCGGAGGATTTGAGGTTTCCCAGGGCGCGCTCCAGGGCTGCGGCCGAACAGTTGACGACAAACTGCAGCGCCTCCCCGCGCAGAGGGGCCGGCATGCGGATCCAGGAGACGCCGTCGATCACTTCCTCGCGGCCGAAGGCCACCGTCCAGGTGATGAAGTAGGAAAGAAGGCGCTCCTCGACGCCGAGGATGGAATGGACGCCGAAGCCCAGTCGATCCGACAAATTCATCAGCTCAAACTCCTTTGCGATCAGCATCAGCAGTTCGGGATCCTTTTCGCACAGGCTGTAGAGCAGGGATTGGGGCACCATTACGACGACGCTCGGCACCAGCGCGAAGTAGCTGCCGATGCAGGGGCGGTGTGAGAAAAAATTGAGGTTGCCGCAGGCCAGCCGTCCGGGGATGGAAAAGGCAATGGCCGGACGCGGAACGCTCAGTACCGAGCCGAAGCAGCGCGCGGTGATGCCGGATTTGACGAGAACCAGCTTGTTAACCTTGTCGTTGACGGCGCCGAGCACCGGATCCTTGGGGGCAAGTTCTTTTTCCACGCCCCAGCGTTCAATCAAGGAGCGGATTTTGGAGTGCAGGGGAGGAGCAAGCCACGGATAGGTGGGAATGTCGTACGAGTCGTCGCTGCTGCGGTTTCGGAAAATTTCGATTTCTTTGAGCCAGTTGGCAGAAGGCGGACGCATTCTTTTGTTCCTGTTGAAATCCCAAAAAACAACGCGGGGAAACGGCAGATGCCGTTCACATCTTGTTGAAATTTTTAATTCCGTAGGTTGTCATAAAACCGGCGGATTCTCAAGACGGGAAAACACACAGACCTATACGGATTCCTGAGGCGCGTGCGCGCAATGGGCGACGCATAACCTCTGCAAGCGTTGTGATTTCACGCGTTTTGCCGCGTCTTTTTTCTGGATTCCGGACTGTCCTTTGCGCATTCGAGAGATGCTGTGTCTGCGGTGCGCAGAGGAAATTTCCTACAATGCTTGCAGCTGAAATGGCGCCGGCACATGATTGCGGCGCTGTTTCAACACGAAGCATCGATTGCAAGCCCGGATGGGGCAGGCAGAAGGGATTTCTTGAGCCTCCGGCGTTTGCAACAGAGAACATTGAGGAGAGAAAAAATGCATTTGACCCGCGCATTAGTGGCCGGTCTGGTTTGCTCGGTTTTTGCCGCTGCGGCTAGCGCTGCGCCGGTGATCACGCAGGGCACCGGCGTCGGTAAACATGGCGACATCACCGTTTCCGTGACGTTTGACCAGGGAAAAATCAAGGACATCAAGGTTGTCAAGCAGCAGGAAAACCAGGTGCTGGCAGCCAAGGTCTTTACGGATCTCAAGCAGCAGGTGATTGACACCAATTCCGTGCAGCTCGATGTGATTTCCGGCGCGACCTTCTCGTCGAAGGGCTTTTTGGATGCTGTTGCCGATGCCGCCAAGAAGGCGGGCGTCACGCTGGGCAAGGCCGACAAGAAGGCCATCAAGAAGGTGGTCAAGGCCATCCCGAAGAACTCAACCTATGACGTTGTGGTGGTCGGCGCGGGCGGCGCAGGTTTTTCGGCCGCCATTGAAGCTAAAAATGCCGGCGCCAATGTCGTGCTGCTCGAAAAGATGCCCGCTGTCGGCGGCAACTCCCTGAGTTCGGGCGCTGAAATGAATGCCGCCCGCAATTGGGTCCAGCCGAAGCTCGGCATCACGGACGACTCTCCGGAACTGCACGCCCAGGATACGTACAAGGGCGGCGACATGAAGGGCGACATGAAGGTCATCCGCGTGATGACCAACAACGCGCTTGACGCTGCAAAGTGGTGCCGCGACTATCTGGGCGTTCGCTTTGAAGACGACAACCTCTTTTTCTTCGGCGGACACTCCCGCAAGCGCGCGCTCATTCCCTATGGTCACACCGGCACGGAATTCATCACCAAGTTCCAGGCCAAGGCCGATGAGCTCGGCATCCCCATCATCACCAACATGAAGGCCGAGGAACTCATCAAGGATAAGAGCGGCCGCGTGGTCGGCGTCAAGGCCACCATGAACGGGGACAGCTACACGTTCAACGCCAAGGGCGGCGTGGTGCTTGCCACCGGCGGCTTCGGCGCCAATCCGGAAATGGTCAAGAAGTACAACCCCAAGATTGATGAACGCTTCAAGACCACGGATGCGCCGGGCACGACCGGCGAGGCGCTCTACATGGCCGAACGCGCCGGCGCCCAGCTGGTCAACATGCAGTACATCCAGACCTATCCGATCTGCGACCCGATTTCCGGCGTGATTGAGCTCATTGCCGACGCCCGCTTTGACGGCGCCATCATGCTCAATCAGGAGGGCAAGCGCTTTGTCGAGGAACTCGACCGCCGCGACGTGCTCTCCGAGGCGATTCTCAAGCAGACCGGCGGCTACTGCTGGGTGCTGTGGAACGACAAGATCGGCGCAATCTCCAACACGGTGAAGGCGCATCCGACCGAGTATGAAGCCTTCACCAAGCAGGGCATCATGAAGACCTGCCCGGATTTGAAGTGCATCGCCGACTTCACCAAGATCCCCTACAAGAGCTTGAAGGGAACGGTGGATCGTGTGACCTCGATGGCCGGTCCGGGCAACGACAAAGACTTCCATCACCGCGGCGGCCTGATGGATATGAGCCAGGGCAAGTACTATGTCATCAAGGCCGTGCCGAGCGTGCATCACACCATGGGCGGCGTGCGCATCAATGAAAAGGCTCAGGCGCTCACCGCCGACGGCAAGGTGATTCCGGGGCTTTGGGCCGCTGGTGAAGTGACGGGCGTCACGCATGGCACGAACCGCCTGGGCGGCAATGCCTACGCCGACATCATCGTGTTCGGCCGCATCGCCGGCAAGGAGGCCGCTGCCGCCGCGAAGTAGGAAAACGACGGCTTCATAAACAACGCCCCGCAGGAATGATTTTCTGCGGGGCGCAAATTATTTAGCCGGCTCAAAAAAATCAGGCGCCGTACTTTTCGCGATAAGCCTTCACGGCTTCACGGTATTCGGCGGCCGCCCTGGCTGCAGGCGAGTCGCCGTCCATGAAGCTCAGCAGATCCTTAAGGTTTGCAATGCTCACCACGGGCATCTGGAAGGTTTTTTCCACATCTTGCGCGGCGGAGGTCTCCGTCATGTTGACGGCGTCGCCCCCTTTTTCCATGCGGTCGAGCGCGATCAACACACCCGCAGGAACGGCGTTGTTGGCCTGGATGAGCGCCACAGACTCGCGCACCGAGGTGCCGGCGCTGATCACGTCGTCAATGATGACCACGCGGCCCTTCAACGGCGCGCCGATCACCGTGCCGCCTTCGCCGTGATCCTTGGCTTCCTTGCGGTTGAAGGCATAGGGGCAGTTGCACCCCATGCGGGCCAGATTGATCGCGACCGTGCTCACAAGCGGAATGCCTTTGTAGGCGGGGCCAAAAAGCATGTCGAACTCGATGCGCCCAGCCTCGCGCGCCGCAAGGAGCGCCTGGGCATAGAAGTGCCCCAGGGTGTCGAGCATTTGCCCGGTGGAAAAAAGGCCTGCGTTGAAGAAGTAGGGGCTCATGCGGCCGGCTTTGGTTTTGAAGCTGCCAAAGCGCAGGACGTCGGAGGTAAGGGCGAATTCAATGAACTGGGACTGAATGCTGGACATGATGGGCTGCTGAAAGATGGTCAATCAAAAAGCGTCGTGCACGGGGCTTGCGGCAGACGCAAGCTAAAATTCTAAGCCATCACCGCTTGTTTGCCTTTTCTTTGTGAGGAGCTGAATCTGCATGCTTCGCGTCGTGACTTTCAATGCCAACGGCATTCGTTCTGCAGCCAAAAAGGGGTTCTGGAACTGGTTTGAACAAACCGGGGCCCAGGTGTTGTGCGTGCAGGAGCTCAAGGCCCAGGAGCCGGATCTGCAGGGAGATGTCCGCGAGCGCAACGGCTACTTCTCCTGGGTGCATTGTGCGCAAAAGAAGGGCTACTCGGGCGTGGGGCTTTGGTCGAGCGTCGAGCCCGAAAATGTCATCACAGGATTTGACGGCGGCGAGTTCGACGCCGAAGGCCGCTACGTGCAGGCCGATTTCAAGGATCTTTCCATCGTGTCGGTTTATTTTCCGTCGGGCAGTTCAAGCGACGACCGGCAGCTTGCGAAATACCGGTTTCTGGACGCCTTTGAAAAGCACATGGCAAAGCTGCAGGCAAGCGGCCGCGACATCCTCATCTGCGGCGACGTCAATATCGCGCACAAGGAAATCGATCTCAAAAACTGGAAGGGCAATCTGCAGAATTCCGGTTTTCTGCCCGAAGAGAGGCAGTGGGTCACCGACAGGCTTGAATGCGACGGCTGGCACGACATTTTCCGTGAACTTGAGCCGGCTGCAGAGCAGTACACCTGGTGGAGCCAGCGCGGACAGGCGCGCGCCAAGAACGTCGGCTGGCGCATCGACTACATGTTCGGCACGGACGGCATCGCCCGCGACGCCCGCAGCACGTTCATCTACAAGGATGAAAAATTCTCCGATCACGCGCCGCTGGTGATTGACTTCGAGCGGGATCTTTGATGCGTCTTGAGCAGATTCTTTTTTCCCAGGGCTTCGGCACCCGGCATGAGTGCAGGGGACGCATTGCGCGGGGAGACGTTGTCATTGATGGCCGCATCTGCCGTGATCCGGATGAAGAGTTTGACGTGACGGGGCTTATGTTTGCCGTTGACGGGCAGCCGTGGCCTTACTATGAAAAGGCGCTTTTGATGATGAATAAGCCCGCGGGCTACGAGTGCTCGCAAAAGCCGCTGCACCATCCAAGCGTCATGCAGCTTCTGCCGCCCGTGCTGCGCTGCCGCGGGGTGCAGCCCGTGGGAAGACTGGATGCAGACACCACGGGCCTGTTGATTTTCACTGACGACGGCGCCCTTGCGCATCGCCTGACGCACCCCAAGCGGCATGTTCCGAAGCGCTACCGCGTCACCTGCCGGCACGCCCCTGACGAGAGGATGCTCAAGGCGCTGGCCAGCGGCGTTCAATTGAAGGACGAAAAGCAGAAGCTTGCTGCAGCAGACATCGAGTGCGTCGATGACAACACCATCGACATGACGATTACAAGCGGCAAATACCATCAGGTCAAGCGCATGGTGGCTGCAGCTGGCAACCGCGTTGAATCACTGCAGCGCATTGCCTTTGGCGCACTGCGCCTGCCCGGGGATCTTGAGCCGGGAAAATGGCGCTGGCTTTCCGGTCCGGAACTGTTTTTTGAGTCGAAATGATGGAAACCGGACAGTCCGGCAAGGCGCGCAAACCCTCCTGGCTTTCGATTTATCGGGAGCCTGCCGTTTTGCGCATGCTTTTTCTGGGATTTAGCTCCGGTCTGCCGCTGCTGCTTGTTTTCGGAACGCTCTCGTTTTGGCTGCGTGAAGCCGGCGTGGATCTCAAAAGCATCGGCTTCATGAGTTGGGTGGGATTGTGCTGGGCGATGAAGTGGGCGTGGGCGCCGCTTGTCGATCAGATGGCCATTCCATTTTTGTCTTCCCGGCTCGGACAGCGCCGGGCGTGGCTGCTTGCCGCACAGATCGGCTTGATGGTCTCGTTGAGCCTGATGGCGTTTTCCGACCCGGCGCAAAGCCTTGCGGCGACGGCTGCTTTGGCGCTTGTCATCGCTTTTTTCGGCGCCACGCAGGATGTTGCGCTCGACGCCTTTCGCATCGAAAGCGGTTCGGAGAAAATGCAGGCCGCGTTTGCTGCCGCCTATCAGGCGGGCTACAGGCTCGCCATGATCTGGTCGGGAGCCGGAGCACTTGCCATTGCAGCGGCCTTTGAAACGGCAGATAGCGTGACTGCGGGCTGGCGCATCGCCTATCTTGTGATGGCGGCAAGCGTTCTTGTCGGCGTTGCGGCGGTGCTTCTGAGCCCCGAACCCGAGGCAAGCCGCACCCGCAGAAGGCTTGCCTTTGAAAATCCGGGCAAGTGGCTTTACGAAGCCGTCTGCAGGCCTTTTCTGGATTTCTTCTCCCGCTACGGGCGAAGTGCCGTGTTGATTCTGGCGCTGATTGCCACCTACAGGATCAGCGATGTCGTCATGGGAGTGATGGCCAACCCCTTCTATGCGGATCTTGGCTTCAGCAAGGAGGAGGTGGCGGCCGTGAGCAAGGTCTTCGGCCTCATCATGACGCTGGCGGGGGCGTTTGCGGGCGGCGCAGTCGCAGCGCGCATCGGCGTGATGCGCACGCTGTTTCTGGGAGGGCTGCTTTCTGCGGCCACCAACCTGCTTTTTAGCGCACTGGCCGTGCGCGGCCACGACATGATCTTTCTGGTGTTCACCGTGAGCGCCGACAATTTTGCGGGGGGACTTGCCTCTGCCGCTTTCGTGGCCTATCTGTCGGGGTTGACAAGCGCCGCTTACACCGCCACGCAGTACGCCATCTTTTCCTCCGTGATGCTTCTGCTGCCCAAGTTTCTTGCCGGATTCTCCGGCATGGCGGTGCAGGCGGCGGGCTACGCGGGCTTTTTCACCGCGACGGCCGCTGTCGGCGTGCCGGTGCTTGTTCTGGTGCTTCTGGCGTCCCGCATCAAGCAGCCGGCATAGACAACGCGCCTAGCGGCGGCGCCTTGCCGCCGGCCGCGGGGCGGAGGCTGCACGGATGTCCTCCCTGCGCGTGACCTCCGCGATTTCCTGCACGCACGCCTCCACGTCTTCGAGCGCTTCATCGAGGCTTGCAAAGCGGATTTCCTGCGCCACGGCATTGGCGTCATCCGTTTTTTCATCGCCGGGCTCTTCGTCAGCGGAAGCGTGGCGCAGAATGCCCACGAGAGCCGCCTGCACGGCTTTATCCTTGGACTGAAGAAGTTCCGGCCACAAGCTGCAGGCAAAGGAAAAGCCGTCGGCAAAGGGGCGCAGCGCGGCGAGCTCCCCGTCCGGGTCGTCTGCGTCGACGTCCTCGTCGTAGATGATCGGATCCACAGGCTTTTCGTGCAGGATGCGGTCTTCAATTTCAGAGCCGCGGGCAAGCACCAGGCGCCGCAGCTCGGCTTGACGGGCCGGATCGGCGAGTTTTGCACGCCGGTTTCCGGCGGCGTCGAGCACATAGATGAACCAGTCGTCGATGGCGGGCGGCACCCTGAGCAGGCTCAGGGCTGTGAGAAATCCGTCGAGCTCATCGGGCTCCATCGGGATGAAGGGGTCCGGCACGGAGGCGATCAGTTCGCCCAGACGTTCAATTTCCTGGAGAGTGAGCGGCTTCATGACTCTGCTCCCTTGACGTTCTGCCACGGCGAGGCGCACGGCACCTGGCTCACGGCAAAGCCGTCAGCTAGCTCCTCGTGGTCGGCAAAGTATTCAAGAATGTGTTTGCGGATGTCCTGGATGGTGGAGGCGCGGTGAATGCGGCGCATGAGGCCGGCGGCCTCCTTGGCGCTGCTTGCGAGCATGAATTCCTTGATGCTGAGAATCCGGGCGCTTTCCATGGAAAAGTGCCGCAGTCCCATGCCAAGCAGCAGGAAGGCAAACACGGGGTCGGCCGCCACCTCGCCGCAGACGCTGATTTCCTTGCCGGCGCGGTGAGCCGTGTTGATGCAGTTGTAGAGCGTGGATAAAACGGCCGGATGCAGCGGATCGTACAGGTAGCTCACATCAGGATCCTCGCGATCCACGGCAAGCAGGTACTGGATCAAGTCGTTGGTGCCCACGGAGACGAAATCCAGGCGCTTGAGGAACTGTTTCAGGCAAAGCGCAGCCGAGGGAACCTCCACCATGCCGCCGATCTGGATGTTTTCCGCGTACGGCACCCCCTGATCCTTGAGTTCCTCCTGCGCGCGGCGCACGTAGCTTTGCACGATGTCGGCCTCGGACACCCAGGCGAGCATCGGCACCATGAGTCTGACGCGGCCCGTGGCGCCGGCTCTGAGAATGGCCTTGAGCTGGGTGAGAAAAAGGTCCGTGTGCTTGAGGCAGAAGCGGATCGCCCTGTTGCCGAGCGCCGGATTGTTGATGGGCTTGTCCGGATCGATGCCGATGGATTCCATTGCCTCGCGCGAGGGAAGCTTGTCGCCGCCGAGATCCATGGTGCGGATGGTGACGATCTTGCCCTTCATGGTCTTCACAACGCCCGCGTAGGTCTCAAACTGCTCGTCTTCGCTCGGGAAGTCCGGCCGGTTCATGAACAGGAACTCCGAGCGGAAGAGCCCCACGCCGTCGGCGCCGTTGGTCATTGCCTCCTTGGCGTCTTCGGGCAGGGCGAGGTTGGCCATCAGACTGACTGCGCAGCCGTCGGCTGTGACGCAGTGCGCCGAGCGCAGCCTGCGCTGACGCAGTCGGGAGGTGCTGCTCTTGCTCATGCGCTTGGAGATGAGCGGCAGATTTTCCTGAACGGGGTTGACGGTGACGATGCCCTTGTCGGCGTCCATCAGCAGCACGTCGTCCGTCTTGATGTGTTCACAGGCGCCGTTGACGTGCACAAGCGTCGGAATTTCCAGCGACCGGGCAAGAATGGAGGAGTGCGAAGTCGTTGCACCCTTTTCGATGATGAGCCCGGTGATGGAGAGATCCCTGCGCCGCTTCAAAATCAGAATGTCGGCGGGACTGAAGTCTTCGGCCACCAAAATGACGGAGCTCTCGCTCATCATGCGGGAAACGGTGTCGGCCGGGCGCCGGCGGCCGCTTAAAACGCGCTGTACGCGTTCAATCACCTGCGCAATGTCTTCAATGCGGTCTGCCAGATAGTCGTCTTCGATCTCTTCAAAGCTGCGGCGGGTTTCTTCAAGCTTCAGAGATAGCGCCCACTCCGCATTGATCAGCTTTTCGCGAATGATGTCCTGGGTTTCCGTGATGACGGATTCGTCGTTGAGAAGCTGCCGGTGCAGTTCCAGAAACGCGATGGCTTCCGGCGGCACGTCCTCTTCCTGCCGCAAGTCCGCGAGAAGTTCCTCAAACTCTTTGTCCACCGTGTGAACGGCGGCGCGAAGACGCGTGAATTCGGAGCGGGTCTGCGTCTTCTCAATGGAAAAGTGGGGGATTCCCAGATCGCCCTCGGCAAACATCTGGGCGTGTCCGAGCGCGGCTCCGGGGCTCACGACGGTGCCCGTGAGCACGACGGGTTCGCAAGCTTCTTCCTGGCCGCAGGCACTGTCGTGCTGTTCGGCTTCAACGGCAGGGGGTGTGGGTTCCTGGGAGGCGGTGCTGGCGGTTTTCTGCAGTTCGTCCATTACTCATCCTCACCGAACTTGGATAGGAACAGTGCGGCAGTCGCCTCAAGCGCCTCCTTGTCGTTGTGTCCGCTCGTGATGATCCGGATTTCATCGCCGCATTTGGCGGCCATGGTCATGACGGCGAGGATGGATTTTGCATCCACCCGCTTGCCGCCCTTTTCAAGAATGACGGAGCAATCAAAGAGGCTGGCGGTTTTGGTGAGCAGGCCGGCCGGTCTGGCATGAACGCCCAGTTTGTTGGTGACAGTGATGGTTCTGGACTGCATGTTTGCGGTGCTGTCGGTTTATTCCTTCTTGAGAATGGGTTTTGCTGCAGAGGTCAGTCCCGCTTCGCTGACGTGCCGCACAACCTCTGAAAGGGATTCCTCCCTGTGCACAACGGCGGTGAGCACCATGGGCAGGTTGACGCCCGCAAGGACGGCGGTGTTGCCGGCAGCGAGCATGGACTCGGCGATGTTGGCGGGGGTGGCTCCCACAATGTCGGTGAGAACCAGGCAGCCGTCGGGCGCTTCCGGAAGATTGGCCGCTATCTGTTTGCGCAGCTCGTCGGCATCGGCGTCGGCCGGGATGTCGAAAGCCTCAATGCGCTCGGCAACGCGTTTGTCGTGCGAGAAGACATGCTCGGCACATTGCTTGAGTGCTCCCGCAAGAGGGGCATGAGCGATAATGAACAGGTAGGTGGTCACAATAAGCGCCCGAAAGAGTCAAAAGAGACTGAAGTCTAGCGCAGGTTGGGAGAAAACCTCTTTTTGCCCAGCCGGCGCGGCGACGTCCGGATTCATTGTAAGGCCGGGCATGTGACAGAAGACGGAAAGAATTTAATTTTTGAGGAAAATCATGGCTTTATTGGAGTTTCGCTCCCCCGCAAGCGGGGGCTTTTTCATGATGCCGGAAACGTTTCAGGGCATCTGTGAAGTGCTCGAGCGCCTTTATTCCGAGTCGGGCTGCTGGCTGCCGGAGGATCTTCCCGGGGTGATTGAAAAGCTGGAGGCGGCTGTGCGGCGTGAAAAGGAAATGATTGCCGAGGCAAAGGCGCGGCAGCGTGAGCAAAACCTCAAGGGGGCCCCCGGCGCAAACCCCTGGCCCGATGAAGAGGAAGAGCGCAAGGAGCAGGAAAGGGTGACGTTTTCCATGCGCGTTTATCCGCTGCTGGAGATGCTGCACGCGGCTCAGAAAAAAAACGTCAAGGTGATGTGGGGCGTGCCGTAAGGTGCCTCATGCCTTCCAGAAGGACCGCGTAAAGAGAACAAAGACGGTCACAAGCTCCAGACGTCCGAGCAGCATGCAGAAGATGCACAGCCAGAGCTGGGCGTCGGTGAGAAGCGAGAAGTTGGAATTCGGCCCGACGGCGCCAAGCCCCGGGCCGATGTTGCAGATGCAGCCCAAAACGGCGCCGAAGGCGGTGGTGGGGTCAAGGCCGCTGATCACCAGCGCCATAAAGGCGATGAAGGTGGTGGCAATCCACAGCAGCATGAAGTTCAAGGCCGAAAGAACGGTTTTGTCGTCGAGCACCATGCCGTTGAGCACCATGGGACGGACGACTCTGGGCTGAACGGTGGTGATGAGCTGCAGGCCGCAGTACTTGACGAGCATCACCATGCGCAGCATCTTCATGCCGCCGCCCGTGCTGCCGCCGCTGGTGCAAAAACAGGCCGCCACAAACATCAGAATGCAGATGGAGGCCGGCCAAAGTGCATAGTCCTGGCTCGCATAACCGGTTGTGGAGATGGTGCTCACAACGTTGAAGGCGGCCATGCGAAGCGCCTGCACGAGTTCCAGGGACGGGTCCCAGGCCATCAGAAGCGCCGTGGCGCAGGCCGTGATGAAGGCCGCCATGCCGAGCCAGCACAGACACTCGACGTTGGTGAGGTAGGCGACGATCGAGCGCTTTTTCCAGGCAAGGAAATGCAGCGAGAAGCTGATGCCGCACACGAGCATGAAGACGATGGCTACCGATTCAATGGCAGGGTTGTTCCAGTGGGCGAAGCTGTTGTCGTAGGAGGAAAAGCCCCCGAGGCTCACCGTGGTGAACATGTGGATAATGCTCTCGAACCCGGTCATTCCCGCCATGCGGTAGCTCAGCATGCAGGCTAGCGACAGCACCAGATAAATCCCCCAGAGCCCCTTGGCGGTGTCGGCGATGCGCGGCGTAAGGCGGGACTCCTTCATAGGGCCGGAGAATTCCGCCCGGAACATCTGCGAGCCGCCCACGCCGAGCATGGGGAGAATCGCTACGGCCAGAACCAGAATCCCCATGCCGCCCAGCCAGCTCATAAAGCAGCGCCAGAAGTTGAGCGACTCCGGCAGTTCACTCAGTCCCGAGAGAACCGTTGCGCACGTCGTCGTGATGCCGCTCATGGATTCGAAGTAGGCGTGCGTAAAGGAAATGCCGGGGATTTCCACCAGAAGCGGAATGGCGCCGAAAAGCGGCGTGACGGTCCAGATGATGGTCGCCAGCAGAAACCCGTCGCGCGGCAGCAGCTCCCTGCGGTGCCGTTTGGAGAAGGCGTGCAGCGCAAATCCGGTGATCAGGCACAGAACAAAGGCGATGACAAAGCCCGCTGCGGCGCCGTCTTCGTACAGAAACGAAACGAGAAGCGGAATGAGCAGCAAAAACGCGAAGGCGACCAGCACGGGGCCCGTGATGTTGAGAACCGGCAGCAGGAAGTAGCGCAAGTTGGCAAACATGAGGCGCTCCGTCAGAAGAAGCCGACGTCGACCGTAAAGAGCTTTTCCACCTGTGCGATGACGCGCTTGCTCGGGACAAACACGATGACGCGGTCTTCGGGCTCGACGACAATGTCGTTTCTGGCGATCAGCACTTCCGGTTCATCAATATCCTCCGTCTCACGCACCAGTGCGGCAATTTCCACGCCCTCGGGCAGGTCGATGGAGCCGATGCGCTTTCCCACCACCTTGGAGTTTCTCTGATTGCCGTGCGCCACGATTTCCAGGGCCTCCGCGACGCCGCGCCGCAGACTGTGCGCGGCAAGCACGTCGCCGCGGCGCACGTGGCGCAGCAGCTCGCCGATGGTCGCCTGCGTGGAGGACACCGTCACGTCGATCTGCGTGCCCTGCATCAGGGCGCTGAACGTATCGCTGTCGGTGAGCGCAATGACGCGCCGCGCCCCGAGCTTTTTTGCCAGAAGCGCCCCCATGATGTTGCTTTCGTCGTGTGCGGAAAGCGAGATGAAGAGATCACACCGGTCGATGCAAAGTTCGGTGAGCGCCTCCTCGTCGGTGAGGCTGGCCGTCACCAGGTCGGTGTCCTTTGGCACGGACGCGGCAAGCGACGTGCACAGCCCGGCGTTTTCATCGAGAACCGTGATCGTGTAGCCGCCGCGGCCTTCGGGGCCGTTCAAAAGACTGGCGAGCTGAACGGCCAGACGGGCGTTGCCGGCGATCATGATGCGCCGGATGCGCTCTTCGTGCTGGCGCAGTTCGCTGATGACGCGGCGGACATCGCGGCCGGAGGACAGGGCGATCACTTCATCCCCGCTCTCAATGACGGTGTCGGCCGAAAGATCGAGGCGGCGGTTGCGCCGGAACACGGAGACGATGCGCGCCGGCACGCGCGGCAGGTGCACGGACAGGTCGCTTACCGGACGTCCGACAAGGGGGCTGCCGGCAACGGCGCGCACGCAGAAGAGAACGGCCTTGCCTTCGGCAAAGTCGATGATCTGCAGCGCTTCAGGGAATTCAATTAAACGGAGCAGGCTTTCATTTAATGCCTGCTCCGGCCAGATGGTGCTGGTGACTTGAAAACCCTCTTCGGCAAGCAGACGCGGGTATTGCCGCAGCTCCTGATTGCGCACGCGTGCAATGCGCGTGGGGACGTTGTAGAGCTGCGAAGCCAGCAGACAGACGGATAAATTGGTCTCATCATTGGCCGTCACCGCAAGCACCATGTCGGCGTCGTTGGCGCCGGCGCTTTCCAGTACGGAGGGGGAAAGCGCATTGCCGGTCACCCCGCGCAGATCGAGTCGTGTTTCGAGCGCACTCACCCGGGCGGCATCCTGATCGACGACAGTGATGTCGTTGGACTCATTGACAAGATTTTCGGCCACCGATCTTCCGATGCGGCCGGCTCCGATGATGAGAATGTGCATAAGCGATGGAGCGAAAGGCTACATCCCCGGCTCAGGTCGATTCGCTGTTTTTGGTGCTGTGCCGGTTTTCGGCGCTCTGACGCGGAATGCCCAGATTCAGCAGCTTGAGCTTGCGGTAAAGATGCGTGCGTTCGAGCCCTGCGTGGCGTGCAACTTTCGTCATCTGGCAGTTTTCGTGCGACATCAGGCAGGAAAGATAGGCTTTTTCGAAATCGTCCCGAAGTTCTTTGAGCGGCCGGTTGAAGTCGAGCGTGAAGTTTGTGCCGGGAACCTGCAGCACCGGCAGCTTGTCGATGTGCTGCAGCACGGGCGTTGCCGACTCCGGCTCTTCTTCCTTGTGCACCTGGTAGCGGGCAAGGGTGTTCTGGCGCTGACCGACCACCAGGGCGTGCTCCACGGTGCTGAGGAGCTTTTGCATGGAAATGGGTTTTTCCAGGAAGGACAGTGCGCCGAAGCGCGTCGCTTCCACTGCATTTTCGATGGTGCCGTGTCCGCTCATCATGACGATGGGGCAGTGCAGCATCTTGCGCTGTCCCCATTCCTTGAGCAGGGTGATGCCGTCGGTGTCGGGCATCCAGATGTCCAGCAGGATCAAATCGAACTTTTCCTGCAGCACAAACACCCGGGCGGCTTCGGCGCTGTCAGCGGCGTAGACGGTATGCCCCTCGTCCGAGAGAATGTCCGAGAGCATTTCCCTGATACCAAGTTCGTCATCGACAATAAGAATCTTTGACATACGGCGAGCTTTTTACAAACTTCTTAAAAATAGAGAGCCTTTTGAAAGACTTCAGGAGGGCGATCCCCCAATGTTACGCACCTTTTCTTCCGAGGGCATGGTTTGGGAATCATCGTTTGCCTTAGTCGGAGGCGATTCCCCGGAGGCGGCGGCGCTGTTTGCGCCGGTCTGCGCAGCCTGACGCACGACCGGAAAGACCAGTGTAATCTGGGCGCCGACGACGCGGCCGTTGATCTCCGTGCGGTTGCCCAGCGTGATGCGGGCATGATGTTCATCAATGATCTTCTTGACCATCGGCAGCCCCAGTCCGGTGCCGGTCGGCTTGGTCGTAATGTAGGGTTCGAAGGCTTTGGCAAGCACCGAGGGCGTAAAGCCGCTGCCGTTGTCGGTGAGGGTGATGCGCACGCCTGTGACGGCGCCGTTTTGCATCTGTGCGGCCGCCGTCAGTCCGATGAAGGGCTCGGGATTGTTCTCGCCGATGGCCTCCAGCGAATTGCTGATCAGATTGTGGAAAACCTGGCGAAGCTGGTTGGCGTCGCCGGCAATTTCAGGCAGATCGCCCTGGCAGAAAAGCTCGATGCGGGTGCCCGAGCTTTGGTAGAACTCGGCGAGCTGCTCGAGAAACGCCTTGAGGTCGAGCGGCTGCAGGACAGCCTCCGGCAGCTTGGCGTAGTCGCGGAAATCGTTGACCATCTGCTTCATGGCGTCCACCTGCGTGACGATGGTCCGGGTGGTGCGGTGCAGCAGCGCTTCGTTTTTCTCGTCGAGTCTGCCGGTGAGCTTCATTTCCAGACGCTCTGCAGCCAGCCGGATCGGCGTGAGGGGATTTTTGATTTCGTGGGCCAGACGGCGGGCCACTTCACCCCAGGCGACGGCCCGCTGTGCGTCGAGCACCCGCGTAATGTCGTCAAAGATGATGACAAACCCCGGCCCCTTGCGCAGCTGGATGCGCGAGGCGCGCACAAAGAGCGTCACATCGCCCTGCGCCTCAGTGGCCGGCAGCGGCAGCTCAAAGGAAGTCGGGGCGTCGTCATCGGTGAGTGCAAGCTTTGCCGTGAGTTCCCGGGCAAGCGTCGGGGAGGCGTCCTGCACGGTTGAGCCGGGCTTGATTTCGTCGACGTGCAGGATGGCAAGGGCCGCTGCATTGTGCATGTTGATGCGCAGGTTCTCATCGGTGACCAGAACGCCCGAGGAGAGGTTCGACAAAATGAGCTCAAGCTGCGAGCGCGCCTGTTCGGCCTCCAGGCGTCTGCGCTCCACATTCTTGCGCGCCTCGGCCACCTGATAGATCATGGTGTTGAAGGACTTTGTAAGCGCGTTGATTTCGCTGTTGCCGGCAAATTCCTTGATGGGGCGCAGGTCGCCCTCGGCCACCTTGCGGGTGCCGCGCGCGAGCTGCAGCACGGGGGCCGTGGTGGAGCTTGCAAAGACGAGAGCCACGGCGACGGCGCCCAAAACGGCAAGCAGCATCGTAAGCGTGAGCGTGATGGTGTAGATGTCGCGCAGGGCAGAGCGCGAGAGCACCAGCTCCTGATAGTTTCGATAGCCCTCCACGAGGTCGATGGTGTGGCCCGCCATTTCCTTGGGCACGATGTGCGTGAGCTGCAGATAGGTTGCAGGCTGCAGCGCCGCGTAGGCGTCCATCGGCACAAGGCTGCGGATGCGCAGCGACCCTTCGGATTCGGGCTGCTCGCCTTCGAGCATGTAGATGCCGTACTCGGCGCGCGCCTTCTGCAACTGCGACGGCGTCGGGCGGTCGATGATGACGGCCACCGTGGGGGAAAACGAACTCAGAAGAATCTCCCCGGAGGCCGAAAAGACGATGGCCGATGCTGCATCCGAGGTTTCGCGCATGCGGTCAAGGGTGAGCGCCCGCTCTCCGCTGGGCGTGGCGTTCAGGATGCTGGCAATGCGGCGGGCGGTCTGCAGCAGCTGGTGCTGCTCGCGCACGATCACTTCGCTGGAAAGCGCCACGCCGGAATCAAGCGCCTGTTCGACGCGCACGTCAAACCAGCTGTCAATTGAGCGGCCGATGAACTGGCTCGAAACAAGATAGATGAGCAGGCACGGAATGACGGCGGCTAGCGACAGGACAACCGAGAGGTTGATTGTCATGCGTGCGCCGAAGGCATGATTGCGCCGTTGTTTGACAAGGCGGTAGACAATCGCGCCGATCACGGCGAGAAGCGCGATTGTGGCAAAGGAGTTGATGATCAGCAGGATCGGGAAGTACCGCTCAAAGGCCGCGGAGTTTGCGCCGCCCGCGACCAGCACGATCAGAAGCGCCGCCGCCAGGATGATGGCGACGATAAACGGGATGCGAAGCCAGCGCGACATGATGCGTGAAACTCAAAAGAGCTTGGCCTGCAGCGCCTGCTCGATGTCCACCGGAACCCAGTCGCTGTCAAGCTCCCAGTCGGAATTGCCGCCGACAACAACTTGAAGGGGCTTGGGCAGCCGCGACAGATCGAGCCGCATGCGCACTTCTAGCTCCAGCGATGAGGAGTCCAGCACGGAACTGTCGGCAATGCGCCAGCCGATCAGATGGCGCGTAATCGGCAGAATTTGCTCGAGCTTGTCATAGGTTTGCGAAAGGCCTCCCCGCGAAAATCGGTATTGGCGCGTGAGCGGACTGAAGCTGATGCGCTGCACCAACTCCTGGTAGGCCAGATCCTTGTCCGTCCAGTACCAGCGCTTTTGCTGCAGACGCACTTCGCAGACAAAGTAGAGGGCAATGCCGCGCCGCAGGCTGTCGATCAGCGTCTCGGGAAGGTCGTACTCCCAGCTCAGCGACAGGTAGAGGTCCTTGCCTTGGGGCTCCAGCACGGCCTGCATGAGCTGCATGTTGTTGCCTTCGGCGTGCGCCGTGCACGGAACAAGCGCCGCAAGCGGAGCAGCTGCGGCGGCTGTGCAGAGTGTACGGCGGCTCAATGGCATAAAAATCAGGCCTTTTGCAGGAGTGAATAAAAGAACCCGTCATGCGGGCCGTCGATCCAGCCCGCCATGTCGGGATTCTCGCACGG
Organism: uncultured Duodenibacillus sp.; assembly: GCA_944390145.1. Taxonomy (GTDB): domain Bacteria; phylum Pseudomonadota; class Gammaproteobacteria; order Burkholderiales; family Burkholderiaceae_F; genus Duodenibacillus. The sequence goes on from CALXOY010000086.1 coordinate 66,928, forward strand.
CATCAGGCGCAATTGCGACGGCAGTCCGTCGGCAAGCGCAATGGCGCGGGCATCCTTGTGCGTCTCAAGAAATGAGCGGATCTGCATTTCGCCTTCTTCATGAAAGACCGAGCAGACAACATACAGAAGCCGGCCGCCGGGCTTGACGACAGGCCAGAGCGACTGCAGCAGACGCTTTTGTTGTTGCGCCAGGGCAACAATGTCCTGAGGCCGTCTGGAAAAGACGATTTCGGGGTGCCGCCGGACGATGCCGCTTGCCGTGCACGGGGCGTCAAGGAGAACGGCGTCAAAGAGTTCCGTGCCGTTGCGCCACTTCTCAAGGTCGGCCGCGTCGCAGACGTGAATCTGTGCGTGCAGCCCGAGACGCTTGAGATTGTCTTCAATGCGCGTTGCCCGTTCAGGATCCGCTTCAAGCGCCGTGACCGAGCAGTCCGCCATTTCCAGAAGGTGGGCGGTTTTGCCTCCCGGAGCGGCGCAGGCGTCCAGAATCCGCTCTCCATTTTTGGGTGCCAGAAAAAGAGCCGCAAGCTGGGCTCCTGCATCCTGCACGCTGACAAGGCCGTCTGCAAAGCCCGGGATGCGCTCGACCGGGCAGGGCTTTTGCAGCACCGCCGCCGCGTTTCCCAGCGCCCGGGCGGGGCACCCTTCGTCTGCGGCGAAACGCAGCCAGTCTTCAACGGAAATTTTGCGCGTGTTGACGCGAAGCGTCAGCGGGGGCCTCTTGTGCAGCGTTTCAAAAAGCGCTTCGAGCCTGTCGTCGCCAAACTCCCCGCGCATGCGCTCGATCCACCAGGCCGGTGCATTAAAGCGCACGACGGGATCGGATAAAAGCGCGGCGTCGAGATCGCCCTTTTCACGCTGGTAGCGGCGCAAACAGGCGTTGACAAGGCCTGCGGCCCTCTCGGTGGAAGGCTTCATGCGCGCCGCCTTGATGGCTTCATTGACGACGGCATAGGCTTTTTGCGGCTCTTCAATGAGTTCGGAAAGCGCAACGGCCAGCAGTGCGGCAACATCCGGCGCAGGCTTGCGGTTTGTCAAACGCAAGACGAGCCGCTCTAGAAAGACGGCGCGGCGCAGCGCGTTGTAGAGGATGGATCGGACGGCGGAGCGCTCCTCGGGGTCGGCCTGACGGCAATGCGCCTCCAGGGTGCGGTCAAAGGAGGCTTGTTCCGAGAGATTCTTCCAGCAGGCCGCCGCAAGCAGCAGCGAGCGTTTGATCGAGGCGCTCATTGCAGCACGTCTCCGGCCTGCATTCCCGTGCTTTGCACGAAGGCTGCGGCGGGCATGGCGGGCTTGCCCGGTCGCTGCAGCTCGGTGCATTGGATCGCTCCTTCGGCGCAGGCGATGACAAGCTCGCGGCCGGCGCAGAGCACCTCTCCGGGGCGCCCGGTTCCTTCAACGGCCCGGGCAAAACGGATCTTGATCGTCTCGCCCTTGTATTGCGCCGTTGCAAAGGGGAAGGGATTGAAGGCGCGGATGCGGCGGGCCACAACTTCAGCGGGCTGATGCCAATCGACGGGAGCCTCCGTCTTGAGAATCTTTTCGGCATAGGTGACGCCTTCGGCGGGCTGCTCAACCCATTGCAGGGTTTCGGGGTGCGCAAGCGCGCTCACAATGAGTTCGGCGCCCATGGCCGTCATGCGCTCAAAAAGCGTCGCCGAGGTGTCCTGCGGCGTGATTTCCGTTTCGGACTTGACGATCATCGGACCGGTGTCAAGCCCCGCCTCCATTTTCATCAATGTGATGCCGGTGACGGCGTCTCCGGCTTCGATGGCGCGCTGCACCGGGGCGGCGCCTCGCCAGCGCGGAAGCAGGGAGCCGTGGATGTTGATGCTCTTGATGTCGCCCGACTTGCCGATCCCGCGAGCCGCTTCAAGCGCCCGGACGGGCAGAATGAGGCCGTAGGCGGCAACAACCAGAACGTCGATGCCGGCGGACTCCAGTGCGCTTAACGCCTCTTCGGCCTGCTGCGACTGCCGTTTGACCGACAGCGTGGAGGGGGTGAGAGTCGGGATGTTGTGCGCCAGTGCGACTTCCTTGACGGCGCTGGGCTTGAGCTTCATGCCGCGTCCGCTCGGGCGGTCGGGCTGCGTGAGCACGAGACTTACGTCGTGGCCGGCCTGAATCAGTGCAGTCAAGGCGGCTGCGGCAAAAGGCGGGGTTCCGGCAAAGGCGATGCGCATAAAAACTCCGGACAAAGGCGGGAAAAACATTGTGCTGCGCGGTATTGTAGCGGCTTGACAAAAGGCAGACAGTACAATGCCTGACAGGCGCCGGACTCGCACCGGCGGCAGGAACTCAACCGGATCTCAAACATGCAGAAGATGCTTTTTACACGCCGCGGGCGCTTCGGATGCAATCTCTACGGCGACCCTTCGATGCCTCCCCTGGTTCTCATTATGGGACTCGGGATGAACTCGGCATCCTGGCCGGAGCCTTTTTTAACGCATCTGGTTCGCAAGGGGCTCTACCTCATCGCCCCGGACAACCGAGACAGCGGCGCGAGCATGTTGGGCACCGAATCGGTGAGCAAAGCGCGCATGTTTGCAAGCATCGCCAAATATATTGCGGGCGGCACGGTGCACGCCGATTACCGGCTTGAGGACATGGCCTATGACATCGAGCTCATTCTCGACGAGCTCGGCATTGAGCGGGCCCACATCGCCGGCATCTCCATGGGCGGGATGATCGCCCAGGTTTTCGCCTGCAGGGCGCCGCACCGGACGGTGAGCCTCACCAGCATCTCGTCGGCCACAGGCAATGTGCTCACGGGCGTGGGCAATCCCGCGGCCATCCGCAAAGCGCTGCAGCCGGCGCCTGTGACCAAGGACCGTCTGGCCTGGCGCAACTATCTGCGCAACGTGATGTCGGCAATCGGAACGAAAAACGAGGTCTACAGCGACGAAGCTCTCGACAAAATCATCGACGTGGAGTTTGAGTACGAAGTGCCGCCGCAGGCCAAAATGCGCCAGTTGATGGCAATTCTGGCCTCCGGGGACCGCAGGGCCCAGCTGCGCCAGCTGGTCATGCCGACGCTGGTCATCCACGGCACGGCCGATCCTCTGCTGCCCTTTAGAGCGGGGAAGGAAACCGCAGAGTGCATTGAGGGGGCAAGGTTGATTGCAATGGAGGGGATGGGACACGACCTGGCGGCCTCCCGTCAGCAGGAGATCGCCGAGGCCATCGCCGCACACTGCTACGCAACGCGGCTGCGCTGATTTACCGGCGGTGTTCGCGTCCTTCCTTTTCTTCGCGGGCCTTCTCCCGGCGGCGCTTGGCCAGACGAACAATTGCCCGGGACTTTTTGAGCTGGCTTAAGTGGTCGATGAAGACAACGCCGTCGAGGTGATCGAGCTCGTGCTGCACGCAGACGCTCATGAGCTCGTCGCACTGCATTTCAAAGAAGTTGCCCTGCAGATCCTGCGCCTTCACCGTGACGAAGGCCGGACGCTTGACCTTTTCATAGAGGCCGGGAAGCGACAGACAGCCCTCTTCGCACTCCTTGATTTCTTCGGACCGGAACGTGATCACGGGGTTGACGAAGACGTGCAGGTCGTTTTTTTCCTCGGAGATGTCGATGACAACCATCCGGATCAGTTTGCCGACCTGTGTTGCGGCTAGCCCAACGCCGGGGGCTGCGTACATGGTTTCGGCCATGTCCGCAGCAAGCTGCTTGAGAGAGTCGTCGAAGTCGGCGACAGGCTCGGCTTTGGCGGCAAGACGGGGATCGGGGTACTGAACGATGGGCAAAAGAGCCACTGTGACCACCTCCGGTAGGTGTGCTGGTTAAAAGCGGGCGTCGCCCGCCGTGTTGTTGAGTATGTGGGTGAACGCGGAATTTACGGGAAATTTTGAGGAAAAACAAGGCGTTAGGCAAAAGCTTGTTTGGTGAAAAAATGCTTGTTTTTCGAGGCCAGTATGCGAAAAGCTGCAAAAAACGGCTGAAATTCCGGTTGCAATCAGACAGAATTAGCGGCTATTCTGAAAAAGAAAAAAACGCGGGCCGGTGGACTTCCGGGCTGCGCCGAGTGTCAATTAGGTTTGGACATGAAAACACTGATTATTGCGGAGAAGCCATCCGTTGCCGTCGATATCGCGAAAGTTATCGGCGGATTAAAGAAAACCGGCGATTTCTACGAGGGCGATGACTATATTGTAGGCAACGCCCTCGGCCATCTTTTGGAGCTTGCTTGTCCGGAGCAGTATGAGGTCAAGCGCGGCAAGTGGACGTTTGCGCATCTGCCGGTGCTGCCTCCTTATTTTGATTTGAAGCCCATTGCAAAGGCTCACGACAAACTCAAGAGCCTCAACAAGCTCATTCATCGAAAGGATGTCGGCTGCATCATCAACGCATGCGACGCGGGACGAGAGGGTGAACTGATTTTCCGCTACATCATGCAGGCGACGAAGAACACCAAGCCCATCAAGCGCCTGTGGCTGCAGTCGATGACCAAGGCTGCCATCGCCGATGCGCTTTCGCACCTGCGCACGGATGAAGAAATGCAGACGCTTGCCGACGCCGCACGCAGCCGCTCGGAGGCCGACTGGCTGGTCGGCATCAACGGCACGCGCGCGATGACCGCCTTCAACAGCATGGACGGCGGTTTTTTCCTGACGACGGTGGGCCGCGTGCAGACGCCCACGCTCACGATTGTGGTGCGCCGCGAAAATGAAATCCGCGCCTTCCGCCCCCGCGACTTCTGGGAGGTGAAAGCCCGCTTTGAAGTGGCTTCGGGCACCTATGAGGGCCGCTGGTTCGATCCTAAGTTCAAGAAGAACCCGGAAGACAATGCGCTCAAAGCCGAACGCATTTTTGATGAAGAAAAGGCCCGGGCCATCGCTGCCCGCGTCAAGGGGCAGAGGGCCGAAGTCAAGGAAACGGCCAAGCGCTCGTTGCAGTTTTCGCCCCAGCTTTTTGACCTGACGAGCCTGCAGCGGGAAGCCAACAACAAGTTCGGCTTTTCGGCCAAGACGACGCTTGCGATTGCCCAGGCGCTCTATGAAAAGCACAAGGTGCTCACCTATCCGCGTACGGATTCACGGGCTCTGCCGGAGGACTACATCGCCACGGTGGTGCAGACGCTGGAACTTCTGGCCGGCACCGAGGCCTATGCGCCCTTTGCCGGCACCATCGTGCAGAACAAGTGGGTCAAGCCCAACCGCAGGATCTTTGACAACAGCAAGATCAGCGACCACTTTGCCATCATCCCGACGCTGCAGCCGGTCAAGACGGTCTTGAGCGAAGCTGAGCTCAAGATCTACGATCTGGTGGTGCGCCGCTTCATGGCGGTTTTCTATCCTGCCGCCCAGTTTGATGTGACCACCCGCATTTCCAAGGTGGGCGAGGATCACTTCAAGACGGAGGGCAAGGTGTTGGTGGAGCCGGGCTGGATGGCCGTCTACGGCCGTCAGTCCGCACAGGACGCTGCGCTGGTGCCCTTAAACGGCGCCGCGACGGCTGACGTTGTTGACGCCGCGATGGAAAAGCTGCAGACCAGACCGCCGGCCCGCTACAACGAAGCGACGCTTCTGTCGGCAATGGAGGGCGCAGGAAAGCTGGTTGAGGACGGCGAATTGCGCGAAGCCATGGCCGAGAAGGGACTCGGTACGCCGGCAACGCGTGCGGCGATCATTGAAAACCTGATTGACCAGAAGTATCTGCAGCGCGACGGACGTGAACTGCGCGCGACGGCCAAGGCCCAGCAGCTGCTCTGTCTGATCGAAGGGCTCAAGATCAATGCGCTTTCGGATCCGGCGCTCACCGGCGAATGGGAGTTCAAGCTGGCGCAGATTGCCAAGGGCAACCTCTCGCGCGACGAGTTCATGCGCGAAATCCGTGAACTCACCAACGTGATTGTGGAGGCAGCTAAAAATTACGGCAGCGACACGGTTCCGCTGGAAAATCCGCTGCACTTCAAAACCCCCTGCCCGAAATGCGGCGGAGAAGTGGTTGAAAACTACCGCCGGTATGCGTGCACAAGGCCCGGGTGCGATTTCAGCATCACAAAGCATCCTGCCGGGCGCATGTTTGAGCCCGCAGAAGTCGAAGAGCTTCTGGCAACGCGCCACGTCGGGCCGCTCACCGGATTCATCAGCAAGATGGGGCGTCCCTTTGAGGCCGAGCTCAAGCTCAACGATGAATGCAAGCTGGAGTTTGACTTCGGCGAGCGCAGCGATGAGTCTGCGGCCGAGCAGGATCTTTCTTCACTGGAAGTGGTTGGCGTCTGCCCGAAGTGCGGAGGCCGGGTGCTGGTCGGATCGACGACCTATTTCTGTGAAAACTCCGTGGGCGAGAAGAAGTGCGACTTCCGCATCGGTCGCACGATTTTGCAGCAGAAGATTGATGAAGAGCAGATCCGTCTGATTCTGGAGCAGGGTAGAAGCGGCTTGCTGACCGACTTTGTTTCGGCCCGCAACAAGCGCAAGTTCAAGGCTTTCCTTGTGTGGGACTGCAAGACGCAGAAGCTTGGCTTTGAATTTCCGCCGCGTGCTGAGCCTGCGGCCAGGAAGACGGCCTCGACCAAAAAGACGGCGGCCAAGGCCAAGTAAGGCGCTTGGCTGAAGCTTTTTCCTCAAGCACAGACGCCTTTTCGGCATGACCGGAGGGCGTCTTTTTTCTGGAGAATTGTTCGCCGTCGAACGAAAATGGTGCTACTATATCGTTCGATATCGAACAATTCGCGTGAGGGATTCAGATGAGAAGCGTCAAACAAACTCTGGTGCCGTTTTTTGCAGGGCTGCTGCTGGCTGGCACAAGCACTTTTGTTTCCGCGGAGATGAAAAAGCGCGGCATTGAAGGATTGGTTCCTTCGCATGGGAATCTGCTCGTGCAGCTCTTCGGGGGCAATGCGCTCACGGTGACCGAACTCGCCCAGCGCACCGGCCGCACCAAATCGACCGTGTCCGTTCTGGCGGGCAAGCTTGAGCAGGCGGGCTACCTGGTGCGCGAGCCGGACCCCTCTGACGGCCGGCTGCTGCGGCTGAGGCTGACAGAAAAGGGGGAGGCGGTGGAAGAGGCTTTCGCTGAAGTCACCCGGGCGATGCAGGACAAATTCCGCGAAGGACTCACGGAGGAGGAGCTTGATCTTTTGGAGGCGCTTTTGATCAAAAGCGTCCGGGTGTTTACGACGCTGCCGGAGGGCGTTTATCGCGGACCGGTTGCCACTGCTTGAAAAAAGGAGAATGAAATGTCGGAAAATTTCAAACTGGTGTCTGTGGATGCCTCTGCAGGCCGTACGGAACTGCATGACCAGCTGGGCCTGACCGGCTGCGAGGTGTCCGTCAATACGCTGCCGCCGGCGGCAGCGGTGCCCTTTGTGCACATGCACAAACAAAACGAAGAGCTCTACGGCGTGCTTGCGGGCCGCGGCGAGATTTGGATCGACGGTGAAGTCGTGCCGCTCAAGGCCGGAGACTGGTTTCGCGTCAGTCCCGCCGGCAAACGCGCCATCCGGGCCGCTCAGGATGAGGCGATGACCTTCATCTGCGTGCAGACCAAGGCGGGCAGTCTTGAGGGCTTTACGATGACCGACGGCGTCATGTGCGAGGAAAAGGCCCCCTGGCTGTAGCCGCGGAGCTTTAACCGGCAGGAAGGCGGAGCGCCCGTGCACTCCGCTTTTTTTTATGGGGTCAGACTGGCTTGGCGTCGGCATCCGACAGGCGGCTCACCAGGACCTGGTCGATTTTGTTGGCGTCGACGTCGATCACTTCGAACCGGTAGCCGCCCCAGTCGAAACGGTCCGTGCGCTTGGGGATCTTGCGCAGCATGTACATCATGAAGCCCGCCACGGTTTCGTAGTTCTGCGAATCCGGCAGTTCGTCAAGATCAAGCGTGTAGACCAGATCCACCGTGGGGGTTGCTCCGTCGACAAGCCAGCTGTGGTTGTCGCGTTCAATGATCTGGCTTTCGTCGGGCGTCAGAACCAGCTCGCCCATCACCGTGCTCATGACGTCCTTGAGCGTCACGATGCCGACCACAAGCGCGTATTCATTGAGAACCACTGCAAAGTCGCCGCGCGTGCGCTGAAATGTCTCGAGCAGCTCGGAAAGCGTGAGCGTATCGGGCACGAATTGCACCTGCTGCACGAGCCCCTGCTCGGTGATGGAGATGGGCTTGCCCTCCAGAAGCCTGCGCAGCACGTTCTTGCTGTCGATGAAGCCGATCACGTGGTCGATGTCGCCGTCGCACACCAGAAAGTAATTGTGCGGATTCTGGCTGATCTGTTTGCGGATCTCCGTTTCGTTTTGATCGAGCGTGAAGTAGACGATGGACTCACGGGCCGTCATTGCCGTGGTGACGGGGCGGTTGTCCAGGTTGAAGACGTTTTCAATGACAGCCTGCTCGTTGGGATTGATGACCCCCTGGGCGCTTCCCGCATTCACCGTGGCGAGGATGTCGTCGGAGGTGAGTTTGTCCTTGGGTGCAAGAGGAATGTGAAAAAGCTTGAGAACGGCGTTGGCCAGGTTGTCGAAGAACCAGACAAGGGGCCGGATGATCATGCCGAACAGATGCATCGGCATGGACACCAGGATGGCGTTTCGCTCGGGGTTGTTCATTGCCAGACGCTTGGGCAGCAGATCCGAGAACAGCACCACGGCGCAGGTGATGAGCAGAAACGAGCACAAAAAGCCGAGCTGGGCGGAAACCTCCGGTGAGAAGAAATAGCGGAATGCCGCGGAAAAGTAGGGCGAAAAGGCGGATTCACCGACGATGCCGCCCATGATGGCCGCCATGTTGTTGCCGATCTGGATGACGGAAAAATACCGGCCGGGATTTTCTTTGGTTTTGAGCGTTCGCGCTGCGCCGCGCACCTTTTCCTCCGACATGCCCCTCAATCTGAGCTTGCGGGCGGCGGCAAGGCTGATCTCGGAAAAGGAGAAAAATCCGCCGATGCACACCAGGAGAAAAAGACAGAGAATCTGAACGCTTAACGACATAAAAATCCTTAATAATCAACACATTTGCGCATTTTACCAGTACCGGTGTGCGCGCTGAGCGCACCGGCGGAGGGTTCTGGTTTGATGCGTTTTTTGCAGTTCGAAATTGCTCAGGGGCGGCCGGCTGCACCGTTCTTCATCTCCGAGAAACTGCTCAGACGGATTGATATGAGCCAAGAGTTGGGGAAAACAAAGTCCGGCGATTTGGAGAAGAAGTGCCGGCCGGATAAACTCTTTCGGATGCAAAAGTGCGTGCGGTGCACTTTTGCAGCCTTAAAAGACAATTCGAACGAAAACAAGGCGGCTTCAGCCCGACTGACGCATCAAGGTTGAAGGGCCGCAAAAGGGAAAGAAAAAATGAACGTCAAGACAGTTTGCGCAATGGGAGCCCTGCTCGGACTTTGTTCGGCCGCAAGCGCCGGTCCGGTTCTCGACGCCGTCAAAGCCCGCGGGCAGGTGATCTGCGGCGTGAATACGGCTGCCCCGGGGTTTGCCAGCGCCGACAGCAAGGGGGAGTGGACCGGGCTTGACGTGGACACCTGCCGCGCCGTTGCCGCTGCCGTTCTGGGCGACGCCAAGAAGGTGAAGTTTGTGCCGCTTTCCTCGCCCCAGCGTTTTACCGCGCTGCAGTCCGGCGAAATCGACATCCTGGCGCGCAACACCACCTGGACGCTTACGCGCGACGCCTCCCAGGGCGCTGTCTTTGCGGCGATCAACTACTACGACGGCCAGGGCTTCATGGTTCCCAAGAAGCTCGGCGTCAAGAGCGCCAAGCAGCTCAACGGCGCAACGGTGTGCCTTCAGTCGGGCACGAGCTCCGTGCAGGCGGTGGCCGACTACTTTGCCGCCAACAACATGAAGTACAAGCCTGTCATGTTTGATACGACGGAAGCCACGCAGGGCGCCTTTATTTCCGGCCGCTGCCAGGTGTATACAACCGACATGAGCGACCTCGCGGGCGCCCGCACCCGCGCCCGCAATCCGGATGACTTTGAGATTCTGCCGGAAATCATTTCCAAGGAGCCCCTCGGCCCGTCCGTGCGCCGCGGCGACGATGAATGGTTCCAGATTGTCCGCTGGTCCTTCTACGCCATGGTCGAAGCCGAGGAAAACGGCATCACCAAGGCCAATGTGGATCAGCTTCGTGCCACAAGCAAGATCCCGCAGGTGATGCGGCTGGTGGGCACGGGCGACGACACGGGCAATCTGCTTGGCTTGGACAAGGACTGGTCCTATCGCATCATCAAGCAGGTCGGTAATTACGGCGAGAGCTGGATGGCGAATTTCGGCCCCGGCACCAAACTCAACCTGCCCCGCGGCCTCAACAATCTGTGGACCAAGGGCGGTGTGATGTACGTGCCCCCGATTCGCTGATGAAGAATGCGCCGGCTTCAACCGGCGCAGCCTGCGGCGGACAGAGGCCGTTGCCGGGCAAAAAAGCCGCGGAGAAGTTCTGCTTCAGGACTACCGCGGCTTTTCTCTTTAGAATGCGGATCTTGTCAAAAGAAATACACGAAGCGGAAGACCTCAGGATATGAGTCAGCAAGAGCAGCGCGGAGATGCTGCCTATCAACGAAGGGAGAGTGCCAGGCGCCGGCGCCAGTGGAGCATCCAGATTGCGGTGCTCGCGGCTCTGTGCGTTGTTGTGTGGCTTCTGGTGCGCAATGTCTCCGGCAATTTGGACGAACGCGGCATCCGTAGCGGCTTTGAGTTCTTGAAGGGAGCGGCGAACTTTGAAATCGGCGAGGTGCTGATTCCCTTTGATTCCAGCAAGCCCGTCTGGCTTGCCTTCCTCAACGGCGTTCTCAATACGATCCGCGTGGCCGTCTGCGCCATCGTCACTTCCATGCTGCTTGGAACCGTGGTCGGCCTGATGCGGCTTTCCCATCACCCGATTCTGCGATTGCTAGGCACGGCGCACGTCGAGGTGTACCGCAACATTCCGCTCATCATCCAGCTTTTTGCGGTCTACATGGTGCTCACCGAACTGCTTCCGGCCAGCATCGAACCGCTGCGCGCCGGATCTTGGGCGCTGCTTTCCAAGGCGGGACTGCAGTTTGCCGTGCCCGAGCAGACCGGTCTTGCGGCCATGGCGGCTCTCATCGCCGGCGTGCTCACAGCCCTTTTGGTGCGTGAAGTCCAGAGAAGGCGCGTCACCGATCTGGTGGCGGGCCTTTTCGGCCTTGGCGCCGGCGTTGCGGCGGCGCTGCTCGTGTGGGTGGTCTTTGGCTTTTACAGCGGCTGGAGCAAACCGGAAATCTCGGGCTTCATGATCATCGGGGGCGCATCGATTTCTCCGGAATTTCTGGCGCTTTGGGCGGGACTGACCTTTTTTACGTCGGCCGCCATTGCAGAAATTGTCCGCGCCGGCGTGCTTGCGGTCCGGCAGGGACAGTGGAATGCGGGTCTTGCCCTGGGGCTCACGCGCTCACAGGTGGTGAGCTACATTGTCTTTCCGCAGTCCATGCGCCTGGCCATCCCGCCGCTCACCAGCCAGTTCATGAATCTCACCAAGAATTCGTCGCTTGCGGTGGTGATCGGCTACCCCGACATTGTGGCCGTGGGCAACTCCTCGATCAACATCACGGGACAGGCGCTGGAAGTGATCGTGATCATCATGGCCGTGTACCTTTTCCTGAACCTCATCATCAGCGTGTTCATGAACGCGCTCAACAGCCGCGTCATGCGCGCCCCGCGATAAAGGAGAACCAAGATGACGATTTCTCCTGCGGGGCTCAACAAAACCTTCCTGGACAGGATCCGCGAGCGATTCTTTTATTCCAGCCAGGCAACGGGCATCACCGTGGTCTCCTGCTTTGTGCTCGCTTTGGTGCTGTGGCATCTGGTCGACTGGGGACTGGTGGACGCGGTGTTCAGAGCCGACCCGGAGGCCTGCTACAAGGCAAGCGGCGCGTGCTGGGGCTTTGTGACGGAAAAGTGGCGCTTGATCATCTTCGGGCGCTTTCCCTATGCCGAGCAATGGCGTCCTGCCGTGGCCACCTGCGCCATCGTTTTGATGCTGGTCGTCTCGGCCTGCCCGCGGTTTTGGACGCGCAAGGGCTCGCGGCTGCTTTTGTGGGGCTGGGTGCTGGGCTTTGCCGTTTTCTTCGGCTTGATGTACGGCGGCTTTGCCGGCCTGACGCCCGTTTCCACGGACAGCTGGGGCGGCCTACCGCTGACCGTGATTCTCACGCTGCTCGGCATCGGCGTCTCCACCCCGATCGGCATCGTGCTTGCCCTCGGGCGCCGCAGCAAGCTTGCCCTGGTGCGGGTGCTGTCGACCGGCTACATTGAGCTTGTGCGCGGCGTTCCTCTGATCACCGTGCTCTTTGTGGCAAGCTTCATCTTTCCGCTGCTGCTGCCCAGCGGCGTGCGCATTGATCCGTTCTGGCGTGTGGCGGGCGGCATCATCCTCTTTCAGGCGGCCTATATGGCCGAAACCGTCCGCGGAGGACTGCAGACGGTTCCCGCCGGGCAGTTTCTGGCGGCCGACTCGCTGGGCCTCAAGCCCTATCAATGCTATCTGTACGTGATCCTGCCGCAGGCCTTGGTGGCGGTGATTCCGGCTTTTGTCAACAATCTGCTTTCGATGTTCATGGACACATCGCTTGTGACGGTGGTGTCGATGTTCGACCTGACGGGCAGCCTGCAGCTTGCCCTCGGCGACGCGGCCTGGCGCGACTTCTTCCGCGAAGGCTACATCTTTGTGGCGGCCATTTACTTTGTGAGCTCCTTTGTGATGAGCCGCTACAGCCAGTGGCTTGAAAAACGGATCGGAGCCGGCGCAAAGGTGCGCTGAAGCGAATTTGTAAGGAGTGTCCATGCCGCAGAGCTGCGAAAAACTGCTGAAGCTTCACGAGCATACTCTTGCCGTGCCCGCAGAGGCCGCCGGCGACGTTGATGAGGCGGCGCTTTGGGATGGACTCAAGCAGTTTGTGCGCACGCCGGAACGCTTCAACGAGCAGGTTGTCAGAAGCAGCGTCACGGCCGGCGCAAGCGACATGCCGCAGGCTGTGTTTGAACGCACGTTGGACTTTGGCTCTCACCGGGTTGCAGACACGGTGTACCTGAACCCGCAGACGCTTACGGTGCGCTTTGACGTGCACCCGACGCAGCTTTATCCGCGCTCCGTTCTCAGCATGCAGGTTCACCGCACGCCTGAGGGGAATGCCGCCGTGACTTTCACCTATCAGGCCGAACGCAGACCGGATGCCCCGGAGACGGTGCGCGCTTTGATCGTTCGCGCCTGGGAGCAGAAGGATGCGGCCATTCTCAAACGCATCATCGCCGACAAAACCGGCTTCGGCCGTCCTTGATTTTTTCTGAACCCCTCCGCCGGCTGACAGAAAGCCTTGGCGGAGACTCTTTTCTTCTTTTCTCATGACAGAACTCACCCAAGACGTTTGTTTAGACATTGAGTCCCGCATTGCCAAAGCAATCGGCGCACGCGCCGGGCAGGTTCATGCCGCCGTGGCGCTGCTCGATGAAGGCGCCACCGTTCCCTTTATTGCACGCTACCGCAAAGAAGCCACCGGAGGGCTTGACGACACGCAGCTGCGCAATCTCGAGGAGCAGCTCATCTACCAGCGTGAACTCGAAGAGCGGCGCGCCGCCATTTTGAGCAGCCTTGAGCAGGCCGGAAAACTCACCGAAGCGCTTGAAAAGGAGCTTCGCGCAGCCGACACAAAGCAGCGCCTGGAGGATCTTTATCTGCCCTACAAGCCCAAGCGCCGCACCCGCGCCCAGATCGCCCGCGAGGCTGGTCTTGAGCCGCTGGCGCAGCTGCTGCGCGAGGATCCGACCCGCGACCCGGAAACGGAGGCGGCGGCCTTTGTGAACGCTGAAAAGGGCGTCAACGACGTGCGCGCGGCGCTCGACGGCGCCCGCGACATCCTGGCGGAGGTGTTTTTTGAAAACGCCGACATGCTCGAAGAGCTGCGTGCCTTCCTCTGGAAAAACGCCTATCTGGTGAGCAAGGTGGTCGAAGACAAGCAGGACGATCCGCAGGCGGCCAAGTACCGGGACTATTTCGACTACGACGAGCCGATTGAAACGGTTCCGTCGCACCGGGCGCTGGCCGTTTTCCGCGGCCGCCATGAAGGCTTTCTCACCGTGAAGGTGCTTCTGAGCGAAGAGGAGGAGGCGCTGCCCGTTCATCCCTGCCAGAACATCATCGCCCGCAGCCACGGCATTGAAAATCTGGGGCGGGCCGCTGACGCCTGGCTTGCCGGCGTGGTGCGCTGGTGCTGGCGCGTCAAGTGTCTGGCAAGCGTTGAAAGCGATCTGCTGATGCGTCTGCGTGAACGTGCGGAAAACGAGGCGATCGGCGTCTTCGGCACCAATTTGAAGGATCTGCTGCTTGCCGCCCCCGCCGGCCACAAGGGGGTGATCGGCCTGGATCCGGGCATCCGCACAGGCGTCAAGGTGGCGGTGATTTCCGACACCGGAGCTGTGCTCGACACCACGGTCATCTACCCGCATGAGCCCCGCCGCGACTGGGATGGATCGATTGAAACGCTGGCGCGCCTTGCCCGCAGGCACGGCTCCAAGCTCATCTCCATTGGAAACGGCACCGCAAGCCGTGAGACTGACAAGCTGGCCGGCGATCTGATTGCACGGCACCCCGAGCTCGGACTCACCAAGGTTGTCGTGAGCGAAGCCGGCGCCTCGGTTTATTCCGCTTCGGCCGCCGCCGCAGCCGAGCTGCCCGATCTCGACGTGAGCTACCGCGGCGCTGTGTCCATTGCGCGCCGCCTGCAGGATCCGTTGGCAGAGCTTGTCAAGATCGATCCCAAGGCAATCGGCGTGGGACAGTATCAGCACGACGTGAATCAGGCTGAACTTGCGCGCAAGCTCGACGCCGTGGTCGAAGACTGCGTCAACGCCGTCGGCGTGGACGTCAACACAGCCTCGGCCGCACTGCTGATGCGTGTTTCGGGACTCACGTCGCTGCAGGCGCGCTCCATCGTGAGCTGGCGTGAACAAAACGGTGCATTTGCCGAACGCAAGGCGCTTTTGAATGTGCCGCGCCTGGGGCCCAAGACGTTTGAGCAGGCCGCAGGCTTTCTGCGCATTCCGGGGGCGGCCGATCCGCTTGACGCCTCCGGCGTGCACCCCGAGGCCTATCCCGTGGTGCAGAAAATCGTTGCCAAGACGGGGCTTGCGGTGCAAAAGCTCATTGGCAACCACGAAGTGCTCGCCAGACTCAAGCCCGTGGACTTCACCGACGAGAAGTTCGGCATTCCCACGGTGACTGACATTCTGCGTGAGCTGGAAAAGCCGTGGCGCGACCCGCGTCCGGAATTCAAGACGGCGCGCTTTGAAGAGGGCGTGCACGAGATCGCCGATTTAAAGCCCGGCATGGTGCTCGAGGGGGTCGTCTCCAACGTGGCCGCCTTCGGTGCTTTTGTCGACGTCGGCGTGCATCAGGACGGTCTGGTGCATGTCTCGGAGCTTGCCGACAGGTTTGTCCGCGATCCCCGGGAAGTGGTGAAGGTGGGCGACATTGTGCGCGTACGCGTGCTTGACGTCGACGCTGCACGCCGCCGCATCAGCCTTTCGATGCGCACCCGTGAAAAGGGCGCTGCAGCCAGGCCTACCGGTGCAGGCCGCACGCCGCACGCCGCTGCTCGGCCGCATCAAGCCGGAAAGGCTCCCGCAGGCGCCATGGCGGCGGCCTTTGCAGGGCTCAAGCTCGGCCGCTGACCGCAGCGCATCTGCGCTACAGTAAGACAATCGTCAACTTGAAAAGTGGAGTAACAACGATGGATCCGAAAGAACTGGCTCCGGTGCTTGCCAATGTGACGCAGGCCGCCGCAAAGCTCACCGCCTGCGCGGACGTCAAGGATGCTCTGGCCGCCATCCGCAGGGATGAGAAGCTTACGCTTGCCGATCAGATTGCCATCACGGAAATCGAGGCGCCCCCCTTTCATGAAGAGACCCGCGGCAAGGATCTTGTGCGGCGCTTCAAGGAATTGGGTCTTGTGGACGTGAGGGTTGACAGCGAGGGCAATGTGCTTGCCCGCCGCCCCGGCTCCGGCAGCGGCCCTGTGCTGGTGCTGGCCGCACACCAGGACACGGTGTTTCCGGCGGGCACCGACGTCAAGGTGCGCGAGGAAAACGGCGTCTATCACGCCCCCGGCATCAGCGACGATGCGCGCGGGTTGGCGGTGATTCTGCAGGTGCTGCGCACGATGCAGGAAAAGAACATCCAAACGGTGGGCGACGTGCTTTTCGTCTGCACGGTGGGCGAGGAGGGCAACGGCGACCTGCGCGGCTCCAAGTACCTGTTCTTTAAGTCCGGCGTGCATGTCGACGGCTTCATCTCCGTTGACGGCGTCGATGTCGGCAGACTGCTTTATGCAGCCACCGGCTCCAAGCGCTACCGCGTGCATTTTGACGGCCCGGGCGGCCATTCCTGGAAGAACTTCGGCACCGCCTCGGCCATTCACGCCATGGGGCGCGCCATCGCCAAGATCGCCGACGTGCGGCCCTGCGAGGATCCGAAGACGACCTTCACCTGCGGCACGATCAAGGGCGGCACCACCGTCAACTCCATTGCCGCGCACTGCGAGATGGAACTTGACATGCGCAGTGCGGGCGCCAAGGAGCTCGATGCTCTTGAAGAAGAGATCCTGCCCTTGATCAAGCAGGCCTGTGCGGAGGAAAACGCCTGTTGGGGCGCTGAGGGCGACAACGCCGTCAAGCTGACGCTTGAACCCATCGGACACCGCCCCGGCGGCCAGCAGTCCGGAGAGGTGAGCGTGCTGCAGGCCGCACGCGCTGCAATGGGCGAGCTTGGCATTGAACTGAAAAAGTACGATGCGGCCTCCACCGACCACAACATCGCCATCTACTGCGGCGTGCCCGCCACGACGCTTGGCGGCGGCGGAGCCGAAGGGTTCAACCACAACGTCAAGGAGTGGTACGACCCCAAGGACGGGTATCTGGGTGCGCAGCTCGCCTTCCTCACCTCTTTGCTGCTGGTGGGGATGCAGGGCGTGACCGAACCCCTGCTTGAAAAGCGTCCCTGATTTTCGCTGAGTCCTGCCGGACGCCCTGCCTGGAAAATGAAAAGCGCGGGGCGTCTGTTTGGCAGGGAAGGCGGAAATAGGCGAAAATAGCGCACCATTTTTTCCCGCATGCGGCCCGCACGGGGATTCTGAGCAATCCTTACCCGGCGGGCCGTTGTTTCGCGCCTGCTGATTCAACGCAGCGCTTTTTCCTCGAAACCAATCCATGTCCAAGCAAGCGCTTTTACGAGAAGTGCGCCGACGCCGCACCTTTGCCATCATTTCCCACCCTGACGCAGGCAAGACGACCCTGACCGAAAAGCTTCTTTTGTTCGGCGGCGCCATCCAGATGGCCGGCGCTGTGAAGGGACGCAAGGCGGCCCGCCACGCCACAAGCGACTGGATGGAGGTGGAAAAGCAGCGCGGCATTTCGGTGACAAGTTCGGTGATGCAGTTCGAGTACAAGGATCACATCATCAATCTGCTTGACACCCCCGGGCACGAAGACTTTTCCGAGGACACCTATCGCGTGCTCACGGCAGTGGATGCGGCGGTGATGGTGATTGACGCGGCCAAGGGCGTGGAGGCGCAGACGATCAAGCTCTTAAACGTCTGCCGCATGCGCAATACGCCGATCATCACCTTCATCAACAAGCTTGATCGCGAAGTGCGTGATCCGCTGGATCTGCTCGGCGAAATCGAGTCCGTGCTCAAGCTGCAGTGCGTGCCGATCACCTGGCCCATCGGCATGGGCAAAACCTTCCGCGGCGTTTTCAATCTGCACAAGAACCATCTGGTGCGCTTTGAGCCGGGAACGCAAAAGCTTGCGGCTGAAACCGAATGCATTGAAGGTCTGGACAATCCGCGCCTCGATGAGCTTTTCCCGATGGAGATGCCGTCCGTGCGCGAGGCCGTGGAGCTGGTGCAGGGGGCGACCGAACCGTTCTCCCTGCAGGCATTTTTAAACGGCGAGCAGAGTCCGGTGTTTTTCGGCTCCGGCGTCAACAACTTCGGCGTTGAGGATGTGCTTGAGGCGCTCCTGCAGTGGGCGCCGCAGCCGCAGCCGCGCGACGCCGGATCCCGCACCGTGGATCCCCTGGAAGAACCCTTTACGGGTTTTGTCTTCAAGATTCAGGCCAATATGGATCCCCGCCACCGCGACCGCATCGCCTTTTTCCGGGTTTGCTCGGGGATGTATCAGCCCGGCATGAAGGTTCACCATGTGCGCGAAGGCCGTGAAATGAAGATCGCCAACGCGCTCACCTTCATGGCCAATGAACGCGTGCACATGCAGGAAGCCTATGCGGGCGACATCATCGGCATTTACAACCACGGCCAGCTGCACATCGGCGACACGCTCACCGAAGGCGAGGAGCTGGGCTTCACCGGTATTCCCTATTTTGCGCCGGAGCTCTTCCGTTCCGCCCGCGCCCGCGACCCCTTGAAGGGAAAGCAGCTGCACCAGGGTCTGAAAGAGCTCGGTGAAGAGGGCGCCATTCAGGTCTTTGAAGGAGAATTCGGCAATCTGATGCTGGGCGCCGTCGGCCAGCTGCAGTTTGAAATCGTGGCGCAGCGCCTGGCAACCGAGTACAAGGTTGACGCCATCTACGAGGGCACCGATGTGTCGACAGCCCGCTGGCTGGTGTTTCCCGATGAAAAGACCAAGAAGGATTTTTGTCAGGAGCAGGCGGCGCGCCTGGCCCGGGACAGCGAGGGCAACCTCTGCTATATGGCAACGAGCATCTACAATCTGATGACCACGCAGAAGCACTGGCCGCAGGTGCAGTTTCTGACCACCCGCGAGCAGGGGCAGAAGTTCGAGTAAGGATGCAGTCGACGATGCAGCAGGAACAGATCACGATCCGCAAGGCGACCCCCGCCGATGCGGCGCTTTTGACAAACATTGAGGCGGCATGCTTTCCGCCGGCCGAGGCGGCAAGCCGGGAGCGCTTTGACGGCAGGCTTGCCGTCTTTGCCGATCATTTCTTCATTTTGCAGGTCGACGGCCGTCCCGTGGGCTTTATCAACGGCATGGTGACCGAGGAGCTCTACATTGAGGACGTGATGTTTGAAAAGGCGCAGATGCACCGGCCCGACGGCGCCTGGCAGAGCATTTTCGGCCTTGACGTGCTGCCGCAGTACCGCCGCCGCGGCTATGCGGCTCGCCTCATGGACGCCATGATTGAGTTGGCGCGCAGCCAGGGACGCCGCGGCGTGACGCTCACCTGCAAGGAGCACATGCTGCACTACTACGCCAAGTTCGGCTTTGTGCCGCTTGGCGCTTCCGCTTCACAGCACGGCGGCGCCCGGTGGTTTGACATGGTGCTCGAATTCACGCCGCAGCTGAAGCTGCCCGACCCCGTCAAGGCCGTCTTCTTCGACCTGGACGGCACGCTGGTCGACTCGGTGCCGATGATTGCCGAATCCATCAACCGCATCATGCGGGCCAAGGGCCTGCGGGAGTTTTCCAGAGAGGAGATCGCCGGCATGGTCGGCAAGGGAGCGCGTGTCCTGATTGAACGCGTGTGCGAGGCGCAGGGGGTGGCTCCCACGCTGGAAAACGTGCAGGCGCTGGTGCAGGGCTATGCAGCGGAAATGCTCGGTCCGGGGCTGCCGCAGGAGACCTTCTACCCGGGCACCCGCGAGGCTCTGGAGGATCTGCATGCCGCCGGCCTCAAGATTGCGCTTGTCACCAACAAGATGCGCATCGCCACCGAGCACTTTGTCAAGCATTCGGGGCTTGATTCAATTCTGGACGTCATTGTGGCGGGCGACGACACCGATCATCCCAAGCCCGAACCCGACATGCTGCTTTTGGCCTGCCGGAAGACGGGCGTTTCTCCTTCGGAGGCGGTTATGGTGGGCGATTCGGAAAACGATGCCTACGCCGCCCGTGCAGCAGGCATCCGCGCGATGCTTGTTACCACGGGGTACAACGGCGCCGTTCCGATGGACCGCTGGGCTGCCGTGCACGGGTTTGACTATGTCTTCAAGGGAGTGCCCGGCATCCGCGACTATCTGTTTGCCTGTCAGGGGCGCTTTCAGCGCTGAGCCTTCAGGCCGCAGGCAGTCCGCGGCGGCTGCGAAAGTGCAGTGAAGAGCCGTAGCGGTGCCGGCCGATCTCGCGGCCGGTCACTGCCACGAGTTCTTTTTCGAGCTCGACATTGCTGTCGGGCTCTGCCTCCGTCCCCTGTTTATTGTCATAGAGCTGGTAGCTTGCCCGCGTGCGCTGGGGCGTGACGTTGGGCATCATCACGTTGCAGCCCGAGAGAACGCCGAGCGACCGACCTCCGGGCACCAGCGTCTCAAGCGCCGTTGCGGCGGCGATGTTGACCGTGGGAAGCGCCAAGCGCGTGGCGGCAAGCATGTTGCGGGTGAGCGTCAGGAGCACGTCTTTCTGCATCATGCCGTCTTCAACCATGGCCCCGCCGTGGCTTACAAGATAGGGCCCCATGCCGAGCATGTCGACGTCCAGGGACTCAAAGGTGCGGATGTCGCGCACAAGATCCGCAAGGCTTTGCCCGGGGATGCCGATCATCACGCCGGTGCCGACTTGGTAGCCGAGCTTTCGGAGCAGCGCCAGGGACTGCAGGCGGGCTTCCCAGGTTTTTTGTGCCCCGCCTTGGCCTGAGTGCAGATAGCGGAAAAGCGGTAGGTTGCTTGTTTCAATGCGCAGCAGATAGCGCAGGGCATTGCGGTTGCCGCTTGCCTGCGCCCAGCGCTCATAAGTCTCCTCGGTTTGCTCGCCAAAGCTCAGCGTCATGCCGCAGCCTTCGGCAATGCCTTCCTCCACGCTCATGCGGTGAATGCGCACAAGCGCCTCCTCGACAAACGACACGAACTTTTCATCGGTGCGCTCTCCGGCCTGAAGCGCCACGGAGCCGTAGCCGGCGCGCACGGCGTAGCGGGCGGCCTCCACGATTTCGTCGAGCGTGAGCGTGTAGCGCTGGGCGGCGTGGTTGCCCTTGCGGATGCCGCAGTAGCGGCAGTCGTAGATGCAGTAGTTGCTGATTTCAATGAGGCCGCGAAACCACAATGCATTGCCGTGCACCCGTGTTGTGCGGTCGTAGGCTTCCCGCCACAGCCGCGAGCAAAGGGCGGGCTCTGTCAAGGACAGAAACGCCAGCAGATCCTCGTCGCTGAAGGTTTCCTGAGAGAGTGTGTTTTCAAGGGTCTGAAGGTTCATTGGCCTGGCTCTTTGCAGTTTTAACGACGGTCTTTTCGGGCGTATTTCTTGTGCGCTTCGCGAAATGCTGCAAGAGCCTCGGGGTGCAGCTCGAGAGCGCGTTCGAGCACGCCTTGCAGGTGGCTGATGGCAACGCCGTAGTTGGTCATGGGGACGTTCTGGCGGCAAGCCTGCGCCAGGCGCGTGAGCATGTGCCTGCGGGTGACCACGCAGCCGCCGCACTGCAAAATGAGCTTGTAGGGCGTCAAATCCACGGGGAAATCCTTGCCGACCACGACCGTGATGTCCAGCTCGCCGCCCACTTTTCTGGCCAGCCAGCGCGGCAGCTTCTTGCGGCCGATGTCGTCGGGCTGCGGATGATGCGAGCAGGTTTCGCAGATCATCACCTTGTCGCCGGGCTTGAGAAAGTCGATCATGGCTGCGCCGCGGGCCATTTCCGTGAGGTTGGACTTGCAGGCTGCCATCTGAATGGAAAAGGTGGTGACCGGAATGCCGGGCGGCGTTTGACGGGCCACCGACTCCACGACCTGGCTGTCGGTGATGACGAAGGCCGGAGGCTCTTTTTCATTGGCAATGGCTTCGGCCAGCCGGTTTTCCCGCACGACGATGCACTTGGCGTCGGCGTCGAGCACTTCGCGGATGGCCTGCACCTGCGGCAGGATGAGGCGTCCCTTGGGCGCTCCGGTGTCAATCGGGGTCACCAGAAGGACGGTGTCGCCCGGGTGCACAAGACTGCCCATCAACGGCAGGTCCGGCTCCACGGACTTCTGCACCAGATTGACGATGGCTTTGCGCAGTTCGTCAATGCCCTCCCGGCGGCTGGCGCAGACGCTCACCGGTTCAAAACCGAGCGTGCGGACCTTTTCAACGGCTGCGGCATGCTCGGACGCAGAGGCAAGATCAACTTTATTGAGAACAATGACGGCGGGCGTGGCGGTTTTGGAAACCGTGTCAATCAGCTCGAGTTCGTCGGCCTGCAGCCCCTTGGCGTCGCAGACGATGAGCGCGACATCCACCCAGCCCAGCACGGAAAGCGTGCGTTCGGTGCGCAGACTGCCGAGTTCGCCCACATCGTCGACGCCAGCGGTGTCGATAAAGACAACGGGGCCGATCGGAGCCAGTTCACAGGCTTTTTCCACCGGGTCGGTCGTGGTGCCGGGGATGTCGCTCACGATGGCGATTCTCTGATTGGTCAGAGCATTGATGAGCGAACTTTTTCCGGCATTGCGGCGGCCGAAAAGACCGATGTGCAGCCGCAATCCCTTGGGGGTTTGAGTGCGAGAGGCAATGCCTGTAACCGGAGCTGACATAGTGTTCTTTGCTGAAAAATTGAAATTGAAAGGACGGGGAAGGAATGGACGGCTCAAGATTGTAGAGCCGCCGGACAGCAAAATCCCGCCCGAAGCGGTTTTCTGCAGCGGGCGGGACTTCGGGGACGCGGCAGACCCGGAAAACCGGGCCTGCGGCATGCGCGGGGAGAATTACTTCTCGATGTTGGTGCGCACGACGTCCTTTTCAAGCCACACGGGCGAGTGGTGCTCGGCAGCCTCCCAGCTGATGTCGCCGGTGCCGATGCGCCAGATGCCGAGGAAGTGCGACATCGACAGCAGGGCGAGCGGGATGTGGGCGCAAACCACCAGCACGGTGATGAAGAGCGAACCCCAGACGTGCAGGTGCCACATCGTGAGGAAGGCGTCCTTGCCGATGGACGGAGCGAAGACCCACAGCAGCCAGCCGGTGACGATGAGCATCACGATGGCAGC
This sequence comes from uncultured Duodenibacillus sp., assembly GCA_944390145.1. GTDB lineage: Bacteria > Pseudomonadota > Gammaproteobacteria > Burkholderiales > Burkholderiaceae_F > Duodenibacillus. The sequence continues at coordinate 89,826 of CALXOY010000086.1, forward strand.
CATGAAGAGCAGGTAGGAAGCCTTCTGACCGGCGTTGTAGCGGCCCTGCGGGGTGACTTCAACAGGTCCCAGCGGGATGTGGAAGAAACGGCGCGGATAGCCGCCGAAGTTGCGGAACCAGAGGATCGTGTTCTTGTCCCAGGTCAGGCAGGCGTTCATCATCAGCGCAAAGCGCTCGGGGGCGAACATCAGGAAGCCCACGAGGTTGAGCGTAAAGACAATGCCCAGGCCGATGTGCCAGGCCATGAGATTTTCACCCGTGGCGGCTTCCGGCTCGCACAGGTAGACGATGCCGCCGGTGATGACGAGCGCAAACCAAAGAATCGCGTTGAGTCCGTGGAAGACCTTGTCGGCGACGTGGAAGCGCAAGATGCGGTCGTTGTTATTGGCCATGATTGCGACCTCCTTACATTAGTGGTGAGCGGCAAGCTGCGTACGCTGGAAGTAGTGCGTGTGCAGCAGACCGTACATGGTGTTGTCCATCGGGGCGGCGCCGAGATCAACGTAGATCTGGCGGACGACGGGGTTCTGATGCGAGCTCGTCAGGTTCATGGCCTGGCAGAGCTTGTCGTCGGCGTACAGGCCCTTCTGGCGGGCAAGCAGAACGCTGTTGCGGTTTGCGAGCAGATCGCCGACGGCCCAGCCGGTGGCACCGGCGGCGACAGCGCAAAGACCCACAACCTTAAACAGACCGCGGCGGCCGAGGATGACACTGGCCGGGCGTTCTTCAAACTGGTAATTGGACATTTGTGTGTTCCTTTCAATCGGCTAAGAGGTTAGAGGCTCACGGGAAGCGGGAACAGGGGCTTGAGCCAGCCCGTGCCGGTGCCCTGAACAGGCTGACCGCCGCCGTTGACGCAGCCGCCCGGGCAGTTCATCACTTCGATGAAGTGCCAGCGGTTGGGGTTGCCGCGCAGCTGATCGAGCACGTATTTGAGGGACTGGCCGGCGCCGTTCACCACGCAGACGCGCAGCTCAAAGGTCTTGCCGTTGAGTTCGGGCAGGGCGAGCGGAATCTTGGCTTCGACGTAGGAGTTGTCGAGGCCTCGCACCGGAATGATGTCGGCGTTGTCGAGCTCCTTGCCCATCAGCACGCGGTAGGCCGTGCGCAGGGCGGCTTCCATCACGCCGCCGGAGCAGCCGAAGATGGTGCCGGCGCCCGTGTAGACGTCGAGGTTTTCACGCTTGCGCTCCTTGGGAAGCGTGAGCGGATTGATGTTGTGGCGGCGCAGCAGGTCGGCGATGTCGCGGGCCGTCAGAACGGCGTCGATGTCCGGGAAGCGCGGAGTGTCCGCGGGGATCGTGCCGGCTTTGATGTGATGACGCCAGGCGGTGTCCATTTCCGGACGGCTTGCCTCAAAGATCTTGGCGGTGCAGGGCGTGACGGCCACAACCTTTACGTTGCGCGGATCGGTGTTGTAGAGGTGCTTCGGAGCCCAGACCTTGGCGAGCACGCCGCCCATCTGAATCGGGCTCTTGGCGGTGGAAAGGTGCGGGATGAAGTCGGCGTTGAAGGTTTCGCAGTTGCGGACCCAGGCCGGGCAGCAGCTCGTGAAGTGCGGCAGCGGGTGATGGGAGGCGCGTTCGAATTCGGGGCCGCGCTTGCCGAGCACCCAGTACTGGACCTTGCGGACGAACTCGGTGCCTTCCTCCATGATGGTCTGGTCGGCCGAGCTGTTGACGTCGTAGGTCTTGAAGCCGAGCTTCTCGAAGGCGTTCATCATCTGATCGGTCGAGAGGTCGCCGGGCTTGCCGCCGAACTCTTCGGCAATCGAGACGCGGACGGCCGGAGACGGATGGGCCACGACCACGTTGTTCTTGTCGGCGAGCATTTCGTCGACGATGTCAACGAAGCTCATCTGCTCGATGGCGTTGAACGGGCAGCTGATCAGGCACTGGCCGCAGGTCAGGCAGCGCTGGTCGTCGATCTTGTGCTTGGAGCCGAGGTGGCCCTGGATGGCGTCGACCGGGCAGACCTTGCGGCAGGTGTCGCAGGCCTCGCACTTGTCTTCATTGATTTTGATGATGCCGCGCAACTCGCCTTTGCGGATGTTGCCGACAAAATCGGGACCGTTCAGACCGAAGGAATCAGCCGTCGGCTTGAAGGTCGTGATCTTGATGGTTTTTGCACTCATCTTAAGGGATCTCCTGTTTTCTTATAAAGGGCGTCCGCTCTGATGCAGAGGTTTGGGAGCGCCTCTTCGGCCGATGCCTCAAGCCGAAACAGACCCGTCCGCGGCAGTTCGAAAGACTGTCCCGGACAAAATGCGTATTAACGAAGAGTGGGGTCGTGCGGCCATGGATGAGAGCTCAAATAGACGGCTTCGAGCTCCGGCACCCGCGCGGGGACGATTTTATAGGCAACAGTCCGGAAAAACTAGGCATTTCAGGGGGTAATGCGCAGGAAAAAGGATGGACTCGAACCCCCGAATGGTCTCATCCGAATTTTTTGATCCAACGCAAACCCTTAACTCTTTTGGGGGAGGAAAGATGTAAAAATCCTTTGAAAACAAAGAGATACGGTTTTCTGAGGAGGTTGGGATGCAAAATGCAGCATCAAAAGCCGTGCCGGACAGAAACGGTTGATACTCCTTAGGGAGTAAATTGGATTAAGACGAAAGTATTGGTTGGCACAATCAGGGACAACTCTGCAGAAGTTTGATCAAAGTCAAATTCAGTGCAAAGTCCTGCAAGGAGGGACCCGGACGGCCGCCCGGAGAAAAGAGTCTGCAATCAGCAGTCGATGTCGCGCAGGGGCTTTCTTAATTCCGCACGTACATTGTCCATGCCGGAGTAAAAGGCCTTCATCATGACCAAGCCGAGGAATTTGCCCGCATCGGTGACGATCAGGTTGTCTGGGTCGTCCGGATTTTCCTTGATGGCGCCTGCCAGGCGCAGGCCGAGCATTTCCTTGAAGAGCGCGCGGTCGAGATTGACGCCGTACACGTCGCGGAAGTATTTGCGCGAAAGGCGCGCCGAGAAGATGCCCAGCAGCAGCCGGTACTGCAGCACGGCATGCTTGTCGAACGTTCTGCGGCGTTCGACGCCGGTCTTGCCCTCGTTGATGCGCTCGTGATAACGCCTCAAGCTGAAGGTGTTGACATAAAGGTTGTTGCCCAAAAACGAGAACGCACCGGAGCCGACGCCGAGATACTCGTCATGGTCGACCACGTATTCATCAAAACCTTCGTCGTGCGTGCGGCCAAAGGTCCAGCTGGTGAGCTGACGGTAGTGGCTGCCGAGCGTATTCATGATGATGGAGTACTGGTCGGCAAGCTCAATGCCCTTGGCAGCGATCGTCTGCTTGACGCTCTTGCGCGTCTGACTGGTGACCATCAGCGGATAGGTCGTGATCTGGCGCGGATTGAGTTTGACAATCAGGTCCATGTCGCGCTGCAGCATGTCGAGATCCTGCCCGCGGAATCCAAACATCATGTCGACGTTGGTGGTGGGAAAGAGCTCGATGGCTTCCTGCAGACGCTCATAGATGAGCGCGCCCGAACCGAATTTGTCGTAGCGGTCGGTGAGCTTGAGGATGTCGTCGTTAAAGCTCTGCACACCGATGCTCATGCGGTCGACCAGTCCCTTGAGATTGCGGAAGGTGGGCGTGGCGATCTGCAGCGGATCGGTTTCGCAAGACACCTCCTTGATGCCGGGAAAGAGCTTGCGGGCGTGTTCAATTGTCTGAATCAGCTCTTCTTCAATGATCGTGGTGGTGCCGCCGCCGATGTACATGCTGGTGAAGTCGTAGCCCAGCGCCTTGACGTAGTCCATCTCCTTGCGCAGGTTGACGAAGTACTCGCGCGCCTTGTGCTCCTTGAAAAGGAACCGGTGGAAGGTGCAGTACGTGCAAAGTGTCTTGCAGAACGGGATGTGGGCGTAAAGCAGGTACTGATGCCCGGGCTGCGGTTCGGGCGGACGGTCCAGAACCACGGGGTCGCAGTTGAGGTACCTGTCGATGTAGTACTGCATGATCCGGTCGGTGCAGTGGATCATCCAGTTGGGCATCAACTTGCCGATTCGGGCCTGAGGCTGTTCATTCATAGATTTGAAGAAAGCGAAAATAGACTGCATGCGTGCATCATGCAGTCAGGAACGAAAAAATGTGCGTGCAATTGTACGGACAAACGATTCAACCGTGCTTAAGGTGGGATTTCAAGCCCTGCCGTGGGAGAGGTACATCTCTTCAATCTGCGCGGCAAAGCGCTCGCTCAGGGGCTTGCGCTTGAGCTTCAAGGTGGGCGTGAGAAGTCCGTTTTCAATGGTCCAGGGCTGCAGCGTGAGCGCGACGCTGCGCGGCAGCGCATAGTGCGGGAAGTCCGCTGCAGCGGCTCTGGCGCGCTTGAGCACGGCCGAACGGACGGCGGTGCTTTGCAGTGCCGTCGGATCCTTCGGATCGACGCCGAGCTTGGAGGCAAATTTTTCCCATTCATTGGGGTTGAGAACGGCGATGAATGAAATGAAGGGCCTTGCCTCGCCCACCACGAAGGTTTGGGCAAACAAGGGGTCGGTTTCAAGCGCCAGCTCTAGATCCACCGGCGGTACTTTCTCACCGGTGCTCGTCACCAGAATCTCCTTGATGCGGCCGCGGATTCGCAGCAGACCCAATTCATTGAATTCCCCCACATCGCCCGTGGACAGCCACCCGTCGGGCGAGAGCACGCGCGCTGTATCCTCGGGCCGGTTCCAATAGCCCTTCATCACGGAGGGGGCGCGGATCTGGATTTCACGCGTTTCGGGCGCCAGCCGCAGCTCCACATTCGGGAAGGGACGCCCGACCGTGTCGGGCTGATTGAGCTTCAAGCTGTTGCCGGCGATGATGGGGGAGGCCTCGGTCATGCCGTAGCCTTGAATCGGTGCTATGCCCAGACCGCAGAACATGCGTGCGACCTTGTGGTTGAGCGCTGCGCCGCCCGCAATGGCGATCTTGAGCCTTCCGCCGAACTGCAGGGCAACCTTGTTGGCGACAAGCTTCTTGAGAAGCGGCCAGACAAAGGGATCGAGCCAGGAGAAGCTGCTCTCCGGCGCCTTCATCTGATTGGCTTTGCAAAAGCGCCGCCAGCCGACGGTAACGCAGGCGTTGAAAAGAAAGCGCACGAGGCCGCTTTGCTTGCTCAAGCGGTCGAGAATGCGGGCGTAGATGCGCTCATAGATGCGCGGCACGGAAATCAGCACATCCGGCCGGATGGTGCGGAAGTCCTCGCTCAACAGCATGATCGAGCGGTTGTAGGCGATCGTGCAGCCCATGCCGAGGGCAAGGTAGTAGCCGGCCGTGCGCTCGAAGGTGTGCGAGAGCGGCAGAAACGACAGAAACACATAGCCCGGGTGCGGTGCCGGAGCAATATGGTCGAGCGTGGCAATGATGTTGGAGACGATGTTGGCGTGCGTGAGCATGACCCCCTTGGGCTTGCCTGTGGTGCCCGAGGTGTACACGATGGCGGCCAGATCCTCCGGATGCGGCCCTTCGGGCAGCTCGACTGTCTTGTGGCCGAGAGCCAGGAAATCGTCGATGCCGTAAATCTTCGGGCCGCCCCGCTTTTGCTTGGCCGGCGTCACTTCGTCCGTAAGCACCACGGTTTTCAGCGCAGGGAGTTTTTCGCTGACAGCCTCTATGGCAAGCCATCGCTCCAGCTTGTTTGTGATCAAGCACTCCGCACCGCTGTCGGCAAGGATGTAGGCCTGCGAGCCCGCCGTGTCGATGGCGTGAAGCGGCACGGGGATGCAGGCATTGGCAAGCGTCGACTGGTCGGCCAGAACATGGTCGACGGAGTTGTTGAGCAGGATGCTCACGCGTGAACCCCGGGAAAGCTTGAGGGCGGCAAGCGCTTTGCGCCACTCAAGAATGCGGTCGTTGAGTTCCAAATAGCTCAGCGGCACCCAGGTGTTGGTGGTGCGGTCAAACTGCTTGAGAGCGATTTCCCCGCCTGTGAGAGATGCCCGCAGGGGAACGAACTGGTCAAGCGTGGTGCACTTTTTCAGCGCGGCAAGACGCTGTGCGGAGTTGTCAACGTTTCTTTGATTGTTGGACATGTGGTGTCAGAGGGAGAAAGGCGCGGTTAAACGCCGGTCTTTCTCCCTGCCAGGTTTTGATGCGAGCCATTTTACAGTGGCCGTATTTGATGAAGATGACACGATTTTCGCGAATGTTAAGCGAAATTAGCTGTTAAAGATGCCGGTTGAGAGGTATCTTTCGCCAGAATCGGGGAATATCACGACAATGCGCGCCTTGCTGAACTGCGGTCGGGCCGCCACCTCAATGGCTGCCTTCAAGGCGCTTCCCGAACTGATGCCGGCAAAAACGCTGTCGCAGGCAAGCACCCGGCAGGTTGCTTCAATGGCGTCATCGTCACTGACGGCGATCACTTCATCGTAAACGGATTGATCCAGTGTTCCGGGGATAAAGCCCGCCCCAATGCCCTGAATCTTGTGCGGGCCGGCCTTGCCGCCGGAGAGCACGGGGGAACCCGCAGGCTCAACGGCAATCACGCGGATGCCGGGGTTGCAGCGCTTGAGAAAGCGCCCGGCTCCGGTGATGGTGCCGCCCGAGCCGACAGCGCTGATGAAGACGTCAACGTCGCCCTGCGCATCAGCCCAGATTTCCGGACCGGAGGTCTCGAAATGAGCCCGAGCGTTGTCCGGGTTGTTGAATTGATCCGGCATGAAGGCGCCGGCGGTGGAGGCCACAATCTCGCGGGCCTTGTCAACAGCGCCCTTCATGCCGTCGGCAGCCGGCGTGAGTACAAGTTCCGCGCCGTAGGCCTTTAAAAGATTGCGCCGCTCCAGACTCATTGATTCAGGCATGGTGAGCACGGCGCGGTATCCGCGGGCTCGGGCTGCCAGCGCCAGTCCGATGCCCGTATTGCCGCTGGTGGGCTCCACGATGAGGCCGCCCGGCTTGAGCAGTCCCTTCTCTTCGGCGGCCTTCACCATGTAGAGAGCCGCCCGGTCCTTGATGCTGCCGCCCGGATTGAAGCTCTCCAGCTTGGCAAGAATGGTGGCTTGCAGGCCGTACGCCTTTTGAATTCCCTTGAGTTCAAGAAGCGGCGTGCGGCCGATGGTTTCCGTGATGCTGTTGCAGATGTTCATGCAGATGTCCTCATGAAGTGGCCGGCAGCCGGGCCGGACTCAAGGAATGATATTGCCCGAAAGCGGCTGTGGCGCAATGCGGCCGAGAAGATCGGTAAGCCGCCGCGGGTTGTCTGTGTAGCGGGAATACTGAACCGTGTTGGCTGTGACGCGCATGACGTAGTCGCGGGTTTCCGTAAAGGGGATGGTTTCGGCAAAAAGCGCGCCCTCGACTTCGCGTGTGAGCGTCGAACGCCAGGCGGCCCCCCGCGACGGCCCGGCGTTGTAGCTTGCCGTTGCCAGCGTGACGTTGGGACTCACGTTCTCACGCACCAGCCGCAGGTATTGGGTTCCCAGAAAGAGATTGGTCTCAATGTCCGAGATCTGACTGTTTTTGTAGTTTTGCAGGCCGGTCTGCTTGGCCACCCAGCGGGCTGTGGCGGGCATGACCTGCATGAGGCCGCGTGCATCGGCCGAACTGCGCGCAACGCGGGTAAAGCGCGACTCCTGGCGGATGAGGCCGTAAACCCAGTCTTCGGGCAGCTGGGCGGCTTCAGCCGCTTTCCTGATTTCTTCGAGCAGGGGCTTGGGGTAGAGCTGGTTGAAGGCTGCGGCGCGTCCCGTGCTGGCCGCGGTGTTGATGCGGCGGTGATCCAGGCCGAGCGCTGCGGCATATTCGGCGATTTCAAGCCGCTGCCGGCTCTTCATGCCTCTGAGCGCCCAGTTCCACTCGCGGTGTCCTTCATGAGGAAGACCCAGGGCGTAAAAACGCACGGCGCGCAGGACTGAGCCGTTGTGTGCGAAACGATTGAAGCTTTCTTTGGAAGGAGGCGGCGTCACCGATTCCGGTCCCTTGTAGTAGGGCTTGTTCAAAAAGTCGGCGGCCAGCAGGTTGTAGAACTCATAGCCCCGTGTGAGCGACTGCAGAAGCTTTTCGGCCTCGGCGCGTTTTCCGGTTTCGGCAAGCATGCGGGCCTTCCAATAAACCCAGTTGTCGGACTTTTTGACCGAAGGCGAAAGATCGTTGATGGCGGCAAGCACCTGCTGGGGCGTGCCGCTGCGAAGCGCCGTCCGGGCCTGCCAGACGAGAACGGTGGCGCCGTTCACAATCAGTGTGGAGGAGGCGGCGTTTTTCAATCCGCTGCCGGCAAGCTTGTAGTAGCGCAGGCTTGCGGCGTCCTGATCAACGGCGGCCTCATAGGCCAGGCGCCCCCACAAGAGAGCCTTCGTCGAGGCGTTGATGCGGCCGTCGGTGGCGTGCGCAATCTGCACGGCTGCCCCCAGATCCTTTTGCACGATGCGCAGACTGGCGGCAATCAGCATGCGCACGGGCTTGCGCTTGAGCGACTTGCGGTTGCGCTGCAGCCAGCGGCTGGGATTGGAGAGCATGCTCGAGAGCTCGCGCTTGTTGACCGGAAGCGCCTTGGCGGGGGTGTCTTTAACAAGCTGGGCGGCAAGCGCATAGCGCTTTTTCTGCAGCAGAATCAAGAGGTATTGCCAGGTCCAGCTCCGGTCGGCGGCAAGCGTTTTTTCGGCCAGCTTCCTGCAGGCGTCGATTTGCGGAACGCTGGTGCGCAGCAAAAGCCGTTTGGCCGCGGCAACCGCCTGAGACGAGGGCTTGGCTTTATCCAAGGCAAAGAAACTGCGCATGCACAGAATGTCGCGCTCTTCCTGATTCCATTTCAACTTGGGGTAGAGCGAGGCAAAGCGCTTGGCGTCGTTTGCCCGAAACGCGTAGCGCGTCCAGTCGGTGCGCGCACGTTCAGCGAGATACTCGGCGTCGTGCGCCTTGATGAACTGTGTGTAGCGCTTTTCGGTTGCAGCCGATAGTTTTTTTTCTGATTTGAGGTCGGCTTCGGCCTGGGCGTTGATGGCCCACAGTTCAACATAGCCCGCAAGCGGATGGCCTTTGACGCGGCCGGCAAGCGCCTGCAGCGTCTTGACGTCATTTTTTTGCATCGCCTGCTGCGCAGCAAGGATGTCGTCGTCGCCTGCAATTGCCTGGTCAAAGTCGGGCGGCAGCAGGGAGTCGGGAAGTGCAGGCGGCGCAATCAGGCGGTAGTCGGCTTTCCTAACGGGCTCAATCACAAAGCCCTGCCCGGGTTTTTCTTGAACGGGTTCAGCCTGCGGCTGCTTTGGTGATTCTGCTGCCTGCGGGGCGCTTTCCTGGGGAGCTCCAACAACGCCGGGGTCGGCGTCAATCACCTCCACCGGTTTGGTCTGCTCGACGATTTGCGCGGAATTTCCTGCTGCGGCCGGCTCTTTTGCTGCAGGCGCAGGACTTTGAGCCGGCGTTGCGCCGGCAGGCAGCGCCAGCGTCTTGCCACTGAAGGTGGAGGTCGTCTCACGGATGCCTTCCGGGGATTGCGTGACCGTTGTTTCCCGGATGCCTGTTGCTGCGGGCGGAATCGAAACGTCGGGAATGGCCGCAGGGGCGACTTCCGTGGGATAGGCGTCAGGAGCTGCGGAGGGAACCGTGACCAGCGCCTTTTCTTCGGCTTGCGCGGCGGCTTCAAGTGCTTCGGGGGTCTCGGTGCCGTCAAATTGAGATTGAATGCGTCCGATGCGGTTTTCTTCCATCTGGGCCGCAATTTCCTCTTCGGAAAGCTCACGCTGACGGATGGCCGTGAGTTCTTCGATGGCAGGCGTGGTGACTGCCGAAGAGGCGAGCAAAAGCGAATAGACTGTAGCAGCAAACGGCATTGGAAAAACTCGCAAAAGACGCTTGCCGCAAGGAAATGGCAGGCGCACAACCTGACTCTATGATAACGGCAAAAAACGGCATCGAACCCGACGGCGGGAACCGCAAAGAGCTGCGCAGAACGCTTTTGAAAGAGCGCAGGAAAGTGCAGCTGGACGTTCCCGATGTTGTCGGCAGGCTCGCAGCCTGCGCCGCACATTGGCTCGACGGGCAGGACTGCATGAGGGTCGGGTTCTACCGGCCGGTTCGCGGTGAACCGGATCTCACCGACGTGTTCTCCCGGTGGGTGAAGGCTGCCCCCGGACGCAGCCTGTGCGTACCTGTGGTGGATGACCTTGAGCGCAAAAGCATGCACTATGCGCTCTGGACTCCGCAGGCGGTGCGGGCGGGGGCCTACGGCATTGAAGAGCCGGCCTTTGATGCGCCGGTGGTGCCGCAGGTGATTTTTGTACCCTGCGTCGGGGTGACGCGGCAGGGATACCGGCTTGGCAACGGCGGCGGGTTCTTTGACCGGTGGCTTGCCGAGCAGAGCCGGCGAGGCAGACGCCCTGTCACGGTGGCTGCGGCTTTCGACTGCCTGGTGACGGATCGCTTCGTGCCCGAGGATCATGATGAGCCGCTTGACTGGATTCTCACCGAATCGGGCTGCCGGCGTGCATTTTCCAGCAAAAAGCCGCAGCGCTGACAGGCTGCGGCTTCTGGCTGGAACGCCCCGAAAACGGGACCTTCGTGTTAGTAGCGGTAGTTTTCGCTCTTATAGGGCCCTTCGACCTTGACGCCGATGTAGTCGGCCTGTTTCTGCGTGAGCACCGAAAGTTCGGCATTTAAGCGCGTCAGCTGCAGACGGGCGACCTTTTCATCCAGGATCTTGGGCAGGATGTAGACGCCGACCGGATACTTGTCGGTGTTGTTGAAAAGTTCGATTTGCGCCAGAACCTGATTGGCAAAGGAGCTCGACATCACGTAGGAGGGATGCCCGGTGGCGCAGCCGAGGTTGACCAGACGGCCTTCGGCAAGCAGGATGATCCGGTTGCCCGAGGGCAGCACGATGTGATCGACCTGGGGCTTGATGTTTTCCCACTTGTACTGCCGCATGGAGGCGACGTCGATTTCGCTGTCGAAGTGGCCGATGTTGCAGACGATGGCCTGATCCTTCATGCGCAGCATGTGCTCGTGCGTGATGACGTGGTAGTTGCCGGTGGCCGTGACGAAGATGTCGGCCTTGTCGGCCGCCCAGTCCATCGTGACGACGCGATAGCCTTCCATGGCGGCCTGCAGGGCGCAGATCGGATCCACCTCGGTGACCCAAACCTGGGCCGACAGGGCGCGCAGAGCCTGGGCGCAGCCCTTGCCCACGTCGCCGTAGCCGCAGACGACAGCGATCTTGCCCGCCACCATCACATCGGTGGCGCGCTTGATGCCGTCAACGAGGGACTCGCGGCAGCCGTAAAGATTGTCGAACTTGCTCTTGGTGACGGAGTCGTTGACGTTGATCGCCGGAATTTTGAGTTCGCCCTTGGCTGACATCTGGTAGAGGCGGTGCACGCCGGTGGTGGTTTCTTCGCTCACGCCCTTGATGTGCGCAAGGCGCTTGGAATACCAATGCGGATCCTGCTGCAGATGACTGCGGATGGCGGCAAAAAGAACCTTTTCCTCTTCACTTTCAGGCTTGTCCAGTACGGAGATGTCGCTTTCGGCCTTGGTGCCCAGATGCAGCAGGAGCGTTGCGTCGCCGCCGTCGTCGAGAATCATGTTGGAGAAGCCGCCGTCGTCCCACTCGAAAATCTTGTGCGTGTAATTCCAGTAGTCGGCGACGCTTTCTCCCTTAACGGCAAAAACGGAAACACCGTCGGCGGCGATGGCTGCCGCCGCATGGTCCTGCGTGGAGAAGATGTTGCAGGATGCCCAGCGGACTTCCGCTCCCAGGGCGGTGAGCGTTTCGATGAGAACCGCCGTCTGAATGGTCATGTGAAGGCTGCCGGAAATGCGGGCCCCCTTGAGCGGCTGGGCAGCGGCGTACTCCTTGCGGATGGCCATTAGCCCGGGCATTTCGGTTTCAGCAATGCGGATTTCCTTGCGGCCCCAGTCTGCGAGGCCGATGTCGGCGATGATGTAGTTTTGGGTTGCGCTCATCTCGCGCACCTCCTTTAATGAATGGAAAAATGAAAAAGGATGGAAAACGCGAGCGCCGTTTGGAATGCGCAGCTGGTTGTATCAGCGCGGCGGAATCTTCCTCGAGCCTGGACGCACAAAGGGGCGCAATGAACCCCCAGCGCGCTTGCAGCGCTCCTCGAGAAAAGCCATGCGCATTATAAGTGTGCCCGGCGCAGCTCGTGGATTTTCCCGGCAAGTTGTTGAATTTCAAGGCTTTTTATCCTGCAGTGCGCTCTGATCCGGGACGGCCGTAATGCGTTATCCTGCACACATTGCAGAAGGCGAATCAAACATGAAGGAAAAAGAACCCACCTCTATTTTTTTGGTCGGAATGATGGCCAGCGGCAAAACCACGATCGGACGCCATCTGGCCGAGCGCCTTGGCTGGCGTTTTTATGATGCCGACCATGAAATCGAAGCCCGCAGCGGCGTTTCCATTCCCTACATTTTCGAGCAGGAGGGCGAAGCGGGGTTCCGTGCGCGGGAAACGCAGATGCTTGCTGAACTGACAAGTCTTGACGGCGTGGTGGTGGCGACCGGCGGCGGCGCTCCGATGTTTGAGATCAATCGCAGACTTCTGGCAAGAGGTCTGGTGATTCAGCTTGCCTCCAGCATTTCCGACATCATTGAACGCACCCGGCATGACACGGGCCGTCCTCTGTTGGCGGGCGAAGACCGGGTGGATCGGATCCGAAAAATCATGTTGGAAAGAGGACCGGTTTACGATGAGGTGTGCGATGAAAAAGTGACGACATCCCGCAAAGCCGTAGAAACAATTGTCGATAAACTGCTTGCGCTCGATAGTGTTCGTGCCGTGCGGGCCCGCTGTGAGGCGCGCCGGAAAACGCAAGGAGAAGGGAATTGATTGAATTGACTGTGGATCTGGCAGGCCGTGCGTATCCGATTCATATCGGCGCAGGTGCAATGAAGCTGCTCGGAAGCGAATTAAAGAGGCTTGGCGCCACCAAAGTGCTGGTGGTGACCAACGCTACGGTCGGGCCGCTCTATGAGCAGGCCGCTTTGCAGAGCATCCGCGCGCAGCTGCCGGAGCTTGCCGTTTCAGTTGTCACCCTTCCCGACGGAGAGTGCTACAAGGATCTGCATCACATCGAGCAGATTCTGTCGGCGGCAGTGGACGCCGGGCTTGACCGCAAGAGCTATATGGTGGCCCTCGGCGGCGGCGTCATCGGCGACATGACCGGATTTGCGGCGAGCATGTGGATGCGCGGCATTGACTTCATTCAGGTGCCGACAACGCTGCTTGCCCAGGTCGACAGCAGCGTGGGCGGCAAGACGGGGGTGAATCTGCCCTCAGGAAAGAATTTGATCGGAGCCTTTCATCAGCCCCGCTCCGTGATTGCCGACACCGCTGTTCTGAAGACGCTGCCCGCGCGCGAAATAAGTGCGGGCATTGCCGAAGTGATCAAGTATGGACTGCTCGGCGATGCGGCGTTTTTCTCCTACCTAGAGGAAAACATGTCCCGGCTGCGCGCGCTCGATGAAGAGGTTCTCAAAAAGGTTGTGGCGCACTGCTGCGAAATGAAAAAGGAAATCGTGCGAGAGGATGAGCGTGAGTCGGGGGTGCGCGCCAAGCTCAATCTCGGGCACACGTTCGGGCACGCCATTGAAAAGCTCACGGGATATTCGGCGTGGCTGCATGGCGAAGCGGTGGCGGCTGGCTGCGTCATGGCCGCCATGCTGTCCGAGGAAACCGGCAGGCTTCAGCGAGAGGATGTCGACAGGATAAAAAAGCTGATCCTTGCAGCCGGACTGCCCGCCGGCATCGCCGGCCTTTCCAAGCAGGCCGCCCTGCGGGCCATGGCGAGCGACAAGAAGTCGGTTGCAGGCGTCATCCGCTTTGTTCTGATGCAGGGCATTGGAACAAGCCTTGTATCCACGGTGGACGCCGAAGCGCTTGACTCCGTGATGAGCCGCAGCGGCTGGATTTAGAAAGAGTCGGGAGTCCGCCGCCGACGGACTCCAGGCTCAGAGCAGGCTTAAGAAAGCCACTTTTTGCCGAGTTTTGTCGGCTTGATGACGACTTTGCTCTTAAAGCTCGCGGGCTTGCCAAGAAGCACCGCCCAGGCAAGAAGGGAATCGTCCCGGAAGGCGTGAACGAGAATTTCATCGCCTTCTGCATAGCGCGACAGCAGCTCGGACAGGTTGTTGTTTTTCACGCGCACGCCGTCGAGCGCAACGATCAGGTCGCCGGGAGCCAGCCCGATCCACTGGGCGGTTTCCTTGTCGTAGACGTTCTGCACGGTAAAGCCCGCTTCCGATCCACGGCCGCTGATGCCGAGCAGCCTGCGTTCGGCAGGCGCATCAGACTCCTCAAGCGTCACGCCCAGGGGCTTGAGAAGGCGTTCGTAGTCCACCGGCATGGCCGTTTGCGTCAGACCGGAAATCAGCTCCGTTAAATCGAGTCCCGTGGCCCGGTTGACAATCTCCGGCACGTCGTCGGAGGTGATGCCGCTGTAGTCGCTGCCGGCTGCCTTGAAGTCTTCCCAGAGCAGACGAAGAACGTCGTCAAGCGACTTCTCGGATTTGGTTTTGCGCCGGATTTCGGCGTCGAGAACCCAGGCGGCCATGGCGCCCTGCCTGTAGTAGGAAACATGTGCGTTGACGCTGTTGGCGCTGGGTTTGTAGAACTTGATCCAGGCATCAAAACTTGCCTGGGAGAGGCTTTGGTTCAGGTGGGCGGGGGTTTCCAGAACGGACTTGAGGTCTTTCGAGAGCCGTGCTGCGAATTCCTCCGTGTCCATCAGCCCGGCCCGCAGAACCATCAGGTTTTCGTAGTAGCTGGTAAAGCCTTCAAAAAGCCACAGCAGGGACGAGTAGGTTTCCTGCGAGAAGTCGGCCCCCACAAATGCGGCGGGCTTGATGCGCTTGACAAGCCAGGTGTGGAAGTATTCGTGCGCAAAGAGGGTCAGCAGATCAAGATATCCCTTCGTCGGCTTGCTGTCGTGCGTGCAGGGGAGCCATTTGCGCGGTGCGGCAAGCGCCGTGCTGTTGCAGTGTTCGAGACCGCCCGCACTGTTTCCCGTGACATTGAGAAGGAATGTGTAGGTGTCGCCCGCAGGGCATTTTCCTTTCTTGGGCTCAAAAAAGGAAATGATGGTCTCCGTGATTTTCCGGACGTCATCGGAAAGCTTTTTGCCGTCAAAGTTCACGGGCGTCTCATTGATGATGATCCGGTGCTCGGTCCCCCTTGACTTGAAGGAGATCTGTTCGAAATCGGAAAGTTCAATGGGGCAGTCGCAGAGCTCTTCATAGTTGGTAGCCTCATAGAGGCCCCATCCGAAGGCTTCAGTCGAAGCCGCGGGCTTCAAGCCGGTGGCAATTTTCCAAGTGTCGGCGGCGCGGTGCATTTCGTCAACGGGCGGCGTCAGACAGACGGAGATTTTTCCGTCGGTGCTGCCCAGAACCTCCATCAGTCCTGCTCCAGGATTAAAAAATCCCCGGCAGTTGTCGAGATAGCATCCCCGCACGGAAGGATCAAACGCCCAGAGCTGGTAGTAGACGAAAAGCTCTTCATCCTTTTTGCGGCCGACGGTGCTCACGCGCCAGGTTGTTTTGTCAACCTTTGTGATGGGGACGGGTGTCTCACCGAGAAAAGCTTGTTCTGCTTGAATTGTGGCGGCGAAGTCGCGAATCAGATAGGAGCCGGAAATCCAGGTGGGGAGACGAAGGAATTGCTCCTGCGGCGTGGGATCGTCAATCGTGATGCCGATGATGAAAAGGTGCGCTTCGGGGTCGAGCGGACTGATGTCGTAGCGGATCATGAAAGTCTCGGAAAAGCAATGAAATAAGAGGATTGAGCTCCATTCTAAAGGGCGCGCGGCGCTTGTCAGAGAACTTTTTTGCAAAAGCACTTGACAAGCGGATTTTTCATGTTCATAATTCACGACCTCGCTTGAGGGAAGCGACAAAAAAACGAGTCGATCAAACGACTCTTTTTTATGGCCTGAAAGCGTGAAAGAGTGAAGCGAAGAAAAAAAATTTCGAAGAGCTCTTGACAAGACGAAATAAAGTTTTATAGAATTTCAGTCTTGTCGCTGCTCGATGAGCAGCACGAAAGTTCTTTAAAAACTAGGCAACGAACCGATAAGCGTGAGCGCG
>CALXOY010000087.1 GCA_944390145.1 uncultured Duodenibacillus sp.
GCTTTGCCGTGTAGCATGAAACGTCAAACCACACGCTCTTGTCGTCTCCGTGGCACGGGTGACGACTCTGGATTGGTGATGCAGCGCACCGGGCAGCGCTGCCCGCAGTTGATGACGCACTCGCACCATTTGGTCTCCTCGAGATCTTCAATTGCCGCGGACACGGCCTGTGCAACAGGCGTCAGCACAAGTCCGCCCGCAGCCGCCGCTTTCAGGAAGTCGCGGCGACCGAGCATAAAGGTCGACATTGTTTTCTCCTGGTTTTTATTTGCTTCAGATTCGGGGTTCCGAAGCTGTTTGGGTTAGCGGTCCGACTCTAACACCTCAGGAGTACCCGGCACTTTGTTTGATAGTGCAAATATCCGGCCTTGCATTGACTTCCGGCAATCCCGCGGACATCCACTGACCGTTTGCAGGGACCTCCGTCCGCGCCCTACGCCTGCACCAACTCAAAGAGAATCTGCCGCTGCATCACCAGGGCGTCGCTGCAGGCAAAAAAGACCCTGCCGTCCATGGGCGCGCGGATGGAACAAAGGACGTCGCCTTCGAGCGAATCCAGAATTTCGCCTAGCAGGCCGCCTTTTTTCACGAAGCTGCCGGGAGCGGCCGCCGCGTGGAAGATGCCGGCGGCAGGAGCATGCACGGCGCACAGATCGCTTTCGCGGATCATGGCGCTTGCTTCGCCCTCCTCGATTGCGCACTCAATCAGGCCGCGGCGCTTGAAAAACCGCAGCACGGCGTCCACGGCTTCGCCTGCCGTGACTGCATCAATGCCGCCCGTCTTGTTGGTGAGAAGCGTGTAGGCGCGCGTGTCCCAGATCTGCCAGTTGTAGTTGAGCGTTGCCGTGTCAATCGGAAGGGGCTTGCGCAGCATCACGTAGGGCAGTCCGAAGTCCCTTGCGGCATCCGGGTCGTCGTAGTCTGTCTGCATCATGCGCACGTGCGGGATGAAGTCGCCGCGGATGTAGAAGGAGGCGAAGTGAACGCCCCACTTCCAGCCTACGAGATGCGTAAAGAGCCCCGCGGCAATGCGCTGCGTCGTCTCGCCCTGGTCGTAGCCCGGAAACATCCGGTTGATGTCGGTGTCGTCCATCGCCCAGAAGCGCTTGCCGATGTTGATCGAATAAGGGTTGACGCAGGGGATGACCTCGATGCTTCTGCCCGGGCGGATGCCGCCCTCCTCCTCGATCGCCTTCAAGCGCCGCACCAGCTGCGAGGCGATGAAAAGCTGCTGAATTTCGTTACCGCGCATGGCGCCCACCACGGCCGCGCTCTTTTCCCCACCGCCGAAGCGAAAGCCCGTGATTTCAAGGGGCTCGCGGTACAGGGACGGCATTTCAAAAATTTTGATTCGCTGCATCGCCGCCTCCTACCTGCTGCGTTGAGCCTTGACATCGAGCACGCGCGCCACGAGCGACCCGGGGTTGACGACCGGATACTCGCGCAGCGTGAACACCAGCCCGTTGCAGGGGCTTTTGACCTCCTCCAGCACGGAGCCGTCCAGGGGATTGGTGATCAAGCCGAGCGTTTCGCCCTCGTGGATGTTCATCCAGTGCTCGACCTTGGGAATGAAGATGCCCGGGGCGTTGGCGTTGACAAATCTCACCTGACCGTCGGTGGAGACGATTGGTTCGGTCACCTCCGCAACCGGTCCCGACCAGATGCCGAGCCGCTTCATGAGCCGCAGAAGGCCCGCTGCAATGCGCTCGCCATACTCGCGGGTGATGCGCATGCCGACCCCCGCCTCAATCACCAGACACGGCACGCCCGAGACATTGAGCGACCAGGCCAGCGTGCTCTCCAAAACGGTGGCCGCCGCATGCACCCAGATGAAGTCGCAGTTAAGCTCCCGGGCGAGCGGCAGCAGCCGCAGCGCGGTGTTGACATTGATGCGCACCTGCGGGATTTCGCGCAGAAAGATGTTGGAGGCGTGAATGTCCACCGCGCAGTCGGCGCCCTTCATGTCGGAAATGATGGCCGAGGCGATCGCCTCTTCGGTCGTGCCGCGCGGGTTGCCCGGGAAGATCCGGTTCATGTCCAGATCAAAGCGCGGGATGCCGCGGGTGATCGAGTCGATGCCCAGGGGATTGACCGCCGGATAAATGTCGATGATGCCGGAGACAAACTGCGGGTTTTCCGCCACAAGGCGGTTTAAGAGAAAGCAGACGTACTGGCCTTCGAGTTCGTCGCCGTGGGTGCCCGTCACAATGCAGATGCGCGGCAGTCCCTTTTCAAAGGCTTCATCCTCTGTCATCGCCTGCGGCAGGATCCTGTTTTTGCGGATCACCAATTCCTCGGCCGCCGGAAGGCGGACCGACACTACATCCTTGATCATGACAGCAATTCCTCAACCACAGCCGTCGTCTGAATCGTCTGACGGGCGCCTCCGAGAAAGACCCCGCGCTCAAGCGCCGCATCGGCAAAGTCGCAGCCGCGCGCAAACACGATGTAGCCCTCCCCTGCAGCCGCATCGTGCGTGGGGTCCAGCCCCAGCCACGCGTCGCCCGTCCACGCCTGCACCCAGGCGTGCGTCACGCCCGTGCCCTGCATGAGTCCTGCGGCGTAAAGCGCGGGAATGCCGGCCAGCCGCAAAAGCGCAATCAACACGTGCGCATAGTCCTGGCATACGCCCCGGCCCAGAAGAAGGGCGTCCTCTGCGCTCGTGCGGGTGTTGGTCTGGCCCGGCGCATAGACAAGCTTTCCGTGGACCGCATGCATCAACAGGAGTGCGTCGTCCCTTGCATTGGCGTGAAGTCCTGGCCTCACCTCTTCAAAAAGCTTGCGGATGCAGTCCCCGGGCTCTGTGAGCGGCGTCTGAAGCAAATGGTAGGGCGCGGGCCTTGCGCCGACCGCCGCGGGCGACGTTTCCACCACCCCGCCCGCTTCAACGACGAGCGCTTCGTGCGGTGCGTCAAAGCGGCCGATGCAGGCAAAGCACCCCGTCAGGGGGTCTTTCAGACAAGAGAGCGGCTGCGGGGAATTCGTCTTCACATGCGATTCGAGCACCGTTTGTCCGGGGATGTCCGCGGGCAGGGGCCGCAGGCGGAAAACGTGGCCCGACACGGGTTCGGAAAACGAAAACACCGTCTTAAGCGAAAAGCGGCATTTCAAGATGGCGCTCCCTTTCCGTTAATGCAGCGCGTTCACAAGACGCAGCAGCTGCGAGCGGCGGTGCTGCAGATCGGGTTCGGAAAGACTGCGCAGGCTTGTCAGGGCGTCCTTGTTCAAAAGCGCTTCCACGCGCTTGGTGTGCGAAAGCAGCCGCACGAGCAGCGCATCAATTGCATACTCCTGCGAATCAAGCCGGATCAAAAGGTCCAGGCGCTCGGCGTATTTGCCGACTTTGAGCAGGTCGCGCCGCTCGACGTCCGTGACGCGGTCGTCCACCGACCCCCAGAAGGCAAGCAGAAGGTCCGCAATGCGCTGCGTCTCCAAAAAGGCCGATTCGGCCGCCGACCCGTGCTCAAGCCTGTCGAGCGCGAGCTGGATGTAGGCCATCGTTTCGGTCGTGATGAAGTTTCTGAGCACGATCGCGTTGTCATAGGCGCGCGAGAGATTGGAGTAGATCGAATCCGGGTTGCCGGCGTCAAAGAGGTAGCGCGTCTCAAAGTCGGCCGCGTCCCGGTAGATGTCGTCCGGAATCGAGAGCCTGCGGCAGAAGTCGCGGTAGCTTTCGTTGTCGCTGTCGATCATGCGGTCCAGGGCAATGTTGAAAATGCGCAGCGTGGAATAAACGCGCTCGACATAGCGCCCGAGCCAGTAAAGACGGTCGGCCTGCTCGGCGGAAATGGCGGAGATGGAAAATGCGTTCGTCATGGTTCGTTCGTCTTTTATTTTGTCCTGCCTTATCGTGCCTTCACCCAGGTGTCCTTGAAGCCCCCGCCCTGCGAGGAATTGACCACAAAGCTGTCGGCCACGCGTGAAAAGCGCGTGAGTCCGCTCGGCCACACATAGACGAAGTCCGAGCCCGTGAGCACGAAGGCGCGCAGGTCGGCCTTGCGGTAGACGATGCCGCCCGTTTCCTGCACCGGCAGATCGATGAAGTCGATCACCTCCTGCACGATGAAGCGCCGCGGCTCGCGGCGGATGCGTTCGCGCCAGCTTTCAAGCTCCGCGGGGCTCATGTCGCGGCCGAAGACGACGCCGTAGCCGCCCGCCTCCGCAACGTCCTTGATGACGAGCCGCTTGAGGTTTTGCAGCACAAACTCGCGGTCCTTCTCAAAGAAGGGCAGATACGTGGGGGCGTTCTTAAGAACGGGCTCCTCGCCCAGGTAGTAGCGGATCATCTGGGGCACGAAGTAGTAGATGCCCTTGTCGTCGGCCGCTCCATTTCCGGGTGCATTGATGATGGCCACGTTTCCGGCGCGGTAGGCGTCCATGATGCCGGGAATGCCGATCAAGCTTTCGGGCTTGAAGGTGAGCGGATCGAGATAGTCGTCCGAAATGCGGCGGTAGACCGCCCCAACCTTGACGCGGCCGCGGGCCATGTCGCGGTAGTAAAGGCAGTTGTCCTCCACAAAGAGGTCGTCGTTGGTGGCAAGCGGAAAGCCCGTCTTCTCCGACAGATAGCTGTGCTCAAAAAAGGCCGCGTTGTAGCGCCCCGGGGTCATCACCACGCAGATGCCGTCGGCGGCGACGCTTTGCATCATGCGCGAGAGCATCTCGGGGTAGCCGCGGTTGTCAATGATGTCTGCGCCGCGAAAGGTCGAGGGCGAGGCGCGCCGGCAGATTTCGCGGGCGATCAGGGGGTAGGACGCGCCGGACGGAATGCGCAGGTTGTCTTCGAGCACGTACCAGGTCTTGTCGACCGCCTGCACCAGATCAATGCCGGCGATATGCGCGTAGACGCCCGCCGGCGGCCGCACCCCGTCGCAGGCCTTTAAAAAGCCGGGCGAGGAAAAGACAAACTCGGGGGCGATCACACCGTCGGCGATGATGCGCCGCTCGCTGTAGACGTCGGCAAGAAAGGCGTTCAAGGCGCGCACGCGCTGCTCGAGCCCCTTGGAGAGCTGCCGCCATTCTCCGGCGTCAATGACGCGGGCCATCGGGTCAAATGGAAAAAGCTGTTCGTGAAACCGGCCGTTTTTATAGATGCCGAACTTGACGCCGTAGCGCGTCAGCATTTCGTTGATCGACGAGGCGTTGCGAACCAGTGAATCCATGTGAGCCCATCCTGCACAAAAAGGTTGACGACAGACTGAACGCCGCCCGTTTTGAAATGAGGGCGACGGATTTTTGGATTATCCCCCAATCCGGATTGCGGCTGCTGCCGCAAAAAGCGGATTCTTGGCTCGCGTCAGAAAAGATAAGCGTTTTCGGTTAGAAGCGGGCTGCATCCTGAATACGCTTGATCTTCTTGAGCCTTCCTGCGCCAAGCAGCCGCCCGCGCTCATAGGCACTGAAACGAGGCGAGGCTTCCGACAGTGACTCGACGCGCACAGACCCCAAGGAATGGATGAAGGCGCCTCCGCCAAGCGAGAGGGCGACGTGCTCAATTCTCTTTTGCCCGTCCTCCACCTTTCCGAAGAAAAGCAGAAGGCCCGGCTCAATGTCCTCCACCCGATCAAAGGCAACGGGGTTGGATGCGGCCTCCAATTGGTCTGCGTCGCGCGGCACGACGGCGCCCGTCATCCGGTACAAAAAGGAAATGAAGCCCGAGCAGTCAAGGCCTGAGGCGCTTGTACCGCCCCAAAGATACGGCGTGCCGGCCAGCTTCCCGGCGTTGGCAAGAAACGCCCGCGTGAAAGCTCCGGCAGAGGCGTCCTCCAACTTCGCCCAGCGCGCCAAGTAGGCGCTCTCAACCTCGGCGGCGCTCTTAGTCAGCCTGCCGGTGCGGCCGTCTGGAAGCCGGACGATATAAAAGTCCTCTTGTGAACCGACAAGCGAAAGCCGGTTCATGAGAAAAACAACGGAGACAACCTCCCCGCCCTCTCCCGTCACCCGTGCCGAAGGCGCCGTGACGATCAGGCGGCGACCATCTTGAAATTTCTGCATTTCGTCGGTGAACGGCACGACCTGCATGCGGTGCACCCAGCCGGTGTAGCCGTCCATCATCCGGACGCGCAGAAAGGCGCCGCGCTTTTCGAGCACTTGCAAAACGTCGCCCATCAATGCCTGCGTCGTCACGGGCTGCGCAAAAGCGGGCTTTGCAGTGATCGAAGCCGTGGGCACGGCAACGAGCGCCTGCACAGGAAGGCCGCTCTGAGCCTCGGGCAGCAGCTTCACGTCGATGCGCGCATTCGGGGCTGCGGCCGCCGCTGCGGATTCAAGCCGCAGCAGCGCCGCCCTGCTATCGGTTGCGCCTTCGATGCGGCAGCGTCCGTCTTCAGCGGTGAGCTGCACCTCCCACACGGCGGTGCGGGCATCGGGCGCCTCCTCGCGCCGGACTTCCTCGAGCAGCCCGGCAAGCTCGTCCGCCTGCGGGCACAGGGCGGGCAGCTGATGGCTGCAGGCCGTCAGAAAAGAAAGCGCAAGGGCGAGCGCCGACAGTCGAATGGCGGAAAAACGCATGCACAAAACCGGTTGGATAAAAGCCTCCCGCACACTTTATCAAACGACCGCCTGCGGCTACACTCGGTTTGTCCGTTTCTTCCCGAGAATGATCCCGATGATTTTCCAATACGCCTCCGACCTGCATTTGAGCTATCGCGGCAACGCCGGCTTTGTGCGCCGCACGCTTGCCGCCGCAGGCGACGTTCTGCTGCTTGCGGGCGATGTCGCCGACATTCAGGATCCCGAAAGGCATGCCGGCTTTTGGGACTGGTGCGAAGACAACTTCAAGCTGACGGTTTTTGTCCCGGGAAACCATGACTATTACGGTTCATGGAAAGACCTTAATGAATTAAAGCGCCCCATGCGTCTGGAAATCCGTCCCAACGTGCTCTGCTGCAACAATACGACGGTGACTGTTGGGAGCTTGGACATCCTCTGCTCGACGCTGTGGTCGGCCATCCTTCCAGAACAAGCCGATGCAGCGGCCGTCAGCATGCCGGACTTCCGGGAAATCCTTGTGGGCGGCAAGGACTTCTCCGTTGAAGACTCCGTGGAACTGCACCAAGCCGCGCTGTCGTTTTTAAAGAACGCCCTGGAAACGAGCCGTGCGTCCGACATTGTCGTGGTGACGCACCACCTTCCCACCTACCGCGTGGTCGATCCCAAGTACGCCTCAAGCAATACGTCCTCGGCCTTTGCGTCCGAACTCGGAGACTGGATTGAAGCCTCCCGCATCGTGTACTGGCTCTACGGGCACTCGCACGATTCGATTGAAGCAATGGTGGGCGGCACACGCCTTGTCTCCAATCAGCTCGGGTACCTGAAGCGGCCTGAGGCGCCGCACTTTTGCCCGGACAAAAGCTTTGTTCTCGGCTAAATCCACTCCGCGCAAAGGACGGATCGCAGATGATGATCGTTGACGCCATCGTGGGGTTTCTCTCCGGCGGCACGGGACTGTGGGCGCTCAGCCTCTCGGCCTTTCTTTCGGCCACCATCCTGCCCGGAAGCTCGGAAGCGCTGCTTGCGGCATCGCTTGCCTCCGACCCGGGCACGGACCGGGCTCTCCTTCTGGTTGCTTTGGCAAGCTTCTTCAACACGCTTGGCAGCATGACCTCCTGGGCGATCGGCCGGTATTTCCCTAAGAAGGCCCCCGAGACCGCCGCCGTCAACCGTCTGCGCCGATGGGGAGCGCCGGCGCTGGCACTCGCGTGGGTGCCGGTTGTCGGCGACATGCTGCCGCTTGCGGCCGGCTGGCTGCGGATCGGATTCTGGCCCGCCCTCCTCTGGACGGCGCTTGGCAAGACCGCACGCTATGCGGTGCTCACGATCGGCCTGTTGGGTCTCTTATAAGCCCTTATACCGATGCGAATGGGTCTTCCGGCCTCATTTGGGTGGAAAGCAAGAACGGCCGCACCAAGGGTCCGGTGCACATTTCCGAACTCTTCCGTCCGGGCACCGTCAACATTGCAGGCTCCCTGGGACGCCTTGTGAAGTCCCTCGGCATGAAGGCTTACAACCGTCCGATGTACAACATGCTCGGCAGCGGCAAGCCCAATGAAAGCTGCCCGTTCCAGATGGGCGTTGAAAACAACGTCGCCGTCCGGATCTACAAAGCAGAAGGACTTGTTGAAGGAGGAGTCTGCAAATGCGATTAGGAATGATCATTGACACCCGCCGCTGCTACGGGTGCCTGGCCTGCGTGGTGGCCTGCAAGGCGGCAAATGCAACGCCTCCGGGACACTTCCGCTGCAAAGTGAAGATCGGCGAAAAGGGCGTCTTCCCGAATTCGACCCAAACGTTCCTGCCGACCCTGTGCAACCACTGCGAAGATGCACCCTGCATCAACGTCTGCCCGACGGGCGCCTCCCACCGCGACAAGGACGGCGTGGTGCTCGTCGACGCGGAAAAGTGCATCGGCTGCCAGATGTGCATGAACGCGTGCCCGTACGACGCCCGCTCCTTCTTCTCGGATCCCAATCCGAGCTACTGAAAGGACGAGGGCCACGGTCCCGACGAGTACGAGAAGATGCGCTACAAGGAGCACAAGTTCAACACACCGGACAAGTGCGACTTCTGCGCAGACCGCCGTGCACAGGGCCTGCCCCCGGCCTGCGTGGCGACCTGCGCAGGCAAGGCCCGCATCTTCGGCGACCTGGACGATCCCAAGTCCGAAATCGCCCAGATGTTCAAGAAGTACAATCCGAAGCCCTTGAACCCCGAGCTCAAGACCAAGCCCCGCGTCTTCTACATCACCGGTGAGAAGAACTGCCCGGTTGAACTGATGCCCGGCCACAAGGCAAAAGCCAAGGAAGTACAGCCGAGCGGCCTGAGAAAATAATTAGGCCGTACGCTTAGAAAGCCGGAGGCGGCACGTCTCCCCGCCTCCGGTTTTTCCTTTTTGACGAGAAAGATCCATCGTCATGACCTCAGAAACGATACCCGCCAGCGCCGTCGTAATGCTGCCCGCCTCTTCGGAAACCATTGAAAACGAAGCCGCGGCCATGAATCTCATTGCAGAGTTCTTCCTGCACAATCCCGACAAGCCCTTTGTCGAAGCGCTCACCCATCTGGTGCCCGAGGGCTTCACTGAAAGCGTTTCGATTCGGGAGGCCGTTCAGAGCATCGCCTCGGCCGCCGCTGACGCCGCCCGCGACGACGAAGCGCTGCTCAACCTCAAGCGCGACTGGACGAAGCTTTTCCGCGGCATCTCGCCCGACTACGGCCCGACGGCGCCCTACGCCTTTCTCTTTCTCAAGGGCAACTCCGTGGAGATGATGAGCGACCTGGCGGCGCTTTACATCGACGGCGGCTACGACGGCTACCAGAAGGTGCACGACCGCATCGACTACATCGGCATCTGCTTTCAGTACCTTGCCACGGTCGACCTGCAGATTGCCAACAGCATCAACGAAAAGGATGCCCTCGAATACAAGCGGCTCATGCTCTGCCGCACCGTGTTTTTAGAGCAGTACCTCACCCCCTGGGTGTTTGAATTCATTCTGCGCGCCAGAAAGTTCGTGCAGACCGTTTGCTAAAAGCTGCCAAATCTTCCATCCGCGCAGTTTTCAGCATTTATTCGTTCTGACTCCTGCGGATTTCTCCTGCAGGGCAGTCCGGCGCCCAACGGTACTTTCGATTCCAACGGCGC
>CALXOY010000088.1 GCA_944390145.1 uncultured Duodenibacillus sp.
TGCGTTAAGACGAAATTCTTTGGTGAAAATACGACGAGTAAAAGCCATGGGGTTTAGTCTCCTGATAGACAAAATTGTGCCCTAACAGGGCCGATCTATCAGGTCCATTTTTCGTACCCTCATCCCAGGGCGGGAAAAGATGATTGTCCAAGAGAAAGGTTTGCCAATTGATGAAAAGCCACGAATGCTTCCTTGCACGATGTCTGATCCGCGGTGTTCAAAATACCGCTTGCGTGAGTCTCATCTTACCCGGGCGGTCCATTGAATGAATGGTGTTGTTCAACCGATTGCTGCCTCCTCAAGGGCGGAGAATGCGCCGGGGCATGAGCTTTTCAACAAGGCGGCAGGACTTGACAATGGCGTTGTGCAGCACGCGGCCGTGGAGGTTATCGGAGTACAGATCGGTGCCGACGTCGTTGGAGTCATCAATTGTGCCGGCAGCGGCACCCGCGGCCTCGCAAATTGGATTATTCTTCGCCTTGGGACCTCCCTTTGATGGTTGCAGAGAATACATAGGAGCAGGTCCCTTTTTTGTGCGCCGAATCAGCTGGCTGGCTGTCTGCCCAGAGAAATCCGGCTGACTTTACCGCGAAAAAGAACTCACTCTTATCGCCCGCATTGCCGCGGGACATCTGCAAAACGGGACAACGCGCCATGAGCGTTATTTCAGTCTTTCTCGACAACTGACACGAAAGACTCCTCAGCCCAGTTGTCAAGTTTTTCTTGACAACTCATCCGGTCTTCGCATTGCGGTGCGCCGAAAAAGCAAAGGCCGCGGCCCGGACGATCCGGAACACGGCCTTTTTGATGCAGGTGGTTTTTCTACAGCTTAAATGCGCTTGAAGACAAGCGAAGCATTGGTGCCGCCAAAGCCGAAGTTATTCTTCACGGCGGCGCGGATTTCCATCGGCTGCGGCTTGTCCTTGCAGACATTGATGCAGCATTCCGGATCCTGCGTCACGATGTTGATCGTGGGAGGCGCCACCTGATCGCGGATCGCAAGCACCGTAAAGACGCTTTCGATGCCGCCTGCGCCGCCCAGGAGGTGACCCGTTGCACCCTTGGTGGAGCTCACCACCAGCTTGTCGGTGTGTGCGCCAAAGAGTTCGCGCACAGCCTTGGATTCATTGACGTCACCCACCGAGGTGGAGGTGCCGTGGGCATTGAGGTAGTCAATGTCCTCGGGCTTGAGGCCTGCGTGCTGCAGCGCCATGCGCATCGAGCGCACCGGGCCGTCCATGGAAGGCGTCGTGATGTGGTAGGCGCCGCCCGAAAGGCCGTAGCCCACGCGTTCGCAATAGATCTTGGCGCCGCGGGCAACAGCGTGCTCGTACTCCTCGAGCACGAGAAGACCGGCGCCCTCGCCCATCACAAAGCCGTCGCGGTCGACGTCAAAGGGGCGCGAGGCGTGCTGCGGATCATCGTTGCGGCGCGAGAGGGCGTGCATGCTGTCAAAGCCGCCGATGCCCACTTCGCAGACGGTGCTTTCGGTGCCGCCCGCAAGCATGATGTCGGCGTCGCCGCGGCGGATGATCCAGGAGGCTTCGCCGATGGCGTGCAGACCCGTGGCGCAGGCCGTCACGGTGGAAAGATTCGGGCCGCGCAGATTCTTCATGATGCTCACGAGACCCGCGGCCATGTTGATGATGCAGCCCGGGATCATGAAGGGCGAGATGCGGCGGGGGCCGCGCTCGAGCATCGCCTTGTGGTTGGAGCATATCGTGGCAAGGCCGCCGATGCCCGAACCGATGATGCAGCCGGCGCGGTCTCCGGCTTCGTTGTTGCCGGTGAAGTCAAGGCCCGCGTCCTTCAAGGCTTCGGTTGCAGCAGACGCCGCAAACTGAACGTAGCGGTCATAGCGGCGGGCTTCCTTGGCCTGCATGCCGCCCGCAGTCGGATCGAAGTTCTTCACTTCGCCCGCAATGCGGCAGCCGAACTCGGACGCATCAAATTCCGTAATCGGTACGATTCCGCACTCTCCCGCCAGCAGAGCCTTCCAGCTCGACTCGACGTTGAGCCCCAGGGGGGAGACCATGCCCAAACCGGTTACAACCACACGGCGCATCTTCTTTCTTTCCTTTTTCGTTTCTGCTAATCCAAACTGCTAAAAAAAGGGGGCTGCCGCCCCCTTTTCGCTTCATGCCGTCTGCTGCTCGAGGTTCACCTCCGAGCAGACGGCGCCTGACAGAGGCATTAGGCCTTGACGTTGGCCTTGATGAAGTCGATGGCCTGCTGGACGGTGCGCAGGTTTTCCTGCTGTTCGTCCGGGATCTCGATCTTGAAGGCGTCTTCAAGAGCCATCACGAGTTCGACCGTGTCGAGGCTGTCGGCGCCGAGGTCTTCAATGAAGGAAGCTTCATTCTTGATGTCGGCTTCGTTCTTGCCAAGCTGTTCAGCGATGATCTGCTTGACCTTTTGTTCCAAATCTTCCATTTCCTACTCCGCGGAATTTATCAGTGGTATCTGCAGCAGCGTTCCGGACGAGCCTCGGGGCCCACATCTGACGCCTGCACAAAAAATTGATTATCAATCGGGGGATTTTAACAGGCTTGCGCCTTAATTACATCACCCCATGAACATGCCGCCGTTGACATGCAAAACCGTTCCAGTGACATAGCCGGCGGGCTCAGAAGCGAGATAGAGCACTGCGGCGGCAATATCATCCGTTTTGCCGAGGCGGGCGGCGGGAATTTGTGCCATGAGGTTCTTTTTGACGTCCTCGGGCAGCGCATTGGTCATGTCGGTTTCGATAAAGCCCGGCGCCACGCAGTTCACGGTCACGCCGCGGGAGGCGACTTCGCGGGCCACCGACTTGCTCATGCCGACCATGCCGGCCTTGGCGGCGGCGTAGTTGGCCTGTCCGGCGTTGCCCATGGCGCCCACGATCGAGCTCATGTTGATGATGCGACCGTAGCGCTGCTTCATCATCGGGCGCAACGCGGCGCGCGTTAAGCGGAACACGGCCGTGAGGTTCGTTTCAATCACCGCGTCCCAGGCCTCGTCGGACAGGCGCATCGCGAGCATGTCGCGCGTGATGCCGGCGTTGTTCACCAAAATGTCGATGCGGCCGAATTCGGCAACGACGTTTTCGACGGCGGCCTTGCTGGCTGCAGCGTCGGTGACGTTTAAGACGATGCCGCGGCCCTTGCCGCCCAGGGCTTCCGTGATGCCGGCAGCGCCCGCTTCCGACGTGGCCGTGCCGATCACCGTGGCGCCGCACCCGGCAAGCGCAAGCGCAATGGCCCGCCCGATGCCGCGGGAAGCGCCCGTGACAAGAGCCACGCGTCCGGCAAAGCTGTCAGCTGAGAAAAATGCGTTCATATTGATCCTCTAAAAGTCAGGCTCCGAGCTGTGCAATCACGCTGCGGATGCTTTCCAAGTCGTTGATGTTGGCCCACTTGATTTCCGGCGCAATGCGTCTGACAAGTCCGGTGAGCACGCGCCCCGGGCCGCACTCGACGATGTGCGTGACGCCCATCTCCTGCATCTTGCGCACGCAGCCCGTCCAGAGAACGGGGCTTGCGGCCTGGCGCGCCAGAAGTTCGCGTATGCTCTCCACTGTCGTGTGGCAGCTTGCGTTCACATTGGCAAGCACCGGAATCTCGGGCTCTTTCATCGGCGTGCGGGCAAGCTCGGCGGCAAGCTCCCTGGCTGCCGGCGCGAGCAGCGCGCTGTGAAAGGGCGCAGAGACAGCAAGCACCACGGCGCGCTTGGCGCCCGCCTGCTGGGCAAGCGCACAGGCGCGCTCAACCGCGGCCTTGTGGCCTGCAAT
The DNA here is from genome assembly GCA_944390145.1 of uncultured Duodenibacillus sp. Lineage (GTDB taxonomy): Bacteria > Pseudomonadota > Gammaproteobacteria > Burkholderiales > Burkholderiaceae_F > Duodenibacillus. The sequence goes on from CALXOY010000088.1 coordinate 3,773, forward strand.
CACCACCTGCCCCGGGCAGTTGAAGTTCACCGCCTCCACGGCTTCGTTTTCACGTGCTTTGGCGCAGATGTCGATCACAACGTCGTCGGCAAGCCCCAGAATCGCAGCCATTCCGCCCATGCCGACCGGCACCGCCGTCTGCATGGCGTTGGCGCGAAAGCGCACCAGGCGCACGGCGTCCTCCACCGTGAAGACGCTTGCGGCGGTGAGCGCCGTGTATTCGCCGAGACTGTGGCCTGCCATCACTTCAGGCTTGGGGCCGCCCGCTTCGCACCAGGCGGCATAGACGGCGTAGCTTGCCGCCAAAAGCGCGGGCTGGGTGTTGACCGTGAGATTAAGGTCTGCTTCCGGACCGTTGGCGATGAGTTCGCTGATGGGCTCTCCCAAAGCCTTGTCTGCGGCCTGCATGACGGCGGCCGCCGCCTCGGAGTCCTTCGTCCAGTCGGCCATGCCGACCTTCTGCGATCCCTGTCCGGGAAAAACAAATGCAAGTTTCAATTCCATTCTCCGCCTGAAAAATCCGTTACCACTTCAAAAGAACGCTGCCCCAGGTCATGCCGGCGCCCACGCCCTGCAGCATCACCGTGTCGCCCGGCTTGATGCGGCCGTTTTTCACCGCCCAGTCAAGGGCAAGCGGCACGCTTGCTGCCGACGTATTGCCGTGCATCTGCACCGTCTCCACCGTCTTTTCCTTGGCAATGCCGAGCTTTTCGCCAATCATCTCGATGATGCGGATGTTGGCCTGATGCGGCACCCAGACGTCCACGTCCGCGGGGGCGACGCCCGCCATCTGGCAGACTTCCAGGAAGCTCTCCGAGAGCGAACTCACGGCAAGCTTGAAAACCTGCCGGCCGTTCATCTGAATAAAGGGGTGCCCCTGCACGGCGCCCTGCTCGATGCGCGCGTCGCAGGCTAGCGTCTGCACGCCAAAGGAGCCGTCAGCGTGCATGCGGTGCGCAAGAATGCCTTCGCGTTCGCTCGCCTCAATCACCACGGCCCCGGCGCCGTCGCCGAAAAGCACGCACGTGCTGCGGTCGTTCCAGTCGAGAAGACGGCTCAAGACCTCCGCGCCCACAACGAGCGCACGCTTGTAGCCGCCGGTGCGGATCAGCCCGTCGGCCACGCTCATCGCGTAGACAAAGCCCGCGCAGACGGCCTGCACGTCAAAAGCCGCACACCCCTTGATGCCGAGCGCATTCTGCAGGCGGCAGGCCATCGAGGGGAAAACACCGTCAGGGGTTGTGGTCGCCACAATGATGAGGTCGATCGTGGCGGGATCGACATTGCCCTTTTGCAGGGCGTCACGGGCTGCATCAAGCGCAAGAGACAACGTGGTCTGCCCGTCAGAGGCGATGTGCCGGCGGCAGATGCCGGTGCGGGTGCGGATCCATTCGTCGTTGGTCTGAACGCCGCGCTGTGCGAGCTCGGCTGCGAGCTCATCGTTGGTGACCTCGCGGTCGGAGAGTTTCGAGCCCGTTGTGAGGACCCGTGTGTAAATTCTCTTAGAACTAGTGTCCATCTCGAAAAACTGTCCAGCCTCAATCGTCTTATTTTTTTCACATCTTGTAAGCCTTGCGGCGGCGCCGCAAAGCCTGAAGCGAAGCCGATCTTAGCAAACGCGAATGCGAAAAAAAGGAGATTCGTCCGTTAAGACGATCCCCTTTTTCACTTGGTTTCAGATTTTTTTGCCGATGCCTGCGAGGCGGCGGCGCCCACAAGAATGCTGCAGCGACTCTTGCGGCCGGAGCGGCTCTGCCGGGCTGCCGGATGCCTCCGACATTCACCGAGACATGGGGTCAGGCTCTGGTACTCACCCGACATCCACTCCTTGGAGCCGGCGCCTTTTTGCGCGTCAGCGAAAAATCAAGAACCGCTTATTCCTCAACAGCGTCCTGCTTGGTCGCCACGACCTTCTTGCCGCGGTAGAAGCCGTTCGGGCTGATGTGGTGACGGCGATGAACCTCGCCGGTGCCGGGTTCAACGGCGGTGGCCGGGTTGGTCAGGAAGTCATGAGCACGGTGATTGCCGCGCTTGCTGGTGGATTTCTTATTTTGCTGAACAGCCATTTTTCAATACCCCACGTGGGTTAAAAGTTAACTTTTTGTGTGTTGAATCCGTCCGGCGCAAACTGCATCGGGTCCTTGCCGGACATCTTCCTTGAATTCAGCGACGAAACACGCACCAGTCATGACAAAACACGAACCGGCACGCACGTCGAACGCGCCATTATATTGATTGCAAACGAAATTTTCAATAATGCGATGCGCCTTCCGCGCCGCTTTCACGGGCGGCTGCAGAAGGCGTTTGCCGTTGAGCGGCACCGGTCGGCGAAAGCCCGCCGCACGCTGCTTCATGCGCTTTATTTCACGATTTTCACCGTGTCAAAGGCAACGACCGGCTTGCCGTCGACCACCGTGTAGAGGTAGAGCTCGGTGAGCACGTTGTCAAACGTAAAGGCGCTTGCGCCCTTCACCGGGAAGGACAGCACGGCGTCCTTACGTCCGTCGCCGTCAACGTCGACAAAGCGCACCTTTGCGGGCACTGCCATTTCCTTGTTGAGCTCAATGGAGCCATCGGGGAACGGCGACCCGAAATGCGTCTTTGCCTTGTCAAGCTTTGTGGCATCAAGGTCGTCCGACGAATAAAGCACCACATCGACATTGCCGCCCGCAGACTTGCTGAGCTCTTCGGCCTGAATGGCAATGGCGTGCTTATTAAGGTTCTGCGTTAAAGCCGAAGCGATTCCAAGCGACATATTGAAGTAGCGCACATTGAAGTCGTGCAGATGCGTGCGGGCCTTGTCGGTGGAAACGCCTGAAAGCTGCGCCGCCTCCTTGCGGGCTGCTGCCACATCGGCAACGGCCTCCGACTCAAAGCGCTTTTGATACTTCATGAACTTCTCACGTTCCTGCGGCATCCAGTCAAGGAAATTCTGGGCTGCGAGGAACGTAAAGATCGGACGGTCGGCCGAGTAGTCAAGCTGCTCAGGCGTGGCATGAAACTGTGCACGGGTGCCCGTTTCAGGATCCATATAGGTCTGAGCGGCGGCGGGCTTTGCGAGCGGGAATGCAGGCGCATACAGCTGCTCGCACGGACGGCCCGCAGCGCGCCAGGCAACCGTCAACAGAGGATTCTGGTTGAGCTGGTAAACGACGCTGTCAAAGGTGCCGATGTTGCAGATGTCCTGCATCGTCTCGTGATGCCAGCCGGAGAGGCGCTTTTCAAACTTGGAGTGGCCGCGGATAAAGCCCTTGACATCGTCGACTGTAATTTTCTTCTCCGGGACAATGGCGGCCGGATAGTCGTTGACGTTTTTATATTCCTGGCCGGTCAGCTTCTCAAGAATCGTAAAGACGCGCTCTTTGTTGCGCGGCAGGTCGCGGCGGGCCTGCGGTTGATAAGCCTCGCGGAAGCTGAAGTCGGAGTAGTCGCCTGCCTTGGCGGGCTTATACGTTCCCTTTTCAATGGCATGTTCAATGATGTCGGGGCTGGCAATGACGTTTTTCTTGTCCGCAAAGTTCAGTTTGTCAAAGGAGAAGGCGTTTGCCATGAAGGCGACTTCATTGTCAGCCACACGGCGCGCCACATAGCGGTGGCCGCGCAGCAGCGCAATCTGCCAGGCTTCGTTTCTGTCGGCAATCGTATAGGTGCGGCCCATGTGGAAATACCCGTACTTCTGCATGAGGTCGATCACGATATTGACGCCGTCTCGGGCGCTCTTGGCCCGCTCAGCAACCAGACGCCGCACGCCGTAGCCGATGCCGCCGTCGTTTACTTTTTCCTTTTCTTCGATCGTAAAGTTGCAATTGTTGGTGACGACCACAACGCCGTTTTCATTGATAAAACCGTCGGAGAAGCTGTAGCCGTCGGGCGCAAGCGTCTGCGTCCACCAGAAGCCATAGGTCTTTGTCACCTGCGGGATCTTTGCTGCGGAAGGCTCAAATTCGATCATTTCTCCCGCCTTGTGAACGGCCGGCGGCACCCAGTACTGATTGGTGATGATGCGGCGGTCGTTATCCTCGTTGTGGCCGATCAGAATTTCGCCCGTGGCCGAAGCGTCCTTTCCGACGATCACGGTAAAGCACGCTTGAGAGGAAAGACTGACGCCGGCCAGAGCGGCGCCGATTGCAAGTGCGACAACTGTTTTCTTCATACCAAATCCCCCGATTCTGAACGATGTGATGTCGGACGTCTTCGATTAAGACGCCGTCAAACCTTTTTCATTCTATGCGCATGCAGTTGGCCGCAATCAGCCCAATGGCTTTATTTTTTTGGCACCACCGGCCGCCTAAAATGAACCGCACTCAATCCCGAAATGTGAAAGCCTGCATTTTTCGAAGCGATGTCAGCCTCAACAGCCGCACCCAAGCCTCTTGTCAACCTATACAGCGACAGCGATCTGCCCAACTACAGCGAAGAGATCGCCGGAGTTGAGCCGAAGTCGTTTCGCAACCGCATCATCAACGTCCTGATCTGGACCACATTCCTGCCGCTCATCCTGCTCGTCTTTTTCCAGCAGAAGAACTTTGAGACGGCCACCGAGGTGCAGAACAATCTGCAGCTCGGGCTCGCGCGCGAGGCTGCGCTGCACATCGAATCCGGCGTCGCCAATCTCAAAAGCCAGCTGTCGCTTGCGCTTGCCACGATGTCTTCGAGCTCCCCGCCCGGCTCGCGCGATGCAGCTCTGGAAAACCTGATGCGTCAGAACCCGGAAGTCGAGCGGCTCGTTTATTCGGACGCGGGCTATGAACTCACCATGTCCAATCCGACGGCCGCCGTTCAAGGGGAGCTGACCATCCGGGAATTTGTCGTCGACGTCTCGCAGCAAACAGAAGGCGCGCGCAGCGAACGCAGCCTCTCAGCGCATGTGAACGCCTCGTCGGCTGCCCGCACGCTCAACGACCTTCTTTTCCGGCAGCCGTACTGCGCTGCGGTCTTTGACAAGGACGAGCGCCTTGTCTACAGCACTGCGGGCGGCGCCGTGCACCGGTGCGCTGCAAGCGATCCGCTAAAGCCCGCCGAACTCGATCAGATCAAAGCTGCTGGAGGCGCCGCAAGTCTCCTGCGCACGCCCGGCGACCGGCTCTCCTCGCACATCAAGGTCTTCATTCCAATCAGTTCGCTCGACTGGACTGTGGTCATCTCGCAGCCGCAAAGCGTGCGCGACCTTGCGCTGCGCGACACGGCCCTCATTTGGGCCGCCGGCTTTTTCGTGGCGCTTGCGGGCACCTTATTGCTTGCCACCTTCGTTTCCATTCCCATCACGCGGTCATTCAACAGCCTCATGCAGTCCATTGAGGACTACAGCAAGACGGGCGTTTTCAAGCGCAGAACCGAAAAGCTGGCGCTCGAAGGCTCCACCGAATTCATCAAGCTTGAGGAAACCTTCGAGCGGATGATCCAGACGGTCGAAAAAAGCAAGGCGGCGCTGCAGCAGGCAAACGTGCGGCTTGAAGACGAAGTCAAGGCCCGCACAAGCGACCTGCTATTGCGCAATGAAGAGCTCAACACGCTGCAGACGCTTTTGGCGCCCTTTTTCTCCTCGGACGACTTCGAGCACGAAACCTCGACCGTGGCCCACTGCGTCGAGCGGTTCCGGATACTGCTTGATCTCCCGTCGCTTGTCTTTACAACGGACTTGACCGGCCCCGTGCCGCCCAACAGCCTCGACGTGCGGCTTGGCACCACAATCTACGGCAGGCTCATCCTGCCGCGCTCCACGCTTTTGACAGAGGACAAGCGCAATTCGCTCGAGCGCCTTGCCTATGCACTTGCCATCGTCACCGCCAACGCACGGCTGGTGTCGCATCTGGCGCGCGAGCAGGTGGCGCTGCAGACCGTCTTTGAATCGATGACCGACGGCGTCGTCATCATCGGCCGCTCGGGGAAAATCCGCTACGCCAACGAATACGCAGCGCGCCTTTTAAACGACGGCGAGAGCATTTTGAAGCTCAACTTCGCCCGCCTCATGACCCGCGACTGGGAGGGCACGACCGGCAGCCGCGTGGCCGACGACCTCAAAGACGGCGTCAAAACGCGCGTGCGCTCCGTCAAGGACGGCATGACAAACCGCGTGCTCGAGCTCTTTCCCTTCACGGTCTCTGGCATGCCGGGCCTTGCGGGCGAGCGCCCAGGCTGGATTCTGCGCGACGTTACGCAGGAAGCATCGCTTGAAGCCGTCAAGGAAAACATCGCGGGCGTGGTGGCGCACGAACTGAAAACTCCTCTGACGCTGCTGCAGCTGCAGGCGAGAAACCTCTCGCGTACGATAGAAAAGGGCGCAATGCCCGAAGTCGAAGACGCCCGCGACATTGCCGCAGAGACCTTGCAGCTGGGGCAGCTCGTCGACGACCTCCTGGACGTCTCGCGCATCCGCGCTGGCGCCATGAAGTTGAACTTGCGCGTCATGCATGTTGCCACGCTCATCGACCGCGCCGAAAAGCTTGCCGGCGCGCGCTACCCCATCTGCATCACGCGCTCGATAGACATGGACGCCGAGCTTTTCTGCGTGGACGCCGACCGCATGACGCAGGTTTTTGTGAACCTCTTTAACAACGCCGCCCGCTACAAAAAGCCCGAACAAAAAGCCGCGCTCATCACAGTGAGCACCCGGAGCGAATCCGGCAGCATCTTCATAGATGTCGCCGACCAAGGCACCGGCATCGCACCAAGCAAGGTCAAACACATCTTCGATCAGTTCTATCAGGCCGACATGACCGCTTCGCGCAGCCATGGCGGCAGCGGCCTGGGACTGACCATCGTGCGCGGCATCATCCACGCGCACGGCGGCACAATCTCGGTGAAGACGGGCGGGGCCGCAGGCGGCACGACCTTTACGCTGAAGCTGCCGCTGCGCACGCCGCCGGAATTGCTATAGTCTTTGCCCGGATGAATGTGTTGAAACGCCAGTGACGCACGCCATGATGCAGACAAACAGACGCCCGCTCATTTTTGTTGTCGACGATGAAAGCAAGATCCGCCGGCTGCTCACCAAGGAGCTCGAAGCCAGCGGCTTTGACGTGATTTGCGCGGGCGACGGCGAGCAGGCGCTCGAAGTCTTCGGTGAAGCCGATCCCCGGCCGGACCTCGTGCTCATGGACGTGATGATGCCCGGCATGGACGGCTTTGAGTGTGCGAGAAAACTCACTGAAAAGGCCGACGTGCCGGTGATTTTCCTGTCAGCGAGAAGCGAACCGTCCTTCAAGCTGCAGGGGTTTGACACGGGCGCAGACGACTACATCACCAAGCCCTTTCTCACTGAAGAGCTCATCGCCCGCATCCGCGCCGTCATGCGCCGTTCAAGCAGCCGCACCGACGGCGCCCAGCAGCGCGACTATCAAAACGGCCCGATGCGGCTTTGTGAAGCAAGCCGCTCGCTGTGGATCAACGACCGCGAGGTGCGGCTTGCCGACAGCGAATACCACCTGCTGCTCGCGCTCATGAAGCACCCAGGCAGCGTCATCTCCCACGAGCATCTGCTGCAAAGCGTCTGGGGCGAACAGGGTGCGGGAGACGTGCAGAACCTGCGCGTTGCCTTCTCGCGCATCCGCCGCAAGCTTGAGGAAAACGGCTTGGACGGCGGCGTCATCTCGGCCTACTCGGGCGTGGGCTACATGCTGCGCGACCTCGTGCGCGATCCGCTGCCCGCGAATTAAAATCAGACTCCATGCGCCGCACTCAACGCTGTTGCGGCGCCGATTCCCCTTTTTTGCGATCCTGTCTTTTTGCGCCGGCCGGAAACGGGCGTCGGCGCATTGCAATCTTTTTGCAATCTTTTTTGTCCTTTCCATAACAGAAAAGCAACCTTTTCTTTTCACACTGATTGCGTGTGCGGCACGTTTGCGGCCGCACGCGGCTTCAATCACAGACGCCGTTTGCATGCAGGCGGCGCCGTCAACCAAAGGACAAAAAAATGACAGCTTCCATAATCGCGCAAGTGGTCATGGTGTTGACGCTGCTGTTGATGATCACCGGCAAGACACCAATCTATATGACGGCTATCGTCGGCGCCACGCTCTCGGCACTGATCGCCGGCTACCCCATCATGGGCAACGCCGACGTCACCATTGCCAAGATGGTCAACTCCGGTCTAAATCCCGTGATTGCAGATATGACGGGCATCCTGCTCTTTATCGGCATCATGCAGGCCACGGGCTTTCTTGACGTCATCATTCGCGACATCGTCCGCATCGGCAACAAGATCGGCGGCGGCACGGGCGTTTGCACCGCGGGCGGCATCGCCGCTGGCGTGATCGGCGCTCTGACGGGCTTCACGCAGCCCGTGATCACCGCCGTGATTACCGGCCCGGCAGCCGTTCGACTTGGCGTTGACCCCAACAAGTGCGCCGGCATTCAGGCTCACGCAGGTCACATTGGCAACCTGGCAGGCTTTACGCACCCGACGCAGGTTGCGCTGATTGCAACAGCCGGCATCAGCTTCGGTCTGTTCAACGTGCTCGGCCTGATCGCCTGTCTGGCCATCTTCCTGGTCTCCGCCATCCGCTGCAACGCCGACATGCGCCGCCGCGGCGTCGTGATCACCAAGGAAGAACAGGCCAAGATCATGGCTGAAATTGAAAACCGCGAATATGCAACGACTTCGATGCGCGCATTCCTGCCCTTCATCGTGCTGTTCGTCGGATTCGTCCTCGGCTTCCCGGTCTTCCTGGTGGGTCTTGCCTCCGCCATCGTCTGCATGCTGCTGAGCGGCAAGCCGATGCGCGAAGCTGAAGCAGCAATGCTCAAGGGCGTGAGCCTCATTGCCACCCCGATCGTGGCGACCATCGGCTTTCTCTTCATGAGCACTGTCATCAAGCAGGTCGGCCTCGTTCAGACCATGAGCGACGCAGTTGGGCCGGTTCTGTCGGTTGCCCCCGTGCTGATCCTCTTCGGCGTGGCCTTCTTGACGGGCTTTCTCACCCAGTCCTACGCAGCCAGCGTTTCCGTGCTGGTTCCGTTCCTGCAGGTGACGCTGCAGACCGGCGCAGATCCATTTGCGGCCTGCTTTGCCGCAGCTTCCGGCGCTTCGCTGATCCAGTACTTCCTCACCGGCGGTCCGGTTGCCGCACTGGCTACCGTCATTCCGGTGGTTCCGGGCAGCGATCTGAAGACCGCCAACGCCTTCCAGCGTCCGTCAATTCTGGCTGGCTGCGTCGTGGCCTTCATCATCACCTTCATCCTGAGCCTGATGTAAGACTCTGAAAATCAGGGCTCCCGGGGCCTTCGGGCTTCGGGAGCCTTGTCCGAATGTTCTTTACTGACTTCGCAAAGTAAACGCCATGCAAGTCAAACTACTTTCGCTTGAACACGCTGCAGAAACTCTTGTGGGCATCGTCGGCCACGCCGGCTGCGGACACTCCAACAGCCATTGCGGCTTCATTCAGGACGACTCGGGCGGCCTGTGCGCCGCGCTGCGCATCCTGCAGCTTGCCACGGGCCTGGACCTCACGATCCAGAAGGTGGAGGCGATTGCCGGCCGCCGCGGCGAATTTCGCGTGCGCACCGCTTCGGGCGGCATCGGCACGGCCTCTCCAAGACGCGGCATCACGCCCTTTGAAGCCGAGCTGGCCCAGCGCTGCGTGGGCGAGCAAGCGGTCTGCACGCAGGCTCTAGCCATGAAGTGCTTTGGAAGAACATTGGGACAAGGCGCCATGGAAGTGCCCGTGGCGCTGCAGGCAGCCATCGCCAACGCCGCGATGAACTCCTTTGCCAATGCGCTGCCGAAGTTCTTTTTAACGGGCAGCGAGGACATTGACGACAACTTCGGCAAGCTCCTTGGCTGCGTCATTGAGGTGGACGGCGTTCCCGTCTCGCTTCTTGCGCTTGCAAACGCCACCAAGGGCGGCATCGGCCCCAATGAAGACATCGAAGGCAACGTGAATCTCGCCGGCAAGCGCGCGATGATGCAGTCGCTGCGCCTTGACGTTCTGCCCACGATCCTCGTTGAAGGCAAGGTGTGCGCGGAGCCCGTGAGCTCCAAGATCCATGAGCCCACCTTTGTGACGCGCGCTTATCCGGGCGACGACAATTTTGTGGTGAGCGAATGCCTGGAAGCGGCCGCGCACGACCTGGGGCTGCCGATCGTCTACCCGCGCGAGCTCCTGGCGCGCTCGCAAACAGGCATGCGCGACCTCACCCACGAAATGGGCATGCACATTGCGCGCCTGGGCGAACGTCTTGCCAAGGCCGTCACTTCTAAGGAGAAGGTGGAGATTGCTGCCGAAATCAACCGCTACGCAAGCGAAGAGCTGGGCGGGGTCACCTTCATGAGCGACGACATCCACACCTTGATGGGCGGCGTGGGCGCCATCCCAGGCACGACCGGGTGCCTGTCGCTTTTCATCTCCCGCGAAGAGCTCGAACAAGTCGTCTATCCGGCGCTCACGCTTGAAGACGCCGACCACTTTGCGCATATCATTCTTGCGGGCGTTGGCAAAGTGATGCAGAGGCTTGCCGAGGCGCAGGCCGAAGTTGCCAAAGCCACCGAGCGCTACAAGAATCTGCATGACCAGATTTTTTCCGTTCACCGTTGAACAACTGTCACCGTCGATTTTCAAGGAGCAGTGCAAATGATTGACAAGAAAGTTGTCGTGGTTGCCACGGGCGGCACGATCGCCATGAAGTACGACC
>CALXOY010000089.1 GCA_944390145.1 uncultured Duodenibacillus sp.
GCGCCGCCGCTTTGCAGGCCGAACTGGACAAGTCGCAGGCCGCCACGACGCTTTCAGCGGCGCGGGCAAGTCCCCCCGTCTGGGCGTTGAAAAGATCTTGCGCAGCGTCTGCTGCGGGAGCCGCTGCGGCGGCTTCAGGAGCGGGTGTGGTCATGGCGTCTTAGAAAACATACAAGCCCATGCTGGCCGGAACGAGAAAGCGCAAAGCGAGGTTCAGCAGCAGGAAAAAGAGAATGGGCGAGAGGTCAAAACCCTTGATCGGCGGCAGCAGCCGGCGAAACGGCCGCAGAAACGGATCAAGCAGCGTACCTAAAAGCGCCATGTAGCCCGACCAGCGGCTTGCGAAAAAGGAAAGCACGCAGTAGATGATCGTGCCCCAGATGAGCAGGTTCACAAGCCAGCGCAGCGTCATCGCTGCAATGGCGACGATAAATGCCGTGGCCGAAGCGGGAACACCCATGATCTCGCGCCCTGCCCAGACCTGCACCAGCGCGACGAAAAGCGTTGCCGCCAGCGTCGGGAGATCCCAGTTGCCGCGCGGCCGGACAAGATAGCTAAAGGGCGTCACCAGCCAGTTGGTGCCCTTCCAGACGACGCCCGCCACGGGGTCTCTCGGAGAAATCGCCAGCGTCCAGCACCAGGCGCGCAGCAGCAGCATGCTGCCAATCAAACCGGTGACAAAAGAAAGAATTGTGTACATACGTCCAAACACCCGCCGTGTTGCCGCTGCGGCAGGCAGGCTGAGTCAGTTGTGCGCCTGCGGCGTTGCTTCAGGCGCGGTCAAAGGATGGGACGAGCCGGCTCAACTGCATGCGCGCGGCCGCACCCGCAAAGGCGGGACTGCCGAAGGCCGCCCGGCCGCGGTACAGCCGCACCCAGTCGAAACAGGGACCGGGATCGGTCTTGCGGCCCGGAGCAATGTCGCTGTGCCCGACTATGTGCGCAATATTGTATCTTGCATCAATGGCCGCCAAGAGCGTGGACAGCGCCGCGTACTGCGCCTCTTCGAACGAAACGAAGTCCGTGCCTTCCAGTTCGATGCCGATGGAAAAGTCGTTGCAGTTGTCCCGCCCGTTGAAGCGGCTTACGCCCGCGTGCCAGGCGCGCTTGAGGCAGCTCACAAACTGCGTCACCCGCCCTTTGCGGTCAATGAAAAAGTGGCTTGAAACCCTGAGACCCGCGAGGTCGGCAAGCGACGGGGCGCGGCTGACGTCGATCACGCCCAAAAAGAGGTCTTCGACCAGCCCCGTGCCGAAGTGCCCAGCCGGCAGCGAAATATTGTGCAGCACCACCAGATGCGGGCTTGCATACTGTGCGGGCCTTTCGTTGAAGTGCGGGCTCTCCAGGCGCCGGACGCCGCACGCCCAGCCGCCCCCGTCAATCTCAAGCATTGCCGTTTTGACGTTCCTTGCGGGCGCGCGCCTTCTTGCGGCAGCGCTCGGAGCAATAGGCCTTGCCGTCGCCCAAGACCGCCTCATCCTCAGGAAAATACGTGCCGCACTCCGGGCACTCGATCATCGGCGCCGGAAATTTCGACTCGCGGGCCCCTCCCCTTTCTTCGCGGGCAATGCGCGCGCTGCGGCTTTTGCGGGCAAACACAAACGCCGCATAAATCACAACCGCCAGAATGACCCAGAACAATATCCTTCCCATGGTCGGACCCTTAATGAATCATCGCGTCCAGGATGAAGCGGTACACCAGATAGGCCACGGCAAGGAACGCAATGCCGGCCCAGAACCAGGCAAGCGCCTTCTTCTTTCTCCAGCCCAGGAAATAGCGGCCGCACAAAAGCACCGCAAAGACAATCCAGGAAAGCCAGGTGAGGATCGTCTTGTGCTCGAAAATGAAGTACGTGTGGTGCAGCTCGTAGGTGGCCATGGCGCCCAGAATCAGCACGAGCGTCAGGCACACGAAGCCGCACGCGATGATACGGAAAAGGATGCGCTCCATCGCAAGCAGGCTCGGCATGTTCGAAAGCAGTCCCGCTTGGTTGAGCGTGGCGGGGTTGGCTACTTCGCGCTCCTTGCGGGTGAGCAGAATCGCCTGCACCACGGCAATCGTCATGAAGCTGTAGGCGGCAAGCGCCATCAAGAGGTGGATGCGAAAGAGCACCGACCATTCATCTGCCGGATAGAGTTCGCCGTGAAAGAAGACCGGCAGCGCCGTGCCGAAGGCCGAAACAATGATCACAATGCCCATCAGGCCGTTGATGCGGTGCACAAGGCTTTCCACGAGCACGATGCCCACCGAGATGCACAAGAGCGCCGAAACGGCCATCCCAAAGCCAAAGCGGATCGAATCGGTGGCGAACATCTCCATTAAAACGCCGGCTGCGTGCGCTGCAAAGCCCACGAAGCCGATCGTGCGCAGCCAGGCCGGCGCCGAAGCCTCGGGCGTATTGAGCACCTTCACGATGCCGATGCCGCACCCAAGATACGCGAGCGCGGCCACAATAAGCAAAATCTCACTCAGAGCCATCTGAGAGTCATCCCACAAAGAAAGGTCAGGTTAAGGCGTGCGCGCGGACGGGCCGCTGGCGCTCGGCAGGCACGGCGCCTTGCTTTACAATAGCGGCGCATGAATGCCCCCGGCCCTGTCGGCAGGACCGGTCGTGTCCCTTTTTCAATGCGATTCTAGTCGAGCCTGAGCCGCAGAAACCTTAAGAGACCGCCCGCTTACGCCCGCCCCGGAGCATTCCGGCCTTATCTTGTCCTTTCGCTTTTGCTGATCCTTCCCACTTCATGCTTGAGAATCTAAGCTCCCGACTTTCGCGCATCGTCAAAACCATGCGCGGACAGGCCCGCCTGACCGAACAAAACACGCGCGACATGCTGCGCGAAGTGCGCCTTGCCCTTCTTGAGGCCGACGTTGCGCTGCCCGTGGTGCGGGAACTCACCAGCCGCATCAAGGAAAAGGCGCTTGGCGAAGAAGTCGTCGGCAACCTCAACCCGGGACAGGCCCTTGTGGGCGTGGTCGAGCGCGAGCTCACCGCCGTGATCGGCGGCGACGTCCCCGAAAAAGAGCGCCAGATCAATCTGGCCGTGCAGCCGCCCGCGGTGATCCTGCTTGCCGGCCTTCAGGGCTCGGGCAAGACGACGAGCGCGGCAAAGCTTGCAAAGTGGCTGGCCGAAAACCTTAAAAAGAAAGTGCTCACGGTTTCAACCGACGTCTACCGTCCCGCCGCCATCGATCAGCTACGCACGGTTTCAGCCCAGGCGCACGCCGACTTCTTTGAGTCCACGACCGATCAAAAGCCCCTGGAGATTGCGCGCCTTGCGCTCGACTACGCCAAGCGGCACTTCTACGACGTGCTCATTGTCGATACGGCCGGGCGTCTTGCCATCGACGAAGCGATGATGCAGGAGGTAAGCGACCTCGCCCGCTTCCTGCAGCCCGCCGAAACCCTCTTTGTGATCGACGCCATGCTCGGTCAGGACGCGGTCAACACCGCCCGCGCCTTCAATGAGCGTCTGGCGCTCACCGGCGTCGTGCTCACCAAGCTTGACGGCGACAGCCGCGGCGGCGCGGCGCTTTCGGTGCGCATGGTCACCGGCAAGCCGATCAAGTTTGTGGGCATGGGCGAAAAGCTCGACGGCTTTGAGCTCTTTAACCCCGAGCAGATGGCCGGCCGCATCCTCGGCATGGGCGACATTGTTTCGCTGGTGAAGGAAGTCCAGAAGTCCGTCGACCAGCAGACCGTCGAAAAGCTCGCCAAGAAAATCAAGTCGGGCGATCGTTTTGACCTTGAGGACTTCAAGGGGCAGATCAGCCAGATGAAGAACATGGGGCCGATCTCGGGCATCATCGAAAAGCTGCCCGCGCAGTTTCAGCAGGCCGCCGCGCGCGTCAACGACAAGGACGCCGCGCGCCAGATCCGCCGCACCGAGGGCATCATCAACTCTATGACGCCCAAGGAGCGCCGCAACCCGGAAATCATCAAGGCAAGCCGCAAGCGCCGCATCGCCGCCGGCGCCGGCGTCTCCGTGCAGGAGGTCAACCGCCTGCTCAAGCAGTTCGAGCAGACGCGCGACGTGATGAAGCACATGCAAAAGGGCGGCATGGCCAAGATGATGCGTGCGCTCGGCCACCTCGGCGGCCGCTTCGGCGGCTTCGGCGGTTTTGGCCGCCGCTGATTTTCAAAGAGGCTCTTGATGACGGCGCCCTCCTGGGAAAGCTTTCTTGAGTCGCCCGCAGGACGCACCGTGCTTGCCTGGGAGGAAGGCGCCTGCGCGCGCTTTTTGTCCGGCGAAACCGGACTGAGGGCGCTTCAGGTGGGGCTCGGCGCACTCGACTGCTTTGCCAGCAGTCCCATTGCGCACCGCATTTTGATTGACGAGGCGGTCTGCCCGAGCTGCACGCAGGAGGATCTGCGCGTGCAGGTGCTTGCAGACGCAGACGCCCTGCCGCTGGAAAACGACTGCTGCGACGTGGTGGTACTTGCGCACGCCTTTGACCGGCATCCGAAACAGGTTGAAGCCGTCGCCCGGGAGGCGGCCCGCGTGCTGACTCCGAACGGCCTTCTGCTGACTTTCTTTTTCAACAGCATGGGCTGCTGGGCTCTGAAGGAACGGATCTTCTCCTCGCACCGGACGCTTCCGGGCGAGGGGGCGGTCGTCTCCATGCACACGGCCAAGACGGCCCTGCAGGAAGCGGGGCTGACGCTTGAAGGCGGAAACTTCGGCGTTTATGCCGTCAATCCGAACAAAAATCCCTCAAGCGTGAGACTGCCCGGCTGGGTCGACAAGGCCGGAGACCGCTGGTGGCCGACGCTAAGCAACGTGATTGTGCTCACCGCCCGCAAGTTCGACGCCAAGGCGACGCTTGTGGGCAAGATCAACTTCGCTGCCGCCACGTCGGGCAAAACCGTCTCGGCCACGTTCAAAAACACCGCCAACTCTCAACTCGAACCGCATGACGCAGCAAATCATTCTTGAAATCTGGACCGACGGCGCCTGCAAAGGCAACCCCGGCCCCGGCGGCTGGGGCGTGTTGATGCGCTACGGCCCGCACGAAAAGGAACTCTTCGGCGGAGAGCCGCTCACCACCAACAACCGCATGGAGCTCATGGCCGTGATTGAGGCCTTGAGCGCGGTCAAGCGGCCGGTGAAAATCATCCTGCACCTCGATTCAAACTATGTGCGCGACGGCATCACCAGCTGGATTCACAACTGGAAGAGGCGCGGCTGGCGGCTCAAAAACGGAACGCCCGTCAAAAACGCCGATCTGTGGCAAAAAGTCGATGCACTTGTCGCGCGCTTTGACATTGACTGGCGCTGGGTGAAGGGGCACGCCGGAGAGCCCGGCAACGAGCGCGCCGACGAACTGGCTAATAAGGGCGCAGCGCCCTTTATGCAGTAGCGAGGAACACATGCGACAAATCTGTCTGGATACGGAAACCACGGGGCTGTACGCCGACAAGGGCGACCGCATCGTTGAAGTGGGCTGCGTGGAAATCGTCGGCCGCACCCTGACCGACCGTCCCGAAGCCTATTTTCACCGCTACGTCAACCCCGAGCGTGAAGTGCCGGCCGAAGCGGTCAAGGTGCACGGGCTTGACGACGCCTTCCTTGCCGACAAGCCGCTTTTTGCCGACATCGCCGACGAATTCCTGCACTTTATCGAAGGCGCCGAGCTCATTATTCACAACGCCTCCTTTGACGTGGGCTTTCTCAACATGGAGCTCAAGCGGCTTGGAAAAGGTCGCGTGGAGGATCACTGCCTGAAGGTCACCGACAGCCTCAAGATGGCCGCGGACATCTTCCCGGGCTTGCGCAACACGCTTGACGCGCTCTGCTCGCGCTACGAAGTCGACAAGTCGGCCCGCACCCTGCACGGCGCGCTTCTGGACGCGCGGCTTCTTGCGGAGGTGTACCTTGCCATGACCCGCAAGCAGGGGGAGCTTTTAAGCGATGTGATCGAGGCGGGGCCGGAGGGCTTTGTCATCCCCGACGCAAGCCTTTTTGTGCGGGCCAAGGTTCCGGCCGACGAACTCGCCCAGCATGAGGCCTTCCTGCAGATGATCGCCAAGAAAAGCAAAAAAGGGTGTCTGTGGACGCAGGCCCTGCATCCTGCTGGCGAAGCCTCCTCCTAGAAGGGCCGCGGTCTTAGGCAAAACCGCTTAGATGGAATCCGGCAAAAGCCTTTAGAATTGCGCGATCACCACTTAACGCCTGGCTCGGACTCCAGGCGTTTTCATCTCTTGATTTTGCGCGATGATTGACTTACAGCACATCACGCAGCGCTACCCCACCCCCGAAGGGGGCGTCTTCTACGCCCTCAAAGAAGTTTCGCTGCACATTGAACAAGGCGAAATCTTCGGCATCATCGGCCGTTCGGGAGCAGGCAAATCCACTCTTGTGCGCTGCATCAATTTTCTGAACCGGCCCACCGAGGGCACGGTCACCGTCGACGGCAAGTGCCTCAACACCATGACCGAAGCCGACCTGCGCGAGTGCCGCCGCAGCATCGGCATGATTTTCCAGCACTTCAACCTGCTCAGCTCCCGCACCGTGTTTGAAAACGCGGCCTTCCCGCTGGAGCTTGTCGGCATGAGCAAGGCCGAGATCAAGGCCAAGGTTGATCCCCTGCTCGAGCTCGTTGGTCTCACCGAGCACCGCAACAAGTACCCGGCACAGCTCTCGGGCGGCCAGAAGCAGCGCGTCGGCATCGCCCGCGCGCTTGCCAACGACCCGAAGGTGCTGCTTTCCGACGAAGCCACAAGCGCGCTGGACCCGGAAACCACCACCGCCACGCTGCAACTGTTAAAGCGCATCAACAAGCAGCTCGGGCTCACCATCGTCATGATCACGCACCAGATGGACGTCGTCAAACAGATCTGCGACCGCGTCGCCGTGATGAACAAAGGCGTCGTGGTTGAAGAAGGCTCGGTGATCGACGTCTTCCGCCGTCCGCAAAGCGAAACCACCAAGGCGCTGATCGGCAACGTGATGGCCCAGGAGCTGCCCGCCACCATGATCGAGCGCGTGCGCGAGCAGGCCGCAGACTTTGAGCGCGACAGCGTGCACATCCTGCGCCTGAGCTTTGTGGGCAGCGAAGTGACGCGCCCGGTCGTCACCGAGGCAAGCCGCATGTTTGACATCGACTTCAACATCCTTCTTGCCCAGGTCGATGAAGTCCAGGGCAAGGGCTTCGGCACGCTCACCATTCTCACGAGCTGCAGCAACGATACGTTTACAAAACTCATTGACTACCTGCGCAAGCACAACGTCGCCGTCGAGGAGGTGACAAGCCATGTCCTCTAGTCTGATGCTCATGCTCTGGGACTCCTTCGTCGAGACCGTCATCATGGTGGGCTTGTCGGGCTTGATCGGCTCGCTCATCGGCATTCCGCTCGGCATCCTTCTGCACGTCACCGACAAGGACGGCGTGCACCCGATGCCGGTCTTCAACAAGGTGCTCGGCTGGATCATCAATGCCGTGCGCTCGACGCCCTTCATCATCCTGCTGGTGGCCATCATCCCGTTTACACGCCTCATTGCAGGAACCTCCATCGGCACGGCCGCTGCCGTCGTGCCGCTGACGATCGCCGCCGCCCCCTTCATTGCCCGCTTGGTCGAAACCAGCCTGCGCGAAGTCGACAAGGGGCTCATTGAAGCGGCGCAGGCCATGGGCGCCACCAACCTGCAGATCGTCATGAAGGTGCTGCTGCCCGAAGCCATGCCCGGCATTGTCGCGGGCCTGACCATCAGCCTGGTGAGCCTGGTCGGCTACTCGGCCATGGCCGGCGCCATCGGCGGCGGCGGCCTCGGCGACATGGGCATCCGCTACGGCTATCAGCGCTTCATGCCCGACGTGATGCTAGCCGTGGTGGTGATTCTCATCGTCTTCGTGCAGGCCATGCAGAGCCTCGGAGACTGGCTGGTGAGGCGCTTAAGCCACAAGTAGCCGCAAAACAGTCCGAAAGCGCCGCACAGTCCCGCGGCGCTTTTTCTTTAGCCTATGCTTGAGCAGGTGTGCACCCTTTTGTCCGACGCATCCTTTTCCCCTTTTTTAAGCCTGAAGCATCATGCCCGTCTATCACCTTTTCTTCTCGCCCTGCTCGAGCACGTACGACACAACCTACGCCTTCTGCCGGGCCATTTCCGAACACGCTCCGATTGAAGTCAACCTCACGGACCGGGAAACCAAAGTCCCCGAGATGCCCGAAGGTTCGGTTGCCGTTGTCGCGGCCCCCGTCTACGGCGGACGCATTCCCTCTGTCATGGCCCGCAAGCTTGAGCGCGCCAAGATGAAGGGCGTCAAGGCCGTGACGTTTGTCGTCTACGGCGGCCGCGCCTACGAAGACGCCCTCATTGAGATCAACGACTTGTGCGAGAAGGCCGGAGCCGAGATTCTCGCCAGCGCCGCCACACTGGCCGCACACGTCTTTTTGCCGGATCTTGAGCGTGGCCGCCCCGATCAAAAGGACTTTGAAGAAATCCGCGATTTCGGCCGGCGCGTGTGCGAAAAGTATGCAAGCGGCCGCTTCACCCCGGTCACGGTCCCCGGCAACCGTCCCTACCAGGAGGGCTACAAGGCGGGGTTTGTGCCGGAAACCGATACGGCGCTGTGCCGACGCTGCGGCGTGTGCATTGCGGTGTGCCCGACGGGAGCCATCAACCCCAAGGATCCCTCGCAGACCGACATCAACCTGTGCATCAACTGCATGCGCTGCGCGGCAAGCTGCCAGACGGGCGCCAAGGCGGTGCCGGCCAAGGCAAAAGCCATGGTCACCGCCTATCTGTCGGGCTTTTTGGGAAAACGCAAAGCCGACGAGTTCTATCTCTAGCCGGGGGTTTTATGTCCGGGGCTCTTGGTTTCCACACAAGTTTTGGGCATAATTAGCGTCCCGTGCGGGCGTAGTTCAATGGCAGAACGAAAGCTTCCCAAGCTTTATACGAGGGTTCGATTCCCTTCGCCCGCTCCAGAATTCAAGAAACGGACCGCCTTTCGGGACGGTCCGTTTTGACTATATCCACCCGCTGGCCGCATCATGTCTTCAAAGGAACTCACCCCCGAAGAGCTCGAGGAGCTCAAGCACCGTCACATCCGCAGCTTTGTCTTGCGCCGCGGCCATATTTCGGCGGCCCAGGAACGCGCCTTTGAAGAGATTTTCCCCAAGTACGAAGTGAAGTACGAGCCGCGCCTTTTTGACGCACAGACCGCTTTCGGCCGCAAGGCGCCCCTGGTGCTTGAGATCGGCTGCGGCATGGGCGAGACGACGGCTGCAATCGCCGCCGCGCACCCGGAAGTCGACTTTCTCGGCTGCGAGGTGTTTGTCGCAGGCGTCGGCGCATTGAGCAAGCGCATTGAGGAGATGGGGCTCACCAACATCCGCATCGCCCGGCATGACGCCGTGGAGGTGATGCGCGACATGCTTGCGCCCGATTCGCTTTCGGGCATTCATGTGTACTTTCCGGACCCCTGGCGCAAGGCGCGGCACCACAAGCGCCGCCTGATCCGTCCGGAAATCGTTTCGCTTTTAGCTTCGCGCTTGAAGCCTGGCGCCTACAT
Source organism: uncultured Duodenibacillus sp. (assembly GCA_944390145.1). Classification (GTDB taxonomy): domain Bacteria; phylum Pseudomonadota; class Gammaproteobacteria; order Burkholderiales; family Burkholderiaceae_F; genus Duodenibacillus. The sequence continues at coordinate 9,515 of CALXOY010000089.1, forward strand.
CCACTGCGCCACCGACTGGGAGAACTATGCCGAGCAGATGCTCGAGGTGCTCTCGGCCGAACCGCTTTTAAAAAACCTCCACCCCGAGGGATTCTCTCCTGTGATGGCCAACCCCCTGTGCGAGCGCCCCTGCACGAAGTTTCAAGCAAGGGGCGAGCGGCTCGGCCACGGCGTCTGGGATCTCGTCTTCATCCGCGTCTGAGGACGCAAAAAATCCCGGCAAGGCAAAAACCCTGTCGGGATTTTTTTTTCGAGGAGGGCGCCAGGCCCTCCCGGCAGTCAGGCAGCGATCAGGCGATCATGATCATGCGCTTTTCAGGTTCCTGACGAACGGCGTGCTTCGGAACCTCAATGGTCAGAATGCCGTTTTCAAAACCTGCCTTGCAGTCCTTCTCGTCGACATCCTCACCCACATAGAACGTACGGCTGCAGCTGCCGCTGTAGCGTTCCTGACGGATGAGCTTGCCTTCCTTGTTCTTCTCTTCGTCGTCATGGCTCTTGTTGGCGGTGACGGTGAGATAGCCGTCCTTCAGTTCGGCCGTCACATCCTCCTTCTTGAAGCCCGGCAGATCAATGCTGAACTTGTAGGCGTCGTCCGTTTCACGGATATCGGTCTTCATCAGATGCGAAGCGTGCTTGCCAAACACGCGGGTCTGCGTGCGGTCAAGATCGGCAAACGGATCGAAGAGATCAAACACTCTGTCGTCAAACAAACGCGGAAGCATGCTGGACATATCAAAAACTCCTTTTTCACCCGCCGCTCTCATGCGGGCGGCGAATTTTCAATCTCGATGTACTCTTGGAGGGGATCCTTGGATCCCTCCCTTCTTAAGGAGCTATGTGGGTCTGCCCGCGCGGGCTTCATATAGGATCAAATCCCAATTGTTTTGCAGCCCCTGAAGCCACAGGGGCCTTCCGCGCATCAATGTCCGTAGAGCTTTTCAGGCGAAACCTTCACCGGATCCGTCGTCTCCCAAACCCCGCCGGAGAGCTTGCGGTAAAAGCAGCTTTCGCGGCCCGTATGGCAGGCCATGCCGCCCACCTGCGTGACGACGTAGAGCACGCTGTCGCCGTCGCAGTCAAGCCGGATTTCGTGAAGCTTTTGAATGTTTCCGGACTCTTCGCCCTTGCGCCAGAGCCTGCCGCGCGAGCGCGAGAAATAAACGCCGCGGCCGGTGGCGGCCGCCTCGCGCAGCGCCTCGGCATTGGCCCAGGCAAGCATCAGCACGCGGCCGCTTTGCGCATCCTGCGCCACCACCGGCACCAGGCCTGCTTCGTTGAACTTGACTTGATTGATCCAATCCTCTGTCACAGCCGCACCGTAATGCCCTTTTTCGCCATGTACTCCTTGGCTTCACGCACGCTGTACTGGCCGAAATGAAAAATGGATGCCGCAAGCACCGCATCGGCCTTGCCGACCGTCACGCCTTCGACGAGGTGGTCGAGATTGCCCACACCGCCCGAGGCGATCACCGGCACCGGCACGGCTTCAGCGACCGTGCGGGTGAGCTCCAGGTCAAACCCCTGCTTGGTGCCGTCGCAGTCCATGCTGGTGAGAAGGATTTCGCCTGCGCCGAGTTCGGCCACCTTGCGGGCCCACTCGACGGCGTCAAGCCCCGTGGCGGTGCGTCCGCCGTGGGTGAAGACCTCCCAGCCCTTGTCCGGATCGGCGCGGTCGCGGCGCCTTGCGTCGATGGCCGCCACAATGCACTGCGAGCCATGCAGCGCCGCCGACTCGGCAATCAAATCGGGATTGTTGACGCCGGCGGTGTTGATGGAAATCTTGTCGGCGCCCGCATTCAGAAGCCTGCGGATGTCGGAGACCTTGCGCACGCCGCCGCCCACGGTGAGCGGAATGAAGACCTGTCCGGCCACCGCTTCGATCACCGAGAGAATGATGCCGCGGTCGTCGCTGGAAGCCGTGATGTCAAGGAAGGTGAGCTCGTCGGCGCCCTCTTCGTTGTAGCGGCGGGCGATCTCAACCGGATCGCCCGCGTCGCGCAGATCCACAAAGTTAACGCCTTTGACCACGCGCCCTGCGGTCACGTCCAGGCACGGGATGATGCGCTTGGCTAGCATGATGCGCCGCTCCCTGCCTCGCTCTCGGCAACAAGCTTCTGGGCCTCTTCAAAGTCTATGGTGCCTTCGTAAAGGCTGCGGCCGAGCACCGCGCCCATGACGCCGTCGGCCTCCACCTTCAGAAGCGCACG
>CALXOY010000090.1 GCA_944390145.1 uncultured Duodenibacillus sp.
GTCGCGCACGATTTCGGCGTAGCGGCGGATGTTGGAAGCCGCAGGCGTCGAATTCACGAGGCTGTTGAGGTAGGCCATGCCGCCCACCTCCTGGCTCTTGCCTTCGGCGTCGAGCTCGCCGTAGACCGTCACGATGTCGGCCGGGCGCCCGGCGCTGCACATCTCCTGAATCTTTTCGTAGATGATGCGGTGGTCGCGCCGATAAAAATCGTCGGGCACGAGCACGTCGGCCACGAGGTCAAAGGCGTTGTTGTCGAGCATCAGGCCGCCCAGGACGCTCTGCTCGCTTTCAATCGACTGCGGCGGACGCCTGACGGCAGCGACCTCGGGGTCGGCAATGCCGACATCCATCAGGCTCAGATCTTCTTCACTCATGGGGTGGGTACGAAATAAGAAACTTTGAGGGAGCGCGCCGAAGGCCGCGAAAAGGAAGGTCTCGGACTGCGTCGTGACGACGGGGTGTTTCGAGCGCAGTCGGCAGCCGGCGCCTCGACTCCGGGTGCTTGATCTTAGCCGATTTTGCCTCCCCCTCAGGACAGAAAAATGTTTCAGTTCTTTGGGGGTGAGGGCGGACTTACCAAGACAAAACAGATAGAAAGAAGACAAAAAAGAAACCGGTCTTCCGCGAAAGGAGAAACCTCCTCAAGCCGGAAAACCGGTTTGCTGCGACAGGCTCCCTGCCGCTTGCGCGGCAAAGGGCCTTTCGCTCATGGTGCGAAGTGAATCGCGCGCCGATTAGGCCTCGGCGACGACCTTCACCACCACTTCGGCCGTGATGTCGGTCATCAGACCGATCACGATCGGATACTCGCCCACGCTCTTGATGGCGCCGAGCGGCGTACGCACCTGGCTCTTCTTGATCGTGAAGCCGAGCTTGTCGATGGCTTCAGCGATGTCGGCGTTGGTGACGGAACCGAACAGACGGCCGTCGACGCCGGCCTTGCTGGCGATCTCGATGACCTGACCGTTGAGCTTGGCAGCGAGGTCCTGAGCAGCGGCGATGCGCTCGGCCTGGGCCTTTTCGAGCTCGGCACGGCGGGTTTCGAACTCAGCGATGGCAGCCTTCGTCGCACGCTTGGCGTGACCCTGAGGGATCAGGAAGTTGCGGGCATAGCCGTCCTTCACTTTGACGACGGCGCCGAGTTCACCGAGGTGATTGATCTTTTCGAGAAGAATAACTTGCATGATTAACGGGTCCCCTGATTGTCGGTGTAGGGCAACAGAGCGAGGAAGCGGGCGCGCTTGATCGCCGTGTCGAGCTGACGCTGATAGTGTGCCTTCGTGCCAGTCAGGCGAGCCGGCATGATCTTGCCGTTTTCCTGAATGAAGTCACGCAGGGTGTCGATGTCCTTGTAGTCGATCTGTTCGACGTGTTCAACCGTGAAACGGCAGAACTTCTTGCGCTTGAAGAGCGCGTTCTGTTGGTTGCCGCGGCGGGGCTTGCCCTTACCTTTTGCACCAAAAGCCATTTTTTCAACTCCTAATATTGAATTCCGTGATATGAACCGTCAGCTTCGAGCTTCTGATGGAGCGCTGAGCGAGAAAGCCTTTTAATAAGAGCGCTTGTCCCGTCTGCACCTTGTCAAGCCGGATGGCTGCATCTGCAAAGGACATGCCGGTGAAGTCAAATTCCACCTTGCGCATTGCATCGGCCTCGTATTGCTGCCCTGTGTAATGAAACTGGGCTTCAAACACCGCTATGCCTGCCGGCGTGTAGCGCAGTTCCTTCTTTTCAACCAGAACCGCAGCAATGACGACGCTGTTTTCAGATTCCACTCGAGCGACGATCTAAAAACCTGTTTGGATTAAGCCTGCTGCGTTTCCTGGGCAGGAGCCTGAGCCGGGGCGGCGGCAGCGGCCGGAGCGGCGGCAGTCTTCTTGGCTTCTTCCTTCTCAACGCTCTTCATCATGACGGAAGGACCGGTTTCAGCCTTCTTGGTCTTGACGACGAGGTGGCGCAGGATGGCGTCGTTGAAGCGGAATCCGTTTTCGATTTCAGCAAGCGTGGCGTCCGTGCACTCGATGTTCATCAGAACATAGTGAGCCTTGACGAGCTTCTGGATCGGATAGGCGAGTTGACGACGGCCCCAGTCCTCAACACGGTGCACCTGGCCACCCTGTTCGAGGACGAGATTCTTGTAACGTTCGATCATCGCGGGAACCTGCTCGGACTGATCAGGATGCACGATGACGCACAGTTCGTAATGACGCATTGATTCCTCCTTACGGAAATAAGCCGCCCGAGCGTCGTATCGGTGTGGCAAGGATGTGAAAGCGCGCGATTTTATGTGATTTTTTTCTTGAAAATCAAGAAAACCCGCCCTGTCAGCAAGCAGCTCCGTTCGCGTTTGACGTAAACCGCCTGAAAACCCGCGCGTGGGCACAGGACACAAAAAAGCCTCAAGCCGAGAAGCTGAGGCATTTTGCATTTCCCGACAAAGGGGTTTAATGGTGCCGGTGAGAGGATTCGAACATCCGACCTTCGCATTACGAATGCGCTGCTCTACCAGCTGAGCTACACCGGCACTGTTTTCTTCGAACGTTTAATCTCGAAGAGATGCGCATTTTACAGGTTTATTGGAAATTTGCAAGTCTTTTTGCAAAAAAATTCAACACCGTCATTCACACGCCTGACAGACTGTCTGCCGCCAATCTCAAAACGCGCAATTATCCTCAAGGTTATCCAGCCAAACACGGGCCGCTTGCGGATCCGAAACGGCATAGTTGCCATGGCTGATCGGATAGATCCAATCCTTCTTCTGCATGGCGGCCAATTTGCTTTGCACCGACGACGCTTGAATCACCTTCGATCTGCCCGTCTTTTCCGACAACGCCGATAAAAACGCCGTTGAAAACAGATTGCGGCAGCCAACATCTCCAGCCTTGGCAATCTCGGTGAAAAGCAGACGCGTCACCAAATCGGATTTGTAGATGGGCATCAGGAATTCCTCTGCGTCGGTCCTCGCCTGATTGGAGCAAACTGTGAGAAAAACACCGTCTATGTCAGCTCCCGAATAATGCTGGATTTCTGCCAGCATTTGCCGGAAAACCTTCGGTCGGCAGCCCAGGATCGCAAAGCCTTTCTTTAGGGCGTCCTCCGTCGGCTTTTTAGCGTCTTCGGGCAACTGGGCGGCCTGCCAGCGAATAAATTCGTCCCCCAACACCGGAAAATCCATGCGGTCTGCGCCGTAAAACGGCTGGGATGGCCTTGACGCCATGGCCGTCACGACGGAGCGATGAGAGCCAGTGCCAACAATGAAAAGGTACGTGTCATGCGGATTATGAGGCCGCAGATTCACCGCATCGCGCGCCGCCTTCAAAGCAGCAAGCAGATTGCGGCCGTGATTGGACTTCAATGTCTCTTGAATCTCGTCGATGATCAACACAATATTGACGTCAACTTTGGCCGCAAGTTCAGAAAACACCTCGGCAAGGCTCATCCCGTCAGGGCCTCCAATCTGTTTGCGCTCAAACGTCAAAGAAACACCGGAAAGGTGAACCTTCAGGGCCTCAAGCCAAGCAGATTCCGTCAAGAAATAGCGGACCTTATCCAGGACCTTTTTTGCGGGCGAGGCTTCTTCCACGTTCTCCCACAGATCGACATAAATTACCAGCGCCTTTTCTTTCTCCAACTGCGGAATCAGATCCTGCTGGATGAACGTCGTCTTTCCAATGCGGTGAATGCCGGTGATGAAAAGTCCGTCGCGGGAAGTTGTCTGCAGGGTTTTAACTAGTTGGATAAAAACCTCCCAAATCTCTCATAACGTGCTGTGACCAAACCCGTAACCGCTAAACTGATGACGAGGAGTACGAGCATCTTTTCAACCGGAGGATGCCATGACACTGT
>CALXOY010000091.1 GCA_944390145.1 uncultured Duodenibacillus sp.
ATGTAGCGAAGTTCATTGAGTGTCATAGCGGTTTTGTCCTTGTCTGGAAAACGTTCTCATGACGACTGGAATTCAAGCCTGCAGAAAGCCGCCGGCTCCGGCAAACCACCGTCCGGCGTGCTTCAAGGCCTGCGCGGGGTCCTGCGCAAGCCACTGCTGCGCCGCATTGCGGGCGGCGTCCAAAAGCGCGATGTCGGCTTCAAGGTCTGCAAAGCGCAGCATCGGCGCGCCCGACTGCCGCGCCCCCATGAATTCACCGGGGCCGCGCAGCCGCAGGTCCTCCCGCGCAATGGCAAAGCCGTCGGTTGAGGCGCGGATCACGGAAAGCCGCTCGCGGCCGGCTTCCGACAGGGCGGGTGAATAAAGCAGCAGGCAGAAGCTCTTTTTGCCGCCGCGCCCGACGCGGCCTCTTAACTGATGCAGCTGCGACAGGCCGAACCGTTCGGCGTGCTCGATGATCATCACCGAGGCGTTGGGCACGTCAACGCCCACTTCGATCACGGTTGTGGCAACGAGAATGTCGCAGCCGCCAGCGGCAAAACGGCTCATCACGGTTTGCTTTTCATCGGCGCTCATGGCGCCGTGCACGATGTCGATTTTGCACTGCGGCAGCGCTTTGACAAGTGCGTCGCGCCGCATCACGGCGGCCGTGAGATCGGCCTTGTCGCTTTCCTCAATAAGGGGGCACACCCAGTAGACCTGCGAGCCCGCCTTCACGGCACGGTCGACGGCGGCCACCACCTCGTCCATGCGCTCCATGTTGACGAGCGTCGTCACCACCGGCGTGCGGCCGGGCGGCAGCTCGTCGATCACCGACACATCAATGTCAGCGAGATAACTCATGGCGAGCGTGCGGGGAATGGGCGTGGCCGAAAGCATCAAGAGGTGGGGGACCTCGTCGCCCGTCATCGCCTCCCGCAGCTTCAAGCGCTGCGAGACGCCGAAGCGGTGCTGCTCGTCGACGATGGCAAGCCCGAGCTTGTGAAACTTCACCGCATCCTGAATGAGCGCATGCGTGCCGATCACAACCTGCGCCGCGCCGGAGGCGGCGAGCTCCTGGACGGCTGCCTTGTCGCGCGCCTTGAGCGACCCGGTCAAGAGCACCGTTTGCACGCCCAGCGGCTCCAACAGGGGCTTGAGCTTTTCATAGTGCTGCTCGGCAAGAATCTCGGTGGGCGCCATCAGCGCCGCCTGAAAGCCGCTGTCGACCGCCTGCAGGGCGCTTACCTCCGCCACAATCGTTTTGCCGCAGCCCACGTCGCCCTGCACGTGGCGGTTCATGCGGCTCTCGGCGCCGAGGTCGGCGTCGATTTCCCCGAGCACGCGCTTTTGTGCCTTGGTGAGTTCAAAGGGCAGCGCCGCGAGAAGCTTTGCCTTAAAGCCTCCGGGCCTGCCCGTCAAGGCGGGCGCCCTGAGGCTTTTTTTCCGGTTGCGCGCTTCGCGCAGGGCGATCTGCTGAGCGAGCAGCTCGTCGAACTTCAAGCGCTTCCATTCAGGCGTGCGCCGTTCACTGTAGGCGTCGAAGTCGGCGCCCGGCAGCGGATGGTGCAGGCGCTTGAGCGCGTCGGAAAGCCGCGGCAGTCCGAGCGGCCGGGTGAAGTCCGCCGGCACGATGTCGGTGAGGTCGACGTCAAGCAGCGCCCGGTCGATGCGCTTTCTCAGCCACGTCTGCGTGATGTGCTCGCCGGCCGGATAGACCGGGGTGAGCGTTGAGGGCAGGTTCGAGGCGTCTTCAATTGGCTCCTTCACCCTGGGGTGCAGCATCTGCAGCCTGCCGCCATATTGGACGGGCTGCTGCTGCACCTGACCGTAAAAGCGGTGCAGGGTTCCGGTCTTGAGCCTTTCCTTCAGTCCGGGCTTGAAGTGCAGATAGCGCACTTCCAGGGTTCCCGTGCCGTCGGAGACGCCGAGCACCAGCTGAAAGAACTTTCCGGCCCGGGTGACGCTCGACACCACGGTGGCCTGAATCTGCGCCCAGTCGCTTGCGCGCAGACCGGCCACCGGCGTGATCCGGGTTTCGTCCTCATAGCGCAGCGGCAGATGCAGCACGAAGTCCCAGTCCTTGATGAGCCCCATTTTTGCAACGCGCTCGGCGATGGTCACACGATCCCGCGTTTTGCCGGCCGAATCGCTGCGAACCCCTGATTTTGCTGTGTTTCTTTGTGCTTCAGGCATGGTTTTTCCGATTTTCGGGCGCGTTTGTTTGCTCTCAAATGTTTCTCATGCGGGTGCGAACCCGTTTGAAGACCTCAGAAAGCGTTAGAGAGCGGCAATGGCTTCCACTTCAACGAGGGCGCCCTTGGGAAGCGCTCCGACCTGCATGCAGCTGCGGGCGGGGAAGGGGGTGGGGACGTGTGCGGCCATCACTTCGTTCACAGCGGCAAAGTCGTTGATGTCGGTGAGAAAGATCGTGATCTTGACGACGTTGGTCATGGCCGCGCCCGCTTCCTTTAAAACAGCCTCCAGGTTGTCAAAGGCGCGGTTGGCCTGGGCGACGACGCCTTCGACCAGAACGCCGGTGGAGGGCTCGAGCCCGATCTGGCCCGAGCAGTAAACGGTGTTGCCCGCCTTGATGGCCTGGCTGTAGGGGCCGACGGCAGCCGGCGCATTGGTGGTGGCGATGACGGTGTTCATTTTTGTTTCTCCCTATATTGATTAAGCGGAGCCGCAGCCCCGCATGACGCGCAAATGCTACCAAACTTTGAGCTCTGATAGTTTCTTTCAATTGGAAGGCGTCTGCGCGTCTGCATGTGAATTCCTGCGCCGCTTTTGGTGCCGGCAGCGGGGAGGACAACGGTATCTACCTCTTTATTGGTATGCGTGTGACCGGCAAGAAGGGGAATTAGCTTAACTTTTGATTAAATGCAAACTTTCGCCGAATTGCAAAGATGCAGACAACCCATTGAAAATAAACAAAAAAGGGCGGACAATAGGACAACTGTCCTAGGGTTTTTCCCGATAGTTCGGAGGAGGTAGAAAAACTAGACTCCGTGCGAAAAGAGGTTCGGCGGGTCCGGGCGTTGTTGTGCGTTCGGGCTTGTGGGGTGCTTTATTCCTTAATTTTTAAAGAAAAAAGCTATCCCCGGAACCCTTCAACAGTTTGATGCGGCGGCATTGTCCCGCTTTTTGCAAGCGGGAAAAGGGATCTCACGGTGCCGAAGCATGGCCGAGGACGCTGTTGTCCGAGGTGCTTTAAGAGCAAAATAACGGGTGGCCTGTGTGTAAATGCAGCGGCGCCGCCCTGCTTTTTGTCAGTGGGAATCCCGTCAGCACGGCTGAAAGTCTGTTTTGCGGAATATGATTTCGGTCGTGCCCGCTGCCGGCAGCGGCTCAGGCTGTGCCGCACGGGCAGAATATGAGGAAGATGTAAGTTAATCGACCCTGCTTTTCGATAGCGCGGCAGCAGCTGCGTTTTTCTTCAAGCGGATCCCTTTAACGGATCAAGGAGACCTTGAAATGAAGATTGTTTACACCGACGTACTGGTGATCGGTGGCGGTCTTGCCGGTCTGCGCACGGCAGTTGCTGCCAAGCGCCGCGGCCACGACGCCATCGTTTTGTCGCTGGTGCCTCCGAAGCGTTCGCACTCCAAGGCGGCGCAGGGCGGCATGCAGGCATCTCTGGCCAACGTCATCAAGGGTGTCGGCGATAACGAAGACATTCACTTCGCCGATACCGTTCGCGGTTCGGACTGGGGTGCCGATCAGGACGTGGTTCGCATGTTCGTGAACACCTCCCCCAAGGCCGTTCGTGAGCTGGCTGCCTGGGGCGTGCCCTGGAGCCGCATCACCCCGGGCGACCGCCAGGTGATCATCAACGGTGAGAAAGTCACCATTACCGAACGCAAGGAAGCCGCAGGCCTCATTGGTCAGCGCGACTTCGGCGGCACCAAGAAGTGGCGTACGTGCTTCGTGTCCGACGGCACCGGCCACGCCATGCTGAACGCCGTGTCCGACCGCGTGATCGCCGAGAAGGTTCCGGTGATCGAACGCGTCGAGGCCCTTTCCCTGATTCACGACGGCAAGCGCTGCTACGGCGCTGTGGTCCGCGATCTGATCACGGGCGAGCTGATGGGCTATGTGGCCAAGGCCACCGCCATCTGCACGGGCGGCGCCGGCAAGATCTTCCGCGTCACGACGAACGCCCAGATTTGCGAAGGCACGGGCCATGCACTGGCTCTGGAAAGCGGCGTTGCCACCCTCGGCAACATGGAAGCCGTCCAGTTCCACCCGACCGGCATCTTCCCGGCCGGCATTCTGGTAACCGAAGGCTGCCGCGGCGACGGCGGTCTGCTGCGCGACTGCGACGGCCACCGCTTCATGCCCGACGTTGAGCCTGAAAAGAAGGAACTCGCCTCCCGCGACGTGGTTTCCCGCCGCATGGAGGAACGCATTGCCCAGGGCAAGGGCGTCAAGGGCCGCTTCGGCGAACACCTCTGGCTCGACATCACGCTGCTTGGCGAACACCACATCAAGCACAACCTGCGTGAAGTCTATGAAATCTGCCACTACTTCCTCGGCGTCGACCCGGTGAAGGAATGGATTCCGGTGCGTCCGGCCCAGCACTACACGATGGGCGGCGTGCGCACGAACTACACGGGCGAATCCCGCACCCTGAAGGGTTTGTTCGCTGCCGGCGAAGCCTCCTGCTGGGATATGCACGGCTTCAACCGCCTGGGCGGCAACTCCGTTGCTGAAACCGTTGTGGCCGGCATGATCGTCGGAGAATTCATCGCCGACTTCTGCGACCGTCCCGAAAACGGCATCGACATTCCGACCTCCATCATCTACGACCATATCGCCAAGGTCCAGAACGAGCTTGACGGCTACATCAAGAACGCCGGTACCGAGGACATGGTCGCCATCCGCAGCCGCATGCAGGATCTGATGACCAGCAAGATCGGCATCTTCCGTACGGGCACCGAGATGGAAAGCGCTGTGGCCGAACTCGAAGACCTCCTCAAGAAGACCTACAAGGTCTCCGTCAAGGAGAGGCCGGGCCGCAACCCCGAACTCGTGTACGCCTACCGCACCCGCAAGATGCTCAAGGTGGCTCTGGCCATGGCCTGCAGCGCTGCCGCCCGCAAGGAAAGCCGCGGCGCTCACTTCCGCGAAGACTACCCGGTGCGCAACGACGCCGAATGGCTGTGCCGCACGATCGCCACGTGGAAGAACGAGAACGACACGCTGCCGACGCTGAGCTACGAGAAGCTTGACGTGAGCAAGATGGAGCTGCCGCCGGGATGGCGCGGCTACGGTGCCAAGAACTACATCGACAATCCTGAGACGCCGAAGCGGCAGGCTGAAATCGACGCCATCCGCGCCAAGATGGAAGCCGAAGGCGCCGACCGCTTCGCCATTCAGGATGCGATCATGCCGTTCCACAGCCTGCTGCCGAAGCGCCTGCAGGGCAAGAACGAACGCATCGATGAACCCCTTGCTTAATGAGGAGCTGACTTAAATGAGTACTCAAGTGAAGAAGCAGCACCGCATGCTCAAGATCAGCATCCTGCGCTACAACCCTGCTGATCCCGCAAGCGTGCCGCACATGCAGACGTTTGAATGCGAGGAAGCCGATTCGATGACGCTGTTCATTCTTCTCAATGAACTGCGCGACAAACAGGATCCCACGCTTCAGTTTGACTTCGTGTGCCGCGCCGGCATCTGCGGCAGCTGCGCAATGCTGATCAACGGCAAGCCCGGTCTGGCCTGCCGCACCCTGACCCGCGACCTCCCGACCGAGTTCACGCTGGCTCCGCTGCCGGCCTTCGAACTGATCGGCGACCTGTCGGTGAACACCGGCAAGTGGATGCGCAACATGTCCGAGCGCATGGAAACGTGGGTTCACATGAAGACCGAGGAAATCGATCTTCGCAAGAAGGAAGAGCCGATGGATCCGCAGCTTGCTGAGGACATCTACCTGCTCGACCGCTGCGTGGAATGCGGCTGCTGCATCGCCGGCTGCGGTACGGTGCGTCTGCGTCCGGACTTCGCCGGCGGCGTGGCCATCAACAAGATCGCCCGCTTCCGCCTCGACCCGCGCGACACCCGCAACGACGCCGACTTCTACGAAGTGATCGGCGACGATTCCGGCGTGTTCGGCTGCATGTCGCTGCTCGCCTGCCATGACTTCTGCCCGAAGGATCTGCCCCTGAAGACGCAGATCGCCTTCATCCGCCGCAAGATGGCAGAGCAGGGCATCAAGAACTACGACAAGGTCGTTCCCACGCCCAAGACCGCCAAGAAGATCCCGATCAAGGCTGCTTGATTGAGTCCTTCTTGAGGCTGCGTCCGGCCTGACCGGACGCACGAAGACCGCTTTCCGGGAGTTGCTTTCGGAAGGCGGTTTTCTTTATGCCTGCGGCCAGCCCGCAGAGGGCGTTTGCGGGATTTTGTAAAATCCGCAAAGAACCTCTCAGCCTGCGGGTGGAACCATGCACATTACGCTGCGTCAGCTTGAAGTCTTCCGGGAAGTTTTCGACCGCTGCAATCTTTCCAAGGCGGCGGCCGCGCTTTGCGTCACCACAAGCGCGGCAAGCCAGTCGGTGAAGGAATTGGAGCGCGTGCTCGGCGCAAAGCTTTTCATCCGCACCTCCACTGGCCTTGCGCCCACGGACGCCGCGGCGGCGCTTCTGCCGCTGGCGACGCTCGTGGTCAACAAGTCGCTTGAAATTGAAAACATCTTCCGCGCCCGTGAAAAGGGGCTGGCCGGACGGCTGGTGGTGGGCGCCAACCGCGCCTGCGGCATCTACATCCTCTCGCGGCGCCTGCCCGCCTTCAAGCGCAGGCATCCGGCGGTCGACCCGGCGCTCATCATCGACGATAACAACGTGATCGAGGAGGGGGTTTGCGAAAACCGTCTGGATGTGGGCTTTATCAGCCGTCCGCCCCGGGAGGCGTCTCTCACGAGCTTTGCCTGCTTTCGCGACGACTTCGTGATGATTGCAAGCCCCAAGAGCCCCTACATTTCGGTCGAGGCCACCACCGGGGACTTTAGTCTTGCCACCTGGGTGATGGACTGCGAGGAGTCGGTGCGCAGCGCCGCCATGCGCTGGCTGCGGGCGCAGGGCATCACGGTCTCGAGCATGCTCACCATGAACACGATGGGCGCGATCAAGCGCGCGGTCGCCACGGGGCTGGGCCTTGCGGTCGTGCCGTTTTTGTCCGTCAAGGAGGAAATCCAGCGCGGCGACCTGGTGGAACTCAGAAAGGAGGTCAATCCCGACCGCATCAACGGTTCGACCCGGCTCATCTACGCCGTCTACAAAAAAGAGCACTTGAGCGCCCTGCGCGAGCTCTTTTTCCAAGAGTGCGACATCAAACCGGTTGAGGGATGAAAAAAGGGTCCGCTTCAAGGGGCGAAGCGGACCGAACGCGGCGGAATGGGAGCCGGGCGCATCCGGCCCCCTTCCCTGGCGCTGAGGAGATGATGTTTTACTTGGCCTTCAGTGCATAGGCGGCTGCGTGCTCGCCGCTGCGGCGGCCGAAGACCACCGTGTCGGCCACGGCGTTGCCGCCCAGGCGGTTGAAGCCGTGCACGCCGCCCGTGACTTCGCCAGCGGCATAAAGACCCGGGATCGGTCGGCTCTGGATGTCGAGCACTTCGCTTTCAGGCGTAATCGCCACGCCGCCCATCGTGTGATGGATGCCAGGGGCGACCGCCACGGCGTAGAACGGAGCCTTTTCCACGCCAAGCGGCATGTCGGGACGACCGAAGGCTTCGTCCTTGCCGTTCTTGCGGTAGGCGTTGTAGTTCTTCACCGTCTGCTGCAGGGTCTTCACGTCCATCTTGCAGATCTTGGCGAGCTCTTCGATTGAGTCGGCCTTCTTGAGCATGCCGAGGTGGTCGTAGCCGCGGACCATCTTGGCGGACTTGTAGAGGTCGCTGTCAAAGACGAGCCATGCGCGCCGTTCGGGCTGATGCAGGATCGCGTCGGAGGCGCGGTCGCGGGTGGTGAGTTCGTTCACAAAGCGCGCACCCTTGACGTTGACCATGATGGCGCCGACGCCGCGAACGGTTTCAGAGATGAGGATGCGGCTGTCAAGGCCGACGGTCGGGTGGGCCTGCACCCAGTCGATGTCGGTCATGCTTGCGCCGATGTTAAGCGCCATGATGATGCCGTCGCCCGTGCTCGTCACGTTGTTGGAGCTCGTCATGTTCTTGAAGGTCGGGCGATAGACCGCGATCATCTTCTTGTTCTGGCCGTAGCCGCCCGTGGCAAGAACCACGGCCTTGGCGGCCACCTTGTAGTAGCCCGAGTGCTTGCCGTGCACGATGGCGCCGGCAATCTTGTAGTCCTTGTCAAGCAGCAGCTTCACGGCGCGGGAGTTGACGCGCGGCGCAACGCCGTCTTTTGCAGCCTGTGCGCGCAGCACGTCGACGATGTGCGGACCCACGGTCATGCCGCCGTGCGGACGGTGCGTGCGGTCGACCTGTGCGCCGCCCGAGCGCTTCACATCCGAAAGGTCGGCGCCCATGTCTTCGAGCCACTTCACGCCCGCGGCGCTGTTTTCAGCCAGGATGCGCACGAGCTTGGGGTCGTTCTTGCCGCGGCCGCCCTTCATGGTGTCGGCCACATACATGTCAACGGTGTCCTTGATGCCCTTCTTGGCCTGCTGCGGCGTGCCGACGGCGTTGTAGCCGCCTGCGGCAAGCATCGAGTTGCCGCCCGCGTAGGAGTGCTTTTCAATGAGAAGGGTCTTGGCGCCGGCGCGCTTGGCGGCAATGGCGGCGTTCAAGCCCGCCGAGCCCGCGCCGATCACGAGCACGTCGACGGTTTCACGCGCAGAAGCCGCTTCAGCGGCGGCAACGGCCTTTTCATCAATGCCGTCGTCCCAGGCCTTGCCCTTGGGGGCGTCGGCAAAGGGCATCTTCATGTCGAACGTGTGGCAGTCGTTGCAGATCAGCTTGGGCTGCACGTGGCCTGCGTGGCAGACCGTGCAGTTGATGGCGCTGCGGTCGCTCAGGTGGCTTGCATGCGGATCAAAGCGCTTTTTCTTGTCGGCAAGCTTCTTGAAGTCGCCGTGGCAGGCCATGCACTGCTTGTTGATGGCGATTTCGTCGTCGGGAACGGAGGCGGGCGTCACGGCGTTGGTGCCGTGGCAGGCCGCGCACCCGCCCATGTTGTTGTGAAACGACGCAAGATCCTGTGCGCCGGCGGCCGCAGCCATTCCGGAGAAGGCCGCTGCGAGGATCAACGCGCTGAGGCTTTTCATCATGATCTTTTCTCCTTGCGTTTGCTGTGTCGCCCGTCGGATGGCCGCGCTCTGGCGAACCGTCTGCGGTGCGATCGGTGACTGCGAAGAAGTCTAGAAACGCAGGGGGCCTGGCCTTTGATGCATGTCAAACGCAAAATGCTTTGCGTTTCGAATGTTTGAAGGCCGCTTAAGTTGAACTTAACGGGCCCGGCTCTGCCGGAGAATCGCGAAAGGGGAGGGGCGCCGCGGCGGATTGCTCCGGCCGCTGTGCACCGGAATGAGGCAAATTTAAGATTTACCCCGTATGGGGTATTGCTGTTTCGGGGAGGGCCGGCGTCAGCTTGATTTGAAAGAGAATTTGGAACTAATCAACAATTACCGCATATCAAAAGATAATGTATGACTTTTTTCGTTTTTTGAAAGAGGCGGGCGGAGACGTCTAAGCGGATGTATTTAGGCAACTGTCCTGACTATGGAGGTTTTGACTACGTATTTACACTAGAAAATCCCGTAAAAAACACAGAGGGATTACCTCCTTCGTAGTAAAGACCTCAACCAAAGTGAGGATTTTTTGATGAGGATCAGATTTCGGTGCCGATCTTTACAAAATCGAAGATTCGGCACAATGAAAAAGAAAATTGCTTTTAATTCAAAGGGTTGTCTGATTGTGTATCACTATAGGTGAAATGTTGTAGGCAGTCACCCTCGCACGAGGGGATTTAAAAACCCGAAAACTATCTTCCCATCCCAAAACTAAGGCGTATTATCTACCTCACAGAAGACAGGGTGCACCCGGGTGGTGCGCTGTGAGGATCTGTACAACGCGTTCCGGACGTTCAGACCACCTGATCCGAAAGGGCAGGGAACGGACGGAAGGCATTGAACCTCACCAATGGTTTGAAGACGACCATTGGTGACAACTTAAATTTGAGGAGCAAAACTAAATGTCTCGCTTTGAAAGTGACTTCCTTGGTCAGCTGGAAATTCCTGACGACTGCTACTACGGTGTGCAGACGCTTCGCGCGAAGGAAAACTTCCACATCACGGAAATGTCCATGAACATGGAACCCCTGTTCATCAAGGCATTTGCCTATGTGAAGAAGGCCGCCGCCCTGACCAACAAGGAACTCGGCACGATTCCGGCCGACGTCGCCGACGCCCTCGTGTGGGCCTGCGACGAGCTGATCGCCGGCAAGTACCAGGATCAGTTTGTGACTGACTGGCTGCAGGGCGGTGCCGGCACTTCGACGAACATGAACGTCAACGAAGTGATCTGCAACCTGGCCTGCGAAAAGCTCGGCACGGTGAAGGGCGACTCCAAGCGCGTCTCCCCGAACGACCATGCCAACTTCGGCCAGTCCACCAACGACACCTATCCGACGGCTCTTCACCTGATGCTGATCCTGCGCAGCAATGTGCTGCTGAAGGCTGTTGAAGACCTGGTTCAGGCCTTCTACAAGAAGAGCGAAGAGTTCAAGGGCGTTCTCAAGATGGGCCGCACCCACCTGCAGGACGCCGTCCCGATGACCCTCGGCCAGGAATTCCACGGCTGGGGCTTCACCATCGCCGACGAAATCAAGGTCATCCGCGAAGCTCAGGAACACCTGAAGACGATCAACCTCGGCGGCACCGCCATCGGCACCTGCGTGACCTGCCATCCGGACTACCCGGCCAAGGCTTCCGCCAAGCTCGCCGAACTGACCGGCATCGACTTCAAGAACAGCGAAGACCTGATCGCCTGCACGAGCGACTGCGGCTCCTATGTGGCTCTCTCGAGCGCCATGAAGAGCCTCGCCGTCAAGCTCACGAAGGTTTGCAACGACATCCGTCTGCTCGCCTCCGGCCCGCGCTGCGGTCTTGCTGAACTGAACCTGCCGCAGCTGCAGCCGGGTTCCTCCATCATGCCGGGCAAGGTCAACCCCGTGATCCCCGAAGTGACGAACCAGGCCAGCTTCCTCGCCATTGGTCTCGACACCACGGTGATGCTCGCCGCTTCCGCCGGCCAGCTCGAACTCAACGTGATGGAACCCGTGATCACGTTCGCCACCTTCCTGCAGATGCGCGTTCTCACGAACGCCTGCAACGCTCTGCGCACGAAGTGCGTCGACGGAATCACCGCCAACGCCGAGCGCACCGCCAACATGGTGATGAACTCCTGCGGCATCGTGACGCTGCTCAAGCCGCACCTTGGCTACAAGGTCTGCTCCGACATGGCTCACGAGTGCTATCACACGGGCAAGTCCCTGCATCAGGTCGTTGTGGACGAACGCCACATGCTCACCCAGGAGCAGTGGGATGCAACGTTCAACCTGCAGAACCTGATCGCTCCGAAATTCGTTCAGTAATTCTTTGATCTGACGAATCCCGCCGGGGGTCCGCAAGGATTCCCGGCTTGGGCATAGATCTGCGGGGCGGCGAAACGCCCTGCAGACAACAATAACTACAAAGCTGTTAACAACCCTTTGGAGATGTCATGGATATCATGCTTATTCTTCAAGTGATCGTTCTTCTCGGAGCGATCTTCATCGGTGTCCGCCTGGGCGGCATCGGCATCGGCTATGCCGGCGGCGCCGGCGTGCTGGTTCTGGGTCTGTGCCTCGGCATGAAGCCGGGCAACATTCCCTGGGACGTGATCCTGATCATCGCTTCGGTGATCGCAGCCATTTCCGCCATGCAGCTCGCCGGCGGTCTTGACTACCTGGTTCACATCGCCGAACGCATCCTGCGTTCCAACCCGAAGTACATCAACTATCTGGCTCCCGTCGTGACCTATGTGCTGACCATCTTCGCCGGCACCGGCCACACCGCCTTCTCGATGATCCCGGTTATCGTTGAAGTCGCCAAGGAACAGAAGATCCGCCCGGTCTGCCCGCTGTCGATCGCTGTGGTTTCGTCCCAGATCGCCATTACGGCTTCTCCGGTGTCGGCCGCCGTGATTTACATGTCCGGCGTGCTTGAACCCTTCGGCTGGTCCTATCCCGCACTGCTGGGCATCTGGATTTCGACGACCTTCATCGGCTGCATGCTCACCGCTTTCGTGATGACCATGATCCAGAACCTCGACCTTGACAGCGATCCGGTCTACAAGGAACGTCTGGCCAAGGGCCTCGTGAAGGCTCCCACCGGTGAACAGAACTTCACGCTCAAGCCCGGTGCCAAGCTCTCCGTCGGCATCTTCCTGATCGGCGTTATCTGCGTGGTGCTTTATGCCTCCGCCATTTCGCCGGCTGTCGGCATCATCAAGAATGTGATCGTCGGCCGCGACGCCGCCATTATGAGCCTGATGCTGTTGGTTGGCTGCGCCATCACGATCTGCTGCAAGATTGAAGTGGGCGAAGTCGCCTCCTGCTCGGTCTTCAAGTCCGGCATGGTCGCCATCGTCTGCGTGCTCGGCGTTGCCTGGCTCGGCGACACCTTCGTGTCCGGCCACTCGGCTGAAATCAAGGAATTCGCTGCTGCAACGGTTGCCCAGTATCCGGCT
>CALXOY010000092.1 GCA_944390145.1 uncultured Duodenibacillus sp.
GGCTCACCCCGTATCGCTTGGCAATAACGCCGATGGAGCACAGTGTCATGGCATCCTCCGGTTGAAAAGATGCTCGTACTCCTCGTCATCAGTTTAGCGGTTACGGGTTTGGTCACAGCACGTTATGCGAGATTTGGGAGGTTTTTATCCAACTAGTTAAAACCCTTTCCCGTCAGTGCGCTTCCTCCCAGTTGTCGGCAACGCCCACCTGCGCGATCAACGGCACGGAGAGGTTGGCCGCCGACTGCATGATCGCCGGAAGCGCGCGGCTCACGCCTTCCAGTTCACTTTCGGGCACCTCGAGAATCAGCTCGTCGTGCACCTGCAAAATCACGCGGCTTGCGAGCTTCTCCTTTTTGAGCCACGCATCAAGCGCCACCATCGCCTTTTTGATGAGGTCGGCGGCCGTCCCCTGCATCGGCGCATTGATGGCGGCGCGTTCGGCCGCAGCGCGCACCGCCGGCCGCGAACTCAAAATATCGGGCAGCCACAGCCTTCTGCCGAAGGCGGTCTCCACATAGCCCTGCGCATGCGCCCTGCTGCGGGTCTCCTGCATGTAGCGGGCCACCTCGGGGTAGCGCGCGAAATACTCCTCGATGTAGTGCGAGGCAAGACGCCGTTCGATGCCAAGATTCTGCGCGAGCCCAAAGGCGCTCATGCCGTAGATCAAGCCGAAGTTGATCACCTTGGCCATGCGGCGCTGCTCGGGCGTCACCGCGGCGGGATCGACCCCGAACACTTCCGCGGCCGTGGCCCGGTGAATGTCCTCGCCCTCGCGAAAGGCCTTGATCAGGCCCGCGTCCTGCGACATGTGCGCCATGATGCGCAGCTCGATCTGCGAGTAGTCGGCTGAAATGAGCTTGCAGCCCGCACGTGCAATGAAGGCTTCGCGCACGCGGCGCCCCTCGGGCGTGCGCACGGGGATGTTCTGCAGATTGGGATCGGAGCTTGCCAGGCGCCCCGTCACGGCCGTAGCCTGTCCGAAAGTGGTGTGCACGCGGCCGTCGACGGGATCTGCCATCTGCGGCAGCTTGTCGGTGTAGGTGCTCTTCAATTTCGTGAGCGCCCGGAATTCGAGAATGAGCTTCGGCAGCGGATAGTCGAGCGCAAGCTCCGTGAGCACTTCTTCGTCGGTCGAGGGCGTGCCCGAGGCCGTCTTCTTTTTCACGGGCAGCTTCAGGGTTTCAAAGAGAACCTTGGCGAGCTGCTTGGGGCTTGCCGGATTAAAGGCCTCGCCGGCAATCGCTTCGATTTTGGCCTTGACCTCATTGATGCGGCCGGCAAGTTCGGCGCTCTGCGCAGCAAGCTTTTCGCGGTCAATCAGCACGCCCGTGCGCTCCATCTGCGCTAAAACCCCCATCACCGGCAGCTCAAGGCCGCGGTAGATCTCTAAAAGCGCCGGATCCTGCGTGAGCTTGGTCCACATCACCGACCCGGAAGCGCGCAGCAGCGCAGCCTCGCGCACGCCGAAGGCTGCGGCCTCCTCAATGGCAAGCGTCTGCGCGCCTTTGCGCGAAGCGCCCTTGCCGTAGAGCGCCTCCTCGGCGCCTTCTTCAAGCCCCGTGGTGCGCAGCACGATGCGGGAAAAATCGTGCTTGAGATGCGCTTCCAAGACGTAGCTCATGAGCACCGCGTCGTGCACGGCGCCACCCGTCTCAAGCTGCGTGTTGTGCAGGACGTGCAGCATTCTCTTTGCGTCGTAGAAAAGCTTCGGGGCGCTCGAGGCAAACCAGGGGGCGATGAAGCGCCGCACCGCTTCAACATCGGCGTTCTCCCCTTCGCCGTGGGCTAGCGGCAGATAGGCGCAGGCCAGCGGCGTCAGGGCAAAGGCAATCCCCACGGCCGCGTCGTGCATTGCGTTCTTGTTGTCGCAGGCAATCCAGAGCGCCACGGGAAAGCGGTTTTGCGCGGCGGCCTCAAGGTCGCGGGCAAGCTGTTCGATGTCGTCTGCCGTCCTCACAATCCGCACGTCGGAGGCGGCGGCGGGCGCAGCGGCTACGGGGGCTGCGGCGTCGGTCGGAATCGAGGGCGCGGCAAAGAGGTCTGCGGTCATCGCCGCGGCCGCCTGCCTTGTTTTCGAGGTCTTTTTGGCTCCGGGAACGCTCATCTCCCAGCGGGCGTAAAACTGCGCGAGCGCTGCGGCGTCCGGCGCCTTTTTTGCATAGGCCTTTTCGTCAAAGACGACAGGCGCCGTGGTGCAGATCGTCACCAAGCGGCGCGAGAGCTCGAGCGCGGGGATCCCTTCGCGCAGATATTCGCCGATCTTGCCTTTGACGGAGGCCGCGTTTTGCACGACGCCCTCCAGGCTGCCGTATTCGGCGATCCACTTGGCCGCGGTCTTCGGGCCGCACTTGTTGATGCCGGGCACGTTGTCGACCTTGTCGCCCATGAGCGTGAGGTAGTCGATGATTTTTTCGGGATAGACGCCGTACTTTTCAAAGACGCCCTCGCGATCGAGCACGGTCTTGGTCATCGTGTTGATGATGCGGATGCGGTCGCCCACGAGCTGCGCGAGGTCCTTGTCGCCCGTGGCGATCATCACCTCCCAGCCTTTTTGGGCGGCCTGCACGGCGAAGGTGCCGATCACGTCGTCGGCCTCCACCCCCTCGACCTGCACAAGCGGCCAGCCCTGCAGCCGCACGAGTTCAAACATGGGCTCGATCTGCACGCGCAGTTCCTCGGGCGTGGGCGGGCGGTTGGCCTTGTACTCGGCATACATCTCGTGGCGGAAGTTTTTGCCCTTGGCGTCAAAGATGCAGATTTCGCAGTCGGGCTTGACCACATCGTGCACGACCTTGAGCATGCCGTTAAAGCCCTTGATGGCGCCCGTGGGCTCTCCCTTGCTCGTGGCAAGCGGCGGCAGCGCGTGAAAGGCTCGAAAAAGATAGTTGGATCCGTCAACCAGAAGAAGCTTGGGCATGGCAGTTCACTGAAAATTCGAAAGTGGCTTGATTGTAGAGGACATCGCGTTCCCCAGACTTCGAAGGACACTTCGGAGGGCGCGTTGGCCGCAGGCGGCAATTTTGCGCAGTGCCGGACTTTTCAGGCACAAAACCCGTCTATGATTGGGTTAAAGGCTGCGTGCGCCCTTTGCGGAGCGATCGCGGCGTCATTGGTTGATTCAATTGAAAGAAAAAAGGATTTTTTCATGCGTAAAGTGATGACGGCACTCGTTTTGGCCGGCATGAGCGCCGCGGGCTGGGCACAGGTTTCCGATGCGCCTCCGGCCTACGTTCCCCCTTCTGCGGAAGTACAGCGCAATGCGCCGCCCGCGCCTGACCTTAAGGCTGAAGAACGCCAGGTCGAGCGCAGCACGCGCGAAACCTATGAGGCCTCGCGCCTGGAGCCGTCGGCAGCCGACATGCAGAAGGCCCGCAAGGACCGTGAAAAGCGCGTTGACACCGGCAAGACCACCCGCTACAAGTCTGATTACGGCACCGTGATTGAAGAAACGCATGATCAGAACAATCGTCTGACCGAGGTGCGCGTCACGCCCGGCTCCACCGAAATCCCGTATTCGATGAAAAACACGGGCGAGCGTCCGGTGGACAACCGTCCGGGCGCAGATCCCCGCTCGACGCTTGATACGCCCAAGTTCATCGAGTTCAACTGGTAGTCGCCATGGCTGTCTTCACTTCCCTGACAAAGGACGGCGTGCGGGGGCTGCTTGCCGTGTTCGGGCTCAGCGAACCGCTTTTGCTCGAGCCGATTGCAAGCGGCATCGAAAACACCAACTACTACGTGGATACGCCCGAAGGGCGCTGGGTGCTCACCGTCTTTGAACGCTTAACGCGCGAGCAGCTGCCCTTTTATCTGGAGCTTGCCGAACACCTCGGAAAGGCGGGGTTGCCCGTGGCCGCGCCCCTGCGCACGAAAGAGGGCGAACTTTTTTCCGAAATCGCCGGCAAGCCCTGCTCGATTGCGCGGCGCCTCGAAGGCGAAAGCGTTGCGGACGTCACGCCCGCCGAATGCGCCAGCATGGGCGAGGTGCTCGCCCGCATGCATCTGGCGGTGGCCGACTTCAAGCCTTTTCAGGAAAACCTGCGGGGACCTGCCTGGTGGCTCAAGACCGCGCACCTGGTGATGCCCCATCTCGATCACGAGGCGCAGAAGCTGCTCGCGTCTGAAGTGGACTACCAGGTGAACACCGTCTTTGCCAACGAGCGCTTTCAGAAAATTCCCGCGGGCGCCTGCCACTGCGACCTCTTTCGCAACAACGCGATGATTGCCGGGCACGGCACGGACAAGGCTCACGTCTGCGGCGTCTTTGACTTTTACTTTGCCGGCTGCACTCCTTTTCTCTACGACTGCGCGGTGACCGTCAACGACTGGTGCACGGACTACAGCAGCCCGCGGCTTGCGCTTGACCCCGCCAAGGCCAGGGCCTTCTGGGACGCCTACATCGCCGTGCGCCCCATGCAGTCCTCCGAGCGCCTCTGGTGGCGCGACATGATGCGCGCTGCGGCCCTGCGCTTCTGGCTCTCGCGTCTGTACGACTACTATCTGCCGCGCGAGGCAAGCCTTTTGAAGCCCCACGATCCCACGGTTTACCAGCGGATTCTCGCGGACCGCCTGTGGAACGTGCCGCACCTGCCGCCGCCACCGCCCGTTGAGCACCTTCATTAACGTCCGGCAGGGCTGCGGCGCAAACCTCCCGTCTGCCGCAGCCCGGGCCTTCTTTTTCAAACCATTTTCTGCATGACCGACAGCAACACCTCAAGACGCCTTCCGGCCGCAAGCGGCTGGCGCTGGTTTCGGGACGCCGCCACAGCGGTGAGCCGCAAGCCCTTCAATCTTCTTGCCGTCACGCTTTTTTACCTGCTCGTGATGGGCTTTTTAAGCGCCATCCCCTATGCGGGGCTTGTCTTTGCCGCGCTTTTCATGCCCTATGGCACGGCCTTCATCGGCCGCAGCACGCGCACGGCGCTTGAAGGCGGCACGCCCCGCTTTGCCGCCTTCAAGGAGCTCTGGACCGACCCCGTGGTGCGGCAGAACCTGCTGCGCGTGGGCTTTGTCTACGGCTTCGTGCTCATCACCGTGAACGCCCTTTACGGGCTTCTTGCGGCCGACTCGATTGCGCTCTGGAAGCTTGACGCGAACAACCGGCTCGACTGGGCGAGCGTGCAGGCCAACATTCCGTGGGACGCGATCATCGCGGTCTGCGTGGTCTACATTCCGGGACTCATGGCCGTGTGGTTTGCGCCGCTTCTGGCAAGCGAAAAGCGCATGAGCTGGGGCAAGGCGGTCTTCTATTCCTTTTTCGGGTGCCTGCGCAACATCCTGCCGGTGATCATCCTCATTGCGCTGGTGCTTGCCGTGATCATCGCCTTCGGGCTGCTTGCCTCCACGCTCATTGCGGCGATGGGCTCAAGCGACGCGGTCGTCACCTTCATCGTGATGCCGCTCGGGTTTTTGCTGCTCACCTTCATCTACGCGGCCTACTGGCCGATGTACGCCTCGCTTTTTGAAGACGTGCGCTAAAAGGCGTGCGGCGTGTGCGCGGCAAGCCGCAAACGCGGTATCCTCAAGAGCCGGAAAACACCGTGCCGCAGCGCCGGTTTTGAATGCCCGCTGCGGATTCTTTTGGAGGCTGATGTCATGGAAAAACTCGAACTCCCCTCACCAATTGACATGCCCACGCCCTTTGCGCAGGTGCTCGGACGCCGCCGCAGCTCGCGCGAATTTTCAAGCGAACCGCTGGACGCTTCCATCCTCTCGGCACTGTTGTGGGCCTGCGCCGGCCGCAACGCTGAAGACGGCCACCGGACGGTGCCCTCGGCGATGGACTGCCGCGAAGTCGAATGCTTTGTGTTTGACGCCGACGGCGTGTGGCTCTACGACAATGCCCAAAACGCCCTGCTGCTGATGACCGAAGGCGACCACCGCATGGCCACGACCGCCGGACAGGACTTTGTGGGGACGGCACCCGTTACGCTCGTTTTTGCCGTCAACAAGGCAAAGACCGGTGAAATTTCCGAAGGCCGCATGGGTGAAATCTGCAAGTCGGTCGACGTGGGCGCCATGATGGAGAATGCACTTCTGGCCTGCGCGGCGATGGGGCTTGCGGCCGTGCCGCGCGCCTGGTTGGATCCGGCCCAGGTGCTGCAGGCCATGGGCAAAACGGAAAGCCAGTACGACCCGCAGATGGCGGTGACGGTGGGCTTTCCGCTCTAAAGAAAACTCTCGCGGCAAGGAGTCGTCATGAAGCGCATCGAAGACATCAAGGTCATGCTCACCGGCAAAAAGGCGGCGCCCAAAAGCCGTCCGCCCGAACGCGATCTGCCGGACCCGGCAGACCTGCCGCTTGACATGCCCTTAAAAGACGTCTTCATGCGCCGGCGCTCGTCGCTGGACTTCTCCGACGCGACGATCTGCGACGAAGACCTCGTGCGCATCCTCTGGGCGGCCGACGGCATCAACGGCAAAGGAAAGAACGACAACCACCGCACCACGCCCACGACGCTCAACTGGAAGGAAATCGACACCTATGTCGTCAAAGCCAACGGCGTGTGGCTGTGGGTGCCCGAGCGCCATGTGCTGAGCTTCGTGCACGAAAAGGACTGCAGAAAGGACTTTTGCCTGCTGCAGCCGATGGTGAGCCAGGCCCCCGTGCACCTCGTCTACGTCTATGATCAGGCCAAAACCCAGGGGCTCATGACAGACCTTGCGATGCAGATCGTGCAGTTCATCAAAAAGAAGAGCATCACGACCCTGTCCGAAGAGGTGATGGCGCATGCGCCGCTGCTCGATGCCGGCGCGCGGGTGATGGCGGTGTACATGGCCTGTGCGGCGCTCAACCTCAACTGTCTGGCGCGGCTCACCTTCGACTCGCAGAAGGTGCACGACACGCTCGGGCTCACCGCCACCCAAAAGCCCCTTTGCGTGCAGACCCTCGGGCACAAGCCCAAGGGCCTGCTCGACCTTGCGTTTTAACTGAAAAGTTTGCTCATCTCTTCGCTGCGGGCGCGGCAGGCCTCAACGGCCGCCTTCACCGCGCCCCGCAGGCCGTGCGCTTCAAAGGCTTCAAGCGCCTTGGCGGTCGTCCCGCCCTTGCTCGTGACATTTTCCCGCAGGACGCTGAAGGCTTCGCCGCTTTGACGCGCAAGCGCCGCGGCGCCCTCGACGGTCGAAAGCGCAAACTCGCGCGCAGCGGCGGCGTCAAGTCCCTCGTCCTGCAGCGCGTCGGCAAGCGCCTCCATGAAAAGAAACACGTAGGCAGGGCCCGACCCGGGACCGGCTGTGACCAGATGCAGGTCGCTTTCTCTGATCACCCACCGCAGCTCACCCACGCACTGCATCACGGCTTCGGCCCTTTGACGGTCTTCCTCCGTTGCATTGTCTCCGGCAAAAAGCCCCGTAAAGCCCTTTCCTGCCATGGCAGGCGTATTCGGCAGCGCCCGCACGACGCGCGGCGTCTTGATCCAGCGTGCAATGGAGGCGGCAGGCACGGCCGCGGCGATCGAAAGCACGGTGGCCGATGGCGACAGGAAATCAGCGGCCGCTTCGCACATCTCCTTTAGGCCCTGGGGCTTTACAGCCAGCACGACCAGGTCGAGCGCGCTGATCCAGGGGCCGACCGAGGTCTGCGGCTGCGCGCCGTAGGCCTTTGCCAGCACTTCGAGCTTTTCCGGGTGGCGGTCCAGGACCGAGACCTCCACCTCCATGCCGCCGGCAGCCAATCCCCCCGCAATGGCGCGGGCCATGTTGCCGCCGCCGAGAAATCCGATTTTGAGCATGTTCCCCCCTTTTTCAATGCATGCAAGACGCGCGCGGGCGACGGAGCCGGGGCGTCCGTCGCGGGCGCGAATTTTGGATATAGTTGGCTTTTTCCAAGCCAACCATCAAGCGACACTATTATGCAGTCCTTCTGGATGCTCATCGCATCCTTTCTTTTTGCCGTGATGGCCGCAAGCGTCAAAATGGCTTCGCCCGAGATCGGCTCCTTTTCCATGATTTTCTGGCGCGGCGTCTTCGGCTGCACGGCGCTTGTCATCTGGGTGCTGGCGACCGGCCGGTCGCTCAAAACGCCCTGCTTTGGCGCGCATGTCAAAAGAAGCGGCATCGGCACGGTGGCGCTCGGCATGTGGCTCTATGCCGTGGCGCACCTGCCGCTTTCCACCGGCATGACGCTCAACTACACCTCGCCCCTATTCATGGCGGCGATCGTAGTGGGCGCCGCGCTCGTCTTCAAGCGCCCCGTTGAATGGCGCCTGGTGTTCGCAACAGTTCTGGGCTTTGTGGGCGTGGTGGAGGTGCTGCAGCCCGAGTTCCATGCGGGCGACACGGTGCCTGCACTCATCGGCCTTGCCTCGGGTCTGCTTTCGGGCATTGCCTACATGCAGATCCGGGAGTTGACGCGCTTGAAAGAACCCGACTGGCGCGTGGTCTTTTACTTCACGCTCTTTAACATCGTCTTCGGCGCCGTGACCCACATGCTCTTTGATGCGCCCGACGTGTACACGGTCAAAAGCGTGCTGTGCATCATTGTGGCGGGGAGTTCTGCCACCCTCGCGCAGATTGCGCTCACCAAGAGCTACGGCTCGGGCAACCTGCTGCTGAGCTCCGTACTCTCCTTTTCGGCGATCATCTTTGCCGTGGTGATCGGCGTGGTCGTGTTTGGCGACCCCCTGCCGCTTCAGAGCGCACTGGGCATCGCTATCATTATTTTCGCGGGCGCCGCGGCAAGTTTCATCACAAAAAGCGCCTCGGCAAAGGCCTCCCGCAAGGAATTGTCATAACGTCAACCGATTCGAGCAGGGTGTTGAAAACATGTCCGCCTCACAACTCATCAGCGTCTCTGAACTGCAGACGCTTTTAGCCGACCCCAAGCTGGTGCTTCTTGATGTGAGAAGCAGCCTCACCGATCCCCTCTACGGGCGCAAGGCCTATGACGAAGGCCATATCCCGGGGGCGCGCTTTGCCGACCTCAAAAGCGATGTGGCGGGCGTTCGCTCCGGCAGCAACGGCCGCACGCCGCTGCCCGACTCCGGGCGCTTCTGCGTCAACATGCGCCGTCTGGGATTGAATCCCGACTCCGTGGTTGTGGTCTACGACGACGGCGAGAGCAACTTCGCCGCGCGCCTGTGGTTTACGCTGCGCTGGGTGGGCTTTGGCAACGTTCGCGTATTGGACGGCGGCATGACCGCCTGGAAGGCCGCTGGCCTTGCGCTGCAGACCGAAGAGCCCGACTGGGAAGGCGGCACTTATCGCGCCGCGACGCCGCTTGAGCACGTTTTCGGCGTGGAATTTGTAATGGACAATCTCAAGGATCAGCGCTATACGCTGGTCGACGCGCGCGCCCACAACCGCTACACGGGCGAATTTGAAAATCACGACCCCAAGGCCGGCCATATTCCCGGGAGCTTCAACCGCCCGAGCGCGGAGAACCTCACCGAAGACAAGCGCTTTAAGAGCCCCGAAGTCTTGAAGGCCGAATTTGACGCCGTCTTCGGCGGCGTGCCACACGACCGCATCATCAACTACTGCGGCTCGGGCGTCACGGCCTGCTGCAATCATCTGGCGATGCTGCAGGCGGGCATTCCCGCCGCGGGCGTCTACATCGGCAGCTGGTCGGAGTGGGTGAGCGACGACTGCCGCCCGGTGAAAACGGGTGAAGAGCCGTAGACGCCATCGCCGTCACGACAAAATGTGAGAAAGTGAAAGCGCACGGGAAGTTTCTGCAAATCCATGCGCCTTGCGGCCTTCTGGCGCACTACAATAGAGCAAGAGGTAGTTCGAAAGTGCTACCCCTTCCCGCCCAGCAACTCAACCTGTAACGCATGACCGTGACCGAAGAAAAGAAAGTTAGCCTAGCCCTTGATAAAAATGGAATTGCTTTTGACGCCGGTTTTGAACCCGCGACGTTGAAAGAGCGCATCGAAGCAGTCGTCGGAGCGGGATGGAAGAAGTCTCCGAAGAAGCTTCTCAAGGTGATCGCACAGAGCACCGACCTGATGCAGGCCGTACATGCCGCGCGCGAGCGCCTCATTCCGGAATACACGAAAAAGCACGAGGAGCTGCGCCGCAAGGTTTTCGAATTGAGTGCGCAAAGCCTCAAGTCCATTGAACTCGATGAAGACGGCCTGCCGCCCCTGCACAGCTATGACGGCAAGGTGCCGGAAGAGGACTGGCTCGCTTTTCTGCAGTCGCGCACAAGAACGCTGCGCTGCCAGCGCGCGCTGTGGTTCATGCACCAAACGAGCGTCATCGAATGGCTGATGGTGATCGACGACGAAGAGTTCGAGCGTCTGGTGGAAATTGTGAAAGACCTTCTCGAGCGCCCCGTGCGCGCCACCGACGACGTCTTCTGTTGGTTTGAGGATGACGCACGCGGCAGCGCACTGTGGCTTTTGCTCCAGATCTCTCCGGTGGAGGCAAGAAGCTTCGGGCTCAAGATTGAAGCCGTTGACGGACGCCCCTGCGGACGTGTTGTCGACAAGCTTGCTTTTGCGGGCTGGTGTGAATCGCTGCACTACAACTTCGTAGATCCGTCCGTCAAGCCTGAAAAGAAGGCTGCTGACGCAGCCAAAACCGCCGCAAAGGCGAAGACGGCAAAGGCCGCAGCAAAAGACGGCAAGACAGAGAAGGCCTCTGTTGAGGAAAAAGCCAAAACTGAACCAAAAACCGATGCCGCCGCGGCAAAAACGGCAAAGCCGGCTGCAGCCGGGACGAACGCCAACCCCGTAAAAACGCAGGAGAAGGTTTCGAAAAAGGCGACTGTCGAAACGCAGGCAAAGACTGTTGCAAAGCCCGCGGTCAAAGCGGCGGAAAAGCCTGCTGCGCAGGCTGCTGATGCCAAGCCTCAAGAAAAGCAGACCCGCAGGCCTGCCGTAAGAAAGACGGCGCCGCGCAAGACTGCAGCCGGCACGGCGGCGAAAAGCGCTGTG
>CALXOY010000093.1 GCA_944390145.1 uncultured Duodenibacillus sp.
GTGTCATGGCATCCTCCGGTTGAAAAGATGCTCGTACTCCTCGTCATCAGTTTAGCGGTTACGGGTTTGGTCACAGCACGTTATGAGAGATTTGGGAGGTTTTTATCCAACTAGTTAAAACCCTCGGGGGGAAGCACCAGCAGGCGGGCGAACACCATGGCGGAAATGCCCAGTCCCGTCAGGCACGTTCCCAAACACACCTGCAGAAATGCGATGGCGTAGCTTTCCGGCCGCATGAAGCTTGTCGCCCACATCGCGGCGTCAAAGCAAAGGCCGAAGAAGGCGCAGACCGGCAGCTGCTTGACCGCCTTGATCAGAATGTTCTTGGGGTCGACCAGACACTGGATCACAAAGAAAAAGGCGTTTGTGGCGAAAACGAAAAAGCCGATGGAAAGCCCGGTCTGCTTGCTCAAGACATAAGCAGCTGAACTCACGGTGCCGGTGCCGAGCCCGGCCTGCGTGACCGTGGCAATGCCGGTTGAAAGAACCACCAGACCAAAAAGAAAAATGAGAATTCTCGAAAACACTGAAGCCTCTCAAAACAAAAAATGGACGCCGGCCTCAATGCGACAAAAGTTTTTGGTATGAGTATCGCTTGACAGAAGTGGCCTTCCCGCCGGGTCAAAAAAGGGGGCCGATTCTATACCAAATGCTCCGGACGGACATCATCCAGATGGATAAGGCTAACGGCCGGCCGCACGCATTGATGCGCTGCGTGAAGCGGCGTTTTCGCGGATTTTTCCCCGGCCGGGATACGTGCGAAAGACAGCCCGTTTTTTCTGCATAAACCGGCCGGCCGCGGCATAATTCATGCACTCGCGATGCACGATGCTGTTGCCCATCAGCTGTGCCCTGCTTGTTTGACGCATTCTCAAGGTACGTACAGTGTTTCAATTCCAGTTGATGACCCCCATTGTCTGGCTCACCCGCCTTCTGGTGGGCGCCTATCCGCAGTGGGAAGGCAGCAAACCATCCAAAACCCAGCGCATCTACTTTGCCAACCACACCAGCCACCTCGACACGATCGTCATTTGGACGTCGCTGCCGTCGATTTTGCGCGGCCACACGCGGCCGGTGGCGGCAAAGGACTACTGGGACCACGGCATTTTCCGCAAGCGCATTGCCATGAAGGAGCTCAACGTCGTGTTGATCGACCGCAAGCGCACCGAACATGCCGCCCCCCTCGGGCCGCTCAAGGACGCCCTGCGCGCCGGCGACTCGCTCATCATCTTTCCGGAGGGAACCCGCCGGCCGCAGCCGCTGCCAAGCGAATTCAAAAGCGGCATCTGGCGCCTGATGCGCGAATTCCCCGAGGTTGAGCTCATTCCGGTCTATATTGAAAACCTGCACCGGGCCATGCCCAAGGGCGTGTATCTGCCCGTGCCGACGATCTGCTCCGTGCACTTCGGTGCGCCCCTGCCCCACAGCCCCGACGATCCCAAGGACGTCTTCCTGACGCGGGCGCGTCAGGCTGTCATCGATCTGGCGCAACAGCAATAAAGGAGCTCTCGATATGATGCGACTCGGCATCAGCCTTCAGGAAGGCTATCTCATCATTCTTGCGACGCTCATCGTGCTCGAGGGCGCCGGAACCATCTACGGCCTCTGGGCCCAGGGACGGGCAACGACGCCCGAGGCGCTGCGGCGTCTGGCCATTGCCAACTCGCGCGTGCGCATGGGCTGGTGGCTCATCATCGTCTTCACCGTGGCCTGGTGGTGGGGCATGGGCGCGCTGGTCGTGCTCTTTGCCGTCTTCTCGTTTTTCCTGCTGCGCGAATTCATTGCGCTCACGCCCATCCGGCACACGGACCACTGGGTGCTGGTGGTGGCGTTTTATCTGGCCATCCCCGTGCAGTACGCGCTGGTGTACTTCAACCTCACGCATGTGTTCACGCTGTTCATCCCGGTGTATCTCTTTTTGGTGCTGCCGGTGATCGCCGCCATGAGCCACGACTCCGAGCGCTATCTCGAGCGCGTGGCAAAGGTGCAGTGGGGCTTGATGATCTGCGTTTTCTGCGTGAGCCACGCGCCGGCCATCGCCACGCTAGACTTTGAAAGCCGCAAGACCTCGGGCGAACTGATGTTTCTCTTCTTTTTGATCATCACGTTCCTGGCCGACCTCTTCTCGGTGCTGGCGAGTTCCGCCCTGGGCGGCAAGTCGCTTCGCATGAATTCGAACAAAACGGTCAAGGGCATCACCGTGGGCTCCTTTCTTGCCGTCGTGGCGGGCGTCGCCCTTTACTGGCTCACCCCGTTTTCGATTCTGCAGACCGCGCTCTACGCCCTTGCAATCGTGCTGTCGTGCGCCATGGGCGACATGGTGATCAGTTCGGTCAAGCGCAGCCTGGGCTCCAAATCCTGGGAAAGCGAGTTCTACATCGGCCGCGGCATTCTGGAGCGCATGGCGCCCCTCACCTTCGCCGCCCCCGTGTTCTATCATCTGACCCTGATTTTCCAAAACCTCGCGCATCTTGACTGATTTGCGTCACGGCGCTTGTTTTCTCGCGCTCAAAAGCATGGCGTCTTTTGAGCGCTTTTCATGACAAAAGGAACGCATCATGCCCACCAATCAATATGAAACGCTTCTTGCCCATGTCTACAAAAACGGCGTGGACAAAAGCGACCGCACCGGCGTCGGCACGCGTTCGGTCTTCGGCTATCAGATGCGCTTCAACCTTGCCGAGGGCTTTCCCTTGGTGACGACAAAGAAGCTTCACATCCGCTCGATCATCCACGAGCTGCTGTGGTTTCTTTCAGGCTCGGGCAACATCAAGTACCTGCACGACAACGGCGTCTCCATCTGGGACGAATGGGCCGATGAAAACGGCGACCTGGGCCCCGTCTACGGCGTGCAGTGGCGCAGCTGGCCTGCTCCCGACGGCCGCAAAATCGATCAGATCTCCAACCTGATCGACGGCATCCGCCGCAACCCCGACAGCCGCCGTCATCTGGTGGTGGCCTGGAATCCTGCCGACGTCGACAAGATGGCCCTGCCGCCCTGCCACTGCCTCTTTCAGTTTTATGTGGCGCAGGGAAAGCTCTCCTGCCAGCTCTATCAGAGAAGCTGCGACATCTTTCTGGGTGTGCCTTTCAACATCGCCAGCTATTCGCTTTTAACCCATATGGTGGCGCAGCAGTGCGACCTTGATGTGGGCGACTTTGTCTGGACGGGCGGCGACTGCCACATCTACAAGAACCACTTCGAGCAGGTCGAGCTGCAGCTCTCGCGCACGCCGCGCGCCTACCCGAAGCTTGTGATCGCCCGCCGCCCCGCCTCAATCTTCGACTACAAGTACGAGGACTTCATCATCGAGGGCTACGATCCGTGGCCGCACATCAAGGCGCCCATTGCCGTCTAAGACTCATGCGGCAGGCTGCACCGAGGCCGCCACAAGCGCCACCAGGGCGGTGAGCTTTGCCGCATAGTCAAGCCGCAGCATCTCATCGGGCCCGTGCGCATTGGAGTGCGGGCCGAGAACGCCGGTGAGCAGATACTGGGGCTTGTCAAAGAACCGGTCAAAAAGCGGAAGAATCCCAATGGAGGCGCCGCAGCCGCAGTACACGGCGGGCTCTCCAAAGACCTCGTCGCTTGCGTCGTTCACAGCCTGCGCAAACCAGGGCTTTTCCAGCGGCGCGTTCCAGCCCGTTTCCGCATGCGCGTCGCGCACCGTGACGCGGCACCCGTAAAGGGGGGCGGCGGTGAGCGTCTCGGTCATCCACTTTAAAGCGCCGTCGGCGTCGGTCGTGGGCGGCAGCCGCACGGAAAGACGCAGATCGGTGTTGGCGCGCAGCACGTTTCCGGCGCTTTCAACCGGCGGAATGCCCGACGCGCCTGTGACGCACAGCTGCGGCTTCCAGGTGTTCATCACCACCGCTTCAAAGGGGTCGCTTGTTCTGGCGTGCGTGCCGTTTGCCCAAGGGATGTCGGCAAAAATCCTCTCGCCCATCGTGTCGGCAAAATAGCGCATCTGCTTGAGGCGTCCGGCGGGGATTTCAGCGTTGAGCGCCGCAGCGGGCATCTCGCCCGTGAGGGAATTCTCGATGCGGTCCAAAAGCGCGCGCGCAATCATAAAGGAGCTCGGTGCAATGCCCGAGGCAAGCCCTGAATGCACGCCGTGCTCGGCGACTTTGACGCCGAGCGTGAAGCCCGCCGAACCGCGAAAGCTCGTGGAAGCCCAAAGCCGCTCATAGTCGGCTCCGCCGCAGTCCATGACGACGACCAAACCCGCATCCTCGATTTTGTCCCTGCACTGCTGCATCCAATGCTCAAAATCCCGTGAGCCGCACTCTTCGTCGGTTTCATAGAGCCCGACAATGCGCGGATGCCCAACGCCCGTCTCCTCGAGCGCGCTCACGGCGGTGATGGCGGCGTAGAAGTTATAGCCGTCGTCGGCCGCACCGCGCCCGTAAAGGCAATTGCCTTCGACCACCGGCTCAAACGGCTTGCGGCCGTTGCTCCAGCCTTCGGCTTCGGGCTGCTTGTCAAGATGCCCGTAGAAAAAGACCGCGGGGGCCTGAGCGCCGGTTGTGGCCGGAATTTCAAAAAAGAGCGCGGGCGTTCTGCCGGAAGTCTGCAGCACCTGAAACGTCCCGTGCGGCAGGCGTTCGCCCGCCCAGCGCGCGGCATTGGAGCAGGCCTTGTGCAAAAAGCCGTTTTTTTCCCAGTCCCTGTCAAAATCCCTGGCCTTGCAGGGAAGACGGACATAGGCCTTGAGCTCTTCGAGCGTATCCGTCTGCCAGAGTTCCTCAACGCGCCGCTTGAGCGTTGCTTTCTTGTCTTTCGTGATCTGCATGGCTGCCCCGCAAAAAAAGACCGGAATTTCGTCTGCAGGCCTCCGGCCCGGCCGGCTCG
Source organism: uncultured Duodenibacillus sp. (assembly GCA_944390145.1). Lineage (GTDB taxonomy): Bacteria > Pseudomonadota > Gammaproteobacteria > Burkholderiales > Burkholderiaceae_F > Duodenibacillus. The sequence goes on from CALXOY010000093.1 coordinate 4,853, forward strand.
ACTCTATCACGATTTCCCGGTGCGAAAAATTTTGTTAGATTGCGCTTCGCGCGGCGCCGGCTTTGGTGCGGCGCCGACCAACACAAACGGACAGTTATGACCAGACCCGCCATCATTGTTGCGCATGCCGAAAACGGCGTCATTGGCTCAAAGGGCGTCATGCCCTGGCACATTCCCGAAGATCTCAAGCACTTTAAAAAGGTGACGATGGGGCACCCGGTCATCATGGGCCGCGTCACGCACGAATCGATCGGCCGTCCGCTGCCCGGACGGCTCAACATCGTGATCAGCCGCAATCCGGACTATGCGGCCGAAGGCTGCCGACGGGCCGGCAGCCTTGAGGAAGCCCTTTGCCTTGTCGAGCCCGACCAGACGCCCTTTGTGATCGGAGGCGCGCAGATTTATGCGCAGGCGCTCGACCTGGCCGACGTCTGCTGGATCACGGAGATCCATGCCGCTTTTGAGGGCGACGCCTTTTTCAAGCCCCTGGACCGCACCGTCTGGTCGCGCGAAGTGCTCTCGGAGCTGCCCGCAACCGGAGAGCGCCCAGCCGTCAGCTTTTGCGTCTACCGCAGGAAGTGACCGCACATGTCCACTCTCTTTACGCTTTTTCTCGTCACCAGCTTTGCCAACATCGCCTCGCCCGGGCTTGGCGCCGTGGTTGCCGTCAACCTGGGGCTTGAAGGCGGTGCGAAGAACATGATTTCAGGGTGCCTCGGCATTGCGGCCGGCATCGCGGCATTGTTTGTCGTTGCGCTTTCGGGAATCGGCGCGCTGCTTGCCGCCAACCCGTCGGCTTTTTCGGTCCTGCAGGTCGCGGGCAGCCTCTTTCTTATTTACCTCGCCGTGCGCTCCTTTCGCAAAAAGGGCGGTCCCTCGGGCCTGATCGGCCTGCAGCCGCAGGAAAGGCTTTCGGCCTTCCGGCAGTTTTTCAAATGCGCGGGCATTTCGGCCGCCAATCCGCAGCCCATCATCTTTGGCTTTACAGTGCTGCCGCAGTTCATTGATCCGGCCGGCTCCTATCTGACGCAGTCGGTCGTCATGATCGTCGTCTACGCGCTGATGGTGTTTGTGATGATGCTGCTCTATGCGCTTCTGGCAAACCGCGCCCGCGTGTTTTTAAGCGGACCGAAGGGGCCGCGCATCGTGAACTGCCTCTCGGGCACCGTGTTTTTGCTGCTGGCTGCGCTCATCCTCTACCGGGCGGCCGCTGCGTCCTGACTGTCTGCCTTGGTGCTTTAAGGCTTCTCGAAGGCACGAAGGTCCCAACGCGCTTTTGAGAGTTTTCGCTAAAATAGCCGATCCGATTCGTTGGTTTTTGTCAAGCCGGCATGCATGCCCCGCGGGCGCTGCCGGCCGATGGCGCCTGCGCCGCCGCGGATCCGGGAAGAATTTCTTTATTTCAATAGAACGATCAGAGAAAAATGACTCACGTTGTTTGCGAAGCCTGCATCAACTGCAAGCGCACCGACTGTGTGGATGTCTGTCCCGTCGACTGCTTCCACGAAGGCCCCAACTTCCTGGCAATCGATCCCGATGAATGCATCGACTGCGCCGTCTGCGTTCCGGAATGCCCGGAAGGTGCGATTTTCGCCGAGGAGGATGTGCCTGAGGACCAGCTCGACTTCATTCAGATCAATGCCGAGCTCTCCCACCAGTGGCCGTCCATCACGCGCAAGAAGCCCTATCCTGATGATGCCGATCAGTGGGTCGGCGTTCCCAACAAGCGTCAGTACCTCAAGCGCTGACCTCTGAAGCGGCGTTTTGCCGCAGGCATCATTTCCGTCACAGTCAAAGGAGTTTTACGATGGCGATTTGTCAGGTCAAGGTTGTGCATGCCCAGTCTGTTGCAGACAACGTCACGCACCTGAAGCTTGCAGTGCCCGCCGGCTGCACCTGGGAGACCGGTCAGTTTGCCCGCATCGCAATGCCGGCAAAGGACGAGCCGCAGTGGCGCTGCTATTCGATTGCCAGCAAGGGCGGCTCCGAGACGCTTGACTTCTTCATTGCGCGCGTCAAGGGCGGCGCCGTGAGCCCGCGCCTGTGCAACCTGCAGGCGGGCGACGAGGTGCTGCTTGACACCGAAATGAACGGCATGCTGATCGAGTCCAAGCTCGAGAAGGGCGGACGCGATCTCTGGCTCATTTCGACCGGCACGGGCGTAGCGCCCTTTGTCGCCGTCGTCTCCGACGACGCCATCATGGACAAATACGAGCGCGTGTTTCTGGTGCACGGAGTCCGCAAATGGAATGAAACGCAGTACCTGCAGCATGTGCTCAAGCTGCAGCCCAAGCTGCGCGTGATGGCCTCCGTGACGCGTGATCCGGGCGCGATGATCGACGTGCGCATTCCGGATGCGCTTGAAAGCGGTCTTCTGGAGGAAGTCGCCGGCGCCAAGCTCGACCCGAAAACAAGCCGCGTCATGCTTTGCGGCAACCCGGCCATGGTGAAGGCCGTGCGCGCCGGCATGCGCTCGCGCGGCATCGTGAGCCCGCGCAACGGCGAACCCGGACAGCTGCTGGCTGAAAACTTCTGGCTCTAACCGCCTGCTCCGGGACCGCACTGGCGGTCCCCTCCCCTTCTCATGACTGAAGTCGACCACCCGGAGCGCCTCGCAGAGGCGCTTTGCCGTCTCTTGCCGCAGACGCAGTGCCGTCAGTGCGGCTTTGACGGCTGCTCACAGTATGCCCGCGCCATTGCCGAAGGCAGGGCGAACATCAACCGCTGCGCCCCGGGCGGAAGGGCGGGCGTTTTAAAGCTCGCGCAGCTCACAGGGCGCGAGGCGCTTGACATCGACCCCGAGTACGGCAGGGAGCTGCCCTTTGCCGTCGCCCGCATCGACGCTGCTCGCTGCATCGGCTGCAGGCTGTGCGACGCCGCCTGCCCGGTGGGGGCCGTCTCGGGCGTGCCCAAGCATCTTTTTGCGGTGATTGAATCCTCCTGCACGGGCTGCGGCCTGTGCGTGTGCGCCTGTCCGGTCAACGCCGTCGACATGGTTGAAACCGGCCGCAGCTGGACCGATGAAGATGCACAAAGGGCGCGCGCGGCCTATGAGCGCAACCGCACGCGGCGCCATGAGCGCGCATTAAGAAGGCGCCGCGCGCTCGAACAATCCACCGCCCGCAAGAGCGACATCCTCAAGCAGGCGCTCTTGATGGCCCAATCGTTGAAAAAACAGTGAGGTGCATTGTGAACGCGCAAATCCGCCGTCAGATCATGGAGCGGCTCCGGGCCGAACGTCCGGACCCCGAAAGCGAACTCATCCACCACAACCCCTTTGAGCTCTTGATTGCGGTAATGCTTTCGGCGCAGGCCACCGACAAGAGCGTCAATCAGGTGACGCCCGCTCTCTTTGCCGCGATGCCCACGCCCGAAGCGATGGCGCAGAAGACCCCGGAGGAAATCGAGCCCTACATCAAGACGATCGGGCTTTACCGCAACAAGGCAAAACACGCCGCCGGCATTGCCAGAGCCCTTGTGGAGCGCTTTGGGGGCGAAGTGCCGCAGACGCTCGAAGAGCTCACGTCGCTGCCCGGCGTCGGGGAGAAAACCGCCAAGGTGGTTTTAAACGTCGCCTTCGGCAAGCCCTATATCCCGGTTGACACGCACATTTTCCGCGTCTGCGAACGCACGGGGCTCGTGACGGCCAAAACGGCCAATGAGTGCAGCGAAAAGCTTGAAAAAAGCCTTCCCAAGGAGTTTTTGCTCGGCGCCCACCACTGGATCCTGCTTCACGGCCGCTACTGCTGCACGGCAAGAAAGCCGCACTGCAGTCAGTGTCCCATCGAAGAGTTCTGCCATTGGACGGGAAAAACGACGCTTTAAAGAATATGAGGCCGGCCCATGGAAATCATCTCGCTTGAGCTTTTGCTCTATCTCTGCGCAGGCGCCGCACTCGGCGGCTTCATCAACGGCATGGCGGGCTTTGGCACGGGGCTTATGAGCCTTGGCATCTGGCTGCAGGTGATGAGTGTGGAGCAGGCCGTGCCCGTTGTTGCGGCCATGAGCGTGGTAAGCGGCGTGCAAAGCCTCTGGATGACGCGAAAGGGCGTGAAGACGGGACTGCACCGCATGCCGCGCTTTCTTGTGCCCGCCCTGATCGGACTGCCCGTCGGCGCCTGGCTTCTCAATTGGATCGACGCCTCGCAGCTAAAGCTTGCCGTGGCGTTCTTCATGCTTTTTTACACGGCCTTTTTCCTCTTGCGCTCGCGCCTGTCGGCGGCCTTTCAAAAGGAGCGGCCCTTTTGCGACGCGCTCGCGGGCTTTACCGGCGGCGTCATGGGCGGCGCCGCGTCGCTTTCGGGCGTCGTGCCCACCATGTGGTGCGCCCTGCAGCCCTGGGACAAGTTTCAAACAAGCGCTGTGCTGCGCCCCTTCAACGTCATCATCCTCACCCTGGCCTTTCTCTGGTACCTGGCTTCCGGCCACGTGACGCTCGCGACCTGGCTCATGACCGCCATCGCCTTTCCGGTGACGCTTCTGTTTTCGGCTCTGGGCGTGGCCGTTTTCCGGCGCCTTTCCGACAACATGTTCCGCAACGTCCTGGTCGGCTTGATGGTGGTGAGCGCCCTTTCGATTCTTGCGCGAGAATTCCTCTGAAAAAGGAGACGCAGCTTGAATCCCGCCTATCTTTCGTACACGACGGCGCGCCTTGCGTGCATGTTCTACTTCATGGCACCGGGCCTTGCCTACGGGCTCATCACGTCGCGCATGCCGGCCTTGAAGGCGATGACGGGCGCAACCGAAGGTGAAATCGGGATCATCCTGTTTTGCTTCGGCTTTGCGGCGGTGATCGGCCTGGCCTTCGCACCCAGACTCATCGGCCGGTTCTCTGCCAAAGCCACATTGGCCGCATCGGCCGCCGCGTGCCTTGTCTTTGTCTTCATCGTCTCCTTTTCCAACTCGGTGCTTGTTTTCGGCGCAACGATGTTTCTGCTGGGCATCTGCATGGGCGTGTGCGACGTCACGATGAACGTGCAGGGCGTGGAGGTGGAGCGGGCCTACAAGAAAAGCTCGATGAACGTCCTGCATGCGGGCTACAACATCGGTGCGGCGGCCGCCGCCATGACGGGGTCGGTGTTTGCCGCCACAAGCCTCGGCGTCTGGGCAAACTTCGCGCTGCCTGCGGCCGTCATGGGACTGCTTTTATGGTGGGCGCAGCCGCGGCTTGTTACATCCGAAGAATCAGCGGCAGCGGATGCGCCCTCGGAGGCGAGATCCGCACACAAATCCCGTCTGCCGCTTCTTGTCTGGATCTGCGGCCTGCTTTGCGTGTGCTGCTACGTCTGCGAGGGAACCGTGGGCGAATGGGGAAGCCTCTATCTGCATCAGGAGAAGGCGGCTCCCGAATCCATCGCGGCGCTCGTCTATGCGAGTTTTTCGCTCTGCTCCCTGCTCTGCCGTCTTGTCGCCGACAAGCTGCGCAACAACTTCGGCGACTTTGTGGTCGGCACCTCTGGCGCAGCGCTTGCGCTGGCGGGCATGCTCGCCGTTTTGAGCGGTTCGAGCTGGACGGTGTGTCTTGCGGGCTACGCCATGATGGGCCTCGGGCTTGCCCCGATCGTGCCGATCGCCTTCAGCCGTGCGGGCTCCGTCAAGGGCGCCTCCACCGCACGGGCAACGTCGCTCGTTTCGCTTCTGGCCTACACGGGGCTTTTGTTTGCGCCCCCGTCCTTCGGCATCTCGGCCGAGCATTTCGGCCTGCACAACTCGCTTTGCGCAGTGCCCGTGCTGCTTGCCATTTTGCTTGTGCTCGCCGTGGTGCTGGGGCGGCTGATCCGGAAGAACTGAGTCTTGCTCGTCGGGCTTCTTTGCAGCTGAAAACCAACCATCCGGTGAATTTTCAGTCATTCAAATAAAAGTTCTTTTTTAACCCCTTAAATTGAGTCGTCTGGATTTGGACGACAAGCAAGGCCCTGCTGCACTCACAGCGGAAAACCAGTTCGAATGCCGCGCAGGACTGGCTCCGGCGCCTTTATTCATGTCGCCGCCAAAGCCGGTCAGCCGGCTGTGCATTACTTTGTTTCGACAGCCGCGGATTGATCGGAAATGTCAATGCTCTCACCGGCGGCACACTTTCCGGGAATAGCCAGCTTGCACTTCTCCAGGTCTTCGAGGCCGTTCTTTTCATCCACCGCTTCGAGATCCGCTCCTCCAACAAAAACACCCATCTTGATGTGCTGCCGTACAAAGTACTTTTTATTGGCTTGCGTGTAGAGCTTGAGATGATTTGGTGGAAATTCAGATTCTGTCGAAATCACATGCTCTCTGTCGCTTTCCACGTCGGCAAAAAAGAAAACGCCGGGAGCCGTCTCCCCCACGCAGCGGCCGTCAAGAAAAAGATCCTTCTACAGGGCCTTTCCTGTAAATGTAGGTTCGCGGTACATATAGACTCTGGCCAGGCCTTCTGCCGGATTGCCCGCAATAGCTTCACTTCTCGCCGCGTCGCCTTCCGTTGGCACCGATGCGCATCCAGTCAATAGGGCCGCCGAAAACAATGCGGCCAAAAGCAGCTTTTTTGGCATACAGCCTCTTTGATTTTGTTATTGCGTTTTTAACAGAGTTTTTGCGCGACGTAAGAGTGCACAAAACCCCGCCAGTTTAAGAAACTCAAAGGCGAATTTCCATGCATTAAGGGAAAGCAATGACCGCAAAACACACACAAACCGGTTGGAATGAGCGGCAACGGCAAAAGAAGGTCAAAAGGCACCGGACGGTTAATACAACAATCGCAAGGAGGCCTGTAGTTGGCGATGATTGTATTGCAGGATCAGTTGTCAATCGCCGCCATACAGTCTATATGACAACTCTAAACAACACTTATGGTGAATTGGCAGCTGCGTCAGCAACTGACGCAGAACCCTGCGGATTCCGCTACACTCGAGGCATCAATCGCTTCGGAGAACTTGTCATGGCTCAAGCAAAAACGGCCGCCCGGGAATCCCTTTTCATCCTGACCGTCCTGAAGCTCATCCCGCGCAGCGGATGGATCACGACCGATCAGCTGCTGCAGACGCTTGAAGAGCAGGGCCATCGGGTTGAAATGCGCACGCTGCAGCGCATTCTCAAAAGCCTTCTTGACTGCGAAGACCTCAATGTTGAGTGCAACAAGAAAAGCAAGCCCTACGGCTACCGCCGCAGCATTCCCGATTCGGATCTGGGCGTGACAAAGCTGCGCCCGCAGGAAGCCTTGCTGCTGCGTCTTGCCGAGGAACATCTGAAGTACCAGTTGCCCTCGCCGATCATGAAGACGCTCAAGCCGCTTTTTGAATCCGCCCGCCTGGTTCTCAACGAGTCCGGCTCGACGCAGGGACACAGCACGTGGCTGCAAAAGGTGGCGTTTGTTCCGGATTCGATTGCCTTGATGCCGCCCAAGATCCTTCCGCGCATTTTTGACGCTGTAAGCGAAGCGCTCTACAGGGGCTGCAAGCTTGACGTGGAGTACCGCAACGCCGACGGTGCCGCGAAAAAGCACACGGTCTCGCCCCTGGGCCTGATCCAGCAGGAGCACCGTCTCTACTTGATCTGCAAGTTCGACAACCACGACAACATCCGGCATCTGGCGCTGCACCGCATTAAGAACGCCGTGGGGCTGGAGTTTCCGGCCGAGCGCCCAAAGAACTTCAAGCTCAAGGACTATCTGGAAAACCGCCACGCCAACTACAGCAACGGCAGAAAAGTCCGCTTCATTGTTGAATTCACGAATCCGACGACGCACGCCATTCTCGAGGAAACTCCGTTTAACAGAACGCAGACCATGACGGCGCTGGGCGACGGCGCCTGGCGGCTTGAAGCCGTCATGGACGACACCGTGCTGCTCGACGGCTGGGTTGCCGCCTGGAAGGAGATTGCCGGCATCAGAAACGTGCAAAAGATCCCCTTTGCCGACGACGACAACCCATAGGCGACCGTCGAGGCTACTCGTCGAGTGCCGCAACAATGCTTCGCACAAACGGATCCGGGCTGCCGCTGAAGTGTTTTTTCAGAATCTTTGCCAGACGGCTTGAGCGGCACCCATATTGAAAATTGTCCGCGATCAAGCCCGGGTCGGCGCGCAGAATGTGCAGAATGTCCTCTTCACTGAGTTCCAGCAGCGCCTCATCGTTGCGGAGAAGCTCATGCCGTACATTGTAGGAGTCGTCGGTCTTGAGAATTTCCAGGGCTTTCGCAGGCAATGGACTGCGTCTTGCGACCTCTTCTCTCACAGAGCTTGAGGGGTGCGCCGCAAGGCGTGCGACGAGTCCGTCGTTTTCAACGTTGTAGGAAAGTTCGCTCGCGATTCGGTCCTGACTGATGAGCGGAATCATCAGCCAGGGCTTGGTCTTGTCAATCACTGCACCCTCGGCACCATCCTGCAAAAGGACAAACGCATAGACATAGTCCCCGGACTGGCCGAACGGATCAATCTCCCGGCTTCCAACCGGCCTGCCCTTCCGAAATCCTCTTTTCGGCAACGGAGATGCAGCAGCAGGCGGGTTGGCCAATCGCGCCTGAATGCTTCTGGCCTTCTCACGAACCCTGTAGTCCGGGTGCGCCCAAAGGCATTGGACAAGATCCAGCGTTTTTTCCCGCAGCGCCTGAAATTTCGGATTCCCGGAAGAGCCACCCTCTTCGTTGTTCCTGCCGCCGGCTGCATCGTTCAAGGCGCTTGACAGCGAATTGAGAACCCACCAGGCAAGCTCGTCATCCGACTCCGCAACACGGCGCAAGACCTCCAGCGGCAAGCGGCTCACAGCCTTCTCATTTTGAGCCAGAGCGTTTCTGACCTTGTAGGAAGCGTCATTTGCAAGCCGCTCTGCAACGTCCTGCTCAAGCCGTCCGTCTGCAGCGGCCGCCTCCCGGATGCGGGCGTCGGGATGGCCCGCAAGGAGGTTCACAAAACCCGCACACTGCTGCGCCTCCCGGAAATCGTCCATATCGAAACTCCAGCAATCGAGCAATTCAGCGGTAAAGTCGCTCGACACCTCCACAACAAGAAGATCCTGCCATTGGGCGGGATGCACGTCCGCCGTCCGTCTGCCGCTGGCAAGTC
>CALXOY010000094.1 GCA_944390145.1 uncultured Duodenibacillus sp.
GTGTCATGGCATCCTCCGGTTGAAAAGATGCTCGTACTCCTCGTCATCAGTTTAGCGGTTACGGGTTTGGTCACAGCACGTTATGAGAGATTTGGGAGGTTTTTATCCAACTAGTTAAAACCCTCGGCGTTATTTGCAGAGGATCTTACGCATATTGAGGCCGCGGGCCTCATTTTTCTGCGCCTCGGTCATTGTCTCTTCCAGCAGCATCATGCCGTGGCGGGCGCGCTTGTCGTCCGAGAGCTTGTAGAGCGCCCAGGCGTAGGCCGGGTTTTGCTTGACGCCCGCGCCTTCGGCGTAGACAAGCGCAAGATTGTTGGCGTGCAGTGCGTCGGGCGCCTTGCAGAAGGCCGTCGTGTAGAGACTTGCCGCACGTGCGGGATCGGTTTTGACGCCCTTGCCGGAGAAGTAAAGGTTGGCCAGGTTGTTGTCGCTTGCCGCCGAGCTCTTTTCGCCCAGAATGGAGTACCAGCGCACGGCGTCCGCAAGCTTTCCCTTGCTCTCAAAGTAAAGGCCCATCGTGTAGGCGGTGTCGGCCGCCGTGAGGTCGCTCTTGCCGAAGTCAAGCTTGACGGCTTCCGCGGCCCATTTCTGAGCCTCTTTTTCATTGCCGGCCGCCAAAGCACTGTCGGTGAGGAGACTTGCGATTTCCTGCATGCGCGCCGTGTGCGGCGTCTCGCCGCGGTAGACCGGGAAGTCGCCCTTTTCAACGAGCGCATAGGCCTTTTGCAGCGCGGCGGAGGCCTTCTGCGGGTCGACCTTCAGGGCGTCGCCCTCGGGCGCCCAGAGGTAGCAGCGGCCCATGTCTTGATAGACCGCGGCAAGATCCTTGGCGTCGGACGTGGCAAGCGGCCCCGTGAGCGTTCTCTCATACCACTTCACTGCTTCGGCGCAGTTGATGCCGAAAAGCGAGGCGTCGATATAGCCGTTGGCAATGCTCTGCGCGGCGCTCGGCTTTTTGAGTGCATCCTCGCCGTCGGCCGGGATGTATCGGGTCCGGGAAATGTCGGCGTAGGTTTTTTCAAAAAGGCTGGAGAGGCGGGCGGCGTCGGCAGTCTTGGTCTGCGCCAGGTGCTTGCCGATGCGGTAGGCCGCTTCCATCGCCTCCTTGGCGCTTGAAGCGTGCGCAAGCTTGTCGCGGTAGTAGCCCTCGACGGCGGTTTTGTCGCCGGTTGCCTGCGAGAACTTCTCGAGCTGATAGAGCTCAAAGCTCAAGCCCAGGCCGCCGATCGGGTAGAAGAAGTTCTTGGCTAAAAAACGGTGGGCCCGCAGGGTGTCGGCTGCCGAGACCTTGCCCTTGGCGTCATAAAAGAGACTGTCGGCAAGCTTAAAGAGCATGTTTTCATTGCCAAAGCCCAGTGCGGTCGCCTTTTCAAAGTAATCGACCGCGCGGGCATAGTCTTCGTTGGAAAGCAGCGCCGATGCCATGGCGGCTTCCGCCCAGCCGTCTTTGCCGAATTCGGGCTTGACGACGGCCTGCAGCTCGTTTGCGTCCATTGCACCGGCTAGTTTTGCGGGATCGATCCGGTAGGCAAGCATCTTTTCAAAAAGCGTTTTTTGCAGAGACTTGTCGCCAGCTTCGAGCACGATCTTGCAAAGCGTCGTGTATTCGGAATCGAGGGTGCGCGCATCCGCCGATTCAACGGCGGACTTCACAACGGCGGCAAACGCATCGGGCGCAAGCTTGAGCTTGTCCTGTGTGAGCGCACGGGCGATGTCAAGGTCGGAATGGGTGGGTTTGCCCGCCAGCTTCTTTTCCACATAGTTGAAGTTGTCTTCGCCCAGGCGCGAATAAAAGAGCTTTAACGACTCAAAATCCTTCTTTTGCAGGCAATTGTCGACAACAGCGTTGATTTCAGCCTCAGAAAGCGTGCTCTTTCCGCTTTTGTCGGTCTTTAGAAATACATAAAGGCCGGCAAAACCCGGGTGCCCCGCCTTGTAGTTGTCCGTCACCCACTCGCGGTAGAGCCTGGTCTGCTCGTCCTCGGAAAGCGCTGCGGCATTCTTCTTTTCCGCGTAAAGCCAGGCGGCAAAGAGGTAGTTGAGTTTGTTGACGGGATAAATCCCGGCCTTGGCAAGCGTCGAGAACACGGGCGAAATGAGCTCGTGGGGAAGATGCATCGACCATTCCATGAACCAGCGGTAGACGGCCGGATCCCCGGCAATGTCGCCGGCATACGCACGGCAGGCCTGCACCTGTTTGCTGCGGTCGATGAAGCGCACTTTCAGCAGCGGCAGATTGCCTTCACGGCAGACATAGGCGGCCGCGGCTTTGTCGCCCTTTAGTGCGAGTTCGTACTTTGCCTGCAGATCGGCGACTTTGTCTGTGTAGGCCGAGGCGTGGGCAAGCGGGGCAACCAAGCTCAGAGTGAGCGCGGCAAGGCAGGTTTTCTTCAACATGTCTCGAAATGGAACGCAAAACGGAAAGCATGGATTATGGCAATCCAAAGCCGCGGCAAAGCTTAACGGCGCAGAGCATGCGACAAAAATCGCAGAAGGCAGGGCGGCGGACTTCGGAATTTTCCGATAGCAGACGACAGGATTTTTCCGAAGTCAATGTTAGGATTGATTCATCAAAGTCATCGACTGCGCCGCGACTCTCAAAATGCATTTGCCCAGAACGGTTGAAAAAATAACGCAGCAGCTCTCGGGAAATTTCGGGAAATCAACGGTCGAAGATGGCCTTTAGCTGCGTGAATTCCATCAGACCGTAGCGGCCGCCCTCGCGCCCGATGCCGCTTTGCTTGTAGCCGCCAAAGGGCGCGGTGACGTCGCGCGGCCCTCCGTTGACGTACACATTGCCGCTCTTGATGCGGCGGGCCACGGCAAGCGCCGCTTCGCGCGGACCGTAGACTGCGGCATTCAGTCCGTAGGGCGTGTCGTTGGCAATGGCCACGGCTTCATCAACGGTGTCGTAGGTGAGGATGCAGAGCACGGGCCCGAAGATTTCCTCGCGGGCAATGCGCATGCTGTTTTTCACGTTGGTGAAGATCGTCGGCCGGATGAAGTAGCCGCTGCCGGCTTCCGGCGCCGCGCCGCCGCACAAAAGCGTCGCGCCTTCTTTCTGACCCAGCTCAAGGTAGGAGAGCACCTTCTCGTACTGGACTTTGGACGCCATCGGGCCGATTTTGGTAGCGGGATCAAGCGGATCGCCCACCGTGAGTTCGGGCAGCCGCGAGAGTAACAGCTCCTGAATCCGCTCGAGGTCCTTGCGCGGCACGATCAGACGCGAAAGCGCCGTGCAGGTCTGGCCGGAGTTCAGGAAGATCGAGGAAAAGAGCTGGTTGACGGCCGGGCTGTAGTCCTCGCTTTCAAGCCAGACAAAGGGCGACTTGCCGCCGAGTTCAAGCGAAATGCGCTTGACGCCGGTGAGAGCCTTCTGGCTCAGTTTTATGCCGACCGCCGTTGACCCCGTAAAGGAGATCATGTCCACGAGCGGGTGCTCGGCCAGCGTGTCGCCCAGCGCGGCGCCGCGGCCGGTGATGAGATTGACGGTGCCCGCCGGAAAGTCTGCGCGCTCAAAGGCGTCCATCAGCAGAAAGCTGGTGAGCGGCGTGTGCTGGCTGGGCTTCAAGACTACGGTGTTGCCCATCAGCAGCGCCGGGATGACTTTCTGCACAACCTGCCCGAGCGGGTAGTTCCAGGGCGTGATGCAGGCGACAACGCCCACGGGTTCGCGCAGCACGGTGCTTTGCGCAAATTCCTCCTGCAGCGCCACCTTGCGGGCCTCTTCAATATAGGAGGCGGTGCGCGTGAACTGATAGTCGCAGTGCGAGACGGCACTATAGGAAATAGGTGCGCCGAGCTCAAGCGCCTCCAGCCGGATGATCTCCTCGCGGTGCGTTTTGAAAATTTCAAGCGCCTTTTGCATCAGGGCGATGCGTTCATCCAGGGACACGGCCGCCCAGGCGGGCTGCGCGGCGCTAGCCGCCTCGATGGCGCTGACGGCGTCTGCAGGCGAGGCCGCAGGCACATGCGTAAATACCTCGCGCGTGGCGGGATTTTCCAGGGCGATCGTGTCGCTTGTTTTCGGTTCGACCCAAAGACCGTTGATGAAGAACCGGTCGAAACTGTATGGCATGTTGATTCTCCATAAAACGAAAGTCTGGCGCAAAGGCCGGTGTGCAAAAAGACTAGCACTGGGAAAAAGTCCTGCAGCGCGCCTGCGCAGGAAAAAAGCCGGCCGCAACGCGAAAAAAATCCCCGACGACGCGCACGGCCGGCGGGGATTTTCAGATTAAAGGGGGCTTGGATTATTCGCAGTCGCTTTCCTTGCAGACTTCAACCACCCAGCCTTCGGGGGCTTCAATCTCGCAGGCCTGGATGCCGGTGAGCGTCTCGCGCAGCTTGCCCGAGATTTCGCCCATCTTCTCCATGCCGGAGGGCAGTGCGATGACGCCGTCCTTGGTGTGGATTTCGCCGATCGGGGCGAGCACGGCGGCCGTGCCGCAGAGGGCGGCTTCCTTGAAGTCCTTCACCTCTTCGAGCGCCACCGGGCGTTCGATTACGTTCAAGCCCAGATAGTGTTCGCCCACATAGACGAGCGAACGGCGGGTGATGGAAGGCAGGATCGAAGCGGACTTCGGAACGATGAGGTTGTTGTCCTTGTCAACGAAGATGACGTTGGCGCCGCCTGCCTCTTCAATGTAGGTGCGCGTGGCCGGATCGAGGTAGATGTTTTCGGCATAGCCCTCGCGGTGCGCCTCCATCGTGGGATAAAGGCTCATGGCGTAGTTGAGGCCCGCCTTCACATGGCCCGTGCCGCGGGGAGCAGCACGGTCGTAGTCGGAGATGCGCACCTTCAGGGGCTTCACGGCGCCCTTGAAGTAGGCGCCCACCGGCATCACGGTGACGCGGAAGATGAACTCATGGGCAGGGGCGACGCCGATCTGCGGGCCCGAGCCGATCATGAACGGACGGATGTAGAGCGTTGCGCCGGTGCCAAAGGGCGGAACCCAGGCGGCGTTGGCGCGCACCGTGTCAATCACGGCCTGCACGAACTTGTCTTCCGGGAAGGCGGGCATTTCCAGGCGCCGTGCTGTGTTGGCCATGCGCTCGGCGTTGAGGTTCGGGCGGAATGTGACAATGCGGCCGTCCTTGGTGGTGTATGCCTTGAGGCCCTCAAAGCAGCTCTGCGAGTAGTGGAACACGCAGGCGGCTTCCGAGAGGGTGATGTTGGGGTCGGTGACGAGGGCGCCTTCGTCCCAGCTGCCGTTCTTCCAGTTGGCCTGGAAGCGGTAGTCCGTCGGCTGATAGCCGAAGCCGAGGTTGGTCCAATCAAGGGGTTTCTTTTGCATTTGCGTTTTGCCTCCGCAGAATTTTTCTTTTTCTGAAGAACGAATTTCGGAGAGCCCGCAGCAAGCGAGATTCGCCGCGGGATCAATGAATAAAGATGATACTCTTGCGGCGCAGGGCAGGAAAAGGCGGGCCGTTCGAAAAAGAACGCGGCCGCCGTCCAAAAAGACCTGCGGCCGCGCGTCGGAGGCGGGAAGGCGAAGGGCTTTAGCCCGCCTTCACTTCGGCCTCCACCCGTTCAAAGGTCTCGCAGATCTCCTCGTCGGGCTCCTTGGTGAGCAGGCTTGCTGCAAAAATCGCGATGCTTGCAAACACAAAGCCCGGCACGATTTCATAGAGCCCGAACCAGTTGAACTGGTGCCAGATGAGCACTGTGGCTGCGCCGACGAACATGCCAGCCATGGCTCCGTACTTGTTCATGCGCTTCCACCAGAGGCTGATGAGAATCACGGGGCCAAAGGCCGCGCCAAAGCCCGCCCAGGCGTAGCTCACCAGCGAGAGCACCAGGCTTTGCGGATCCATGGCAATGAAAATGGACACAAAGGAGATGAGCAGCACCATCATGCGGCCGAACCACAAGAGCTCCCACTGATTGGCCTTCGGGCGCAGGAAGCCGCGGTAGAAGTCCTGCGTGAGCGTCGACGAGCACACGAGCAGCTGGCAGGAGAGCGTACTCATCACCGCTGCCAGAATGGCCGCCATCAGAATGCCGCCGATCCAGGGATTAAAGAGCACCTGCGAGAGCACGATGAAGACGCGCTCGTGGTTTTCGGTGACAAGAGCCGCCTGATCCACATGCGCGGCAAAGTAGGCCGAGCCGAAAAAGCCCACGGAGACGGCGCCTCCAAGGCAGAAGATCATCCAGACGAGCGAAATGCGGCAGGCGCGCGGAATCACCTTGATCGAGCGCGCGGCCATGAAGCGCACGAGGATGTGGGGTTGCCCGAAGTAGCCCAGCCCCCAGGCCACAAGGCTCAACACGCCGATGAAGGTCTGGTGCGAGAGCATGTTCACCATATTGGGGTCGATCGCGCGCACCTGCTCGACGGCGCTTGAAAAGCCCCCGAGGTCGTTCATGACGACAATGGGTGTCACCACAAGCGCCACGCACATGAGGGAGGCCTGGAAGGTGTCGGTCCAGCTCACCGCCAGAAAGCCGCCGATGAAGACGTAGACGATGGTGGCGGCCGCGCCGATCCAAAGCGCGCGATCGTAGGACATGTCGAAGGTGTTCTCAAAAAGCCGTGCCCCAGCTACGACGCCGCTTGCGCAGTAAATTGTGAAGAAGACGAGGATCACGACGGCGGCCAGGATGCGCAGCACGCGCGTGTCGTCTTTGAAGCGGTGCGTAAAGAAGTCAGGCAGGGTGAGCGCGTTGTGCGAGACTTCGGTGTAGACGCGAAGGCGAGCTGCCACAAACTTCCAGTTCAAAAACGTGCCGAACGTAAGCCCGATGGCAATCCAGCTTTCGGAGATGCCCGAGAGGAACACCGCTCCGGGCAAACCCATCAGCAGCCAGCCGCTCATGTCGGAAGCGCCTACGGAAAGCGCCGTCACAATGCCGCCCAGACTGCGTCCGCCGAGAATGTAATCATTAAAGTTGCGCGTGTAGCGCCAGGCAACAAAGCCCAGCACCACCATCAGAATCATGTAGCCGGTGAAGGTGACGGCAGTGGGATTGGAAAACATCGTTGTTGTGTTCTTATCTTATGCGGGTTGGGGCGGCTCGGACGGCCTGAAGGCGGAAAAAAGAGGCGGCAGTGGCGAGCCACTGCCGCACAATCCTTGGAATTTTACCTGTCTTTTTTTTATCGCTTTGGCTTAGAAAGCTAGACGCAGGTCAATGCATGGCGTCAAATATCTCCGTACAGGTCCTTGTGCACGAGTACGGCCACGTTGGAGTCGCTCCAGACGTTGAGCGTCGTTTCAATGGCGTCGATCACGGCATAAAACGGCAGGATTACGCCCATCAGCAGAATCGGCACATTCATGCTGGCAAGAAGACTTGCTGACAAAAAGAAGCACCCCATCGGAACGCCGGCGTTGCCCACGGCTGCAATGGTGGAGATCACAATCCAGACGGCAAGCGTCGACCAGGTGATGTCAACGCCGGAGTTCTGCAGCAGATAAACGACGGTGATCAAGATGAAGGCCGCGCAGCCGTTCATATTGATCGTGGTGCACATCGGCAGCACAAAGCGCGAGACGCTTTCCTTGACGCCGAGGTTGGTTTCCGAGCAGCGCATGGTCACGGGCAGGGTGCCCGCTGAAGATTTGGAAAAGAAGGCGACTGTGAGCGCCGGCAGCATCCCCTTGAAGACTTTCAAGGGGTTGATGCCGCGGATGAGCAGCAGGCACGGCAGGACAATGAGCATCTGCACGAAGTTGGCGGTAAGCACGGTGGCAAAGTATGTGCCAAGGCCGCCGACGGCCACGCCCGCGTTGATTTCCTTTGCAAGCACAGTGAAAAAGCCGAAGATGCCCACGGGCAGAACCATGATGATCCAGCTCACCAGTGTAAAAAGCACCGACTGCAGGCCGCCGAAAAAGGCCATCAGCACGCGTTGCTCACGGCTGTCCTGCGGGAGCTTGGCAATGGCGATGCCCACGGCGGCGGCGATGATCAGCACGGAGAGCACGTTGGCCGACAAAAACGGTGCAATAGCGTTGTCGGGCACCACCGAGGTGATGTAGTCAAAGTAGCTCTTGCCCTTGATGCCGGCCACGGCCTGCGCGGCTTCATCGGCATTGGTGAGCGTGACGTTTGCCGGCGCGTAAAGCTCAAAGAGCACCGCGGCAAGCGTGGCCGCAAGAATGGTGGTAAGAAGCGTGTAAAAGACGCTGTGCCGGAAAATGCGGCCGGACTCGGTGGACTTGGAAATCTGCGAAAGTGTGGCGATGATCGATACGGCAATGATCGGCACGGCGATGAAGCGAAAGAGCCGGATGAAGATGGTCGAAATGAATTCGCCCGTCTGAATCCAGATTTCCGATCCGTAAAAGCCGTTAACCAGGCCGAGCACAATCGCCAGCACGTAGAGCACGGCTTGAATTGTCTGCATGCGCTTTTCCTTGGGGTTCATCACCGGGCGCTGCAGATCAGAGGTTTCTGCACTCATTGTTATTCCCTGTTTTCAAAATGTTTTTTTGAAGGCGCACTCAATTCTGCGGGGTTTGAGGTTTTCCCCGCAGGGATGGTGCGCCTTTGTCCAGGCTGCCAAAGGGCGGTCAGGGCGTCACGTAGGTGGCGGTGATTTTGGCGCTTGCAAGAGCCATGGCGTTGAGCATGAAGCCTGCGTTGGCGGCCGTGGCGGAGTCAGGCAGCTCAAGCTTTTCAACGGGCAGCGCCCACACCGTGAAGATGTAGCGGTGCATGCCGTGGCCGGAGGGCGGGCAGGCGCCACCGTAGCCGCGGGTACCGTAGTCGGTTGCAAGCTCCCGCGCAGGCGCCTGAAGCTTTGCGCCGGCTTCAAGCGACGTCACCGATGCGGGGATGTCAAGCGCGACCCAATGCCACCAGCCTGAGCCCGTGGGGGCATCCGGATCAAAGCAGGTGACGGCAAAGCTCTTTGTTTCCGGCGGAAAATCGCCCCAGGAAAGGTCGGGCGAGACATTGCCGCCCGTAAGCGACTGTTCAGGCTGCATGAGCGAGCCTTCGACAAGGCGGGAGGATTTGAGGTACATGGCGTGTCCTTTCTCTTCTAAATTGCATGACGGCCGGCTGGCATTGCCCGCCGGCGCATTTCCCTCGATTCTAGTCGAGCCGCAGGACAAAAAACTCAGCCGGAATGCGTAGCGCGTGTTTTGCTGCAGCCGAAAAAACCGGCGCAAAAGGATGAACTTTTGCGCCGGCTGCTTTAAAACCCGAAAAAGCTTTCCGCTTATTCCCACTCAATTGTGGCGGGCGGCTTGCCCGAGACGTCGTAGACGACGCGGTTGATGCCC
>CALXOY010000095.1 GCA_944390145.1 uncultured Duodenibacillus sp.
GGCACCTGCCAAGCCGGCAGATGCGGCAAAGGATCCGCAGCCCAAGGAAGAGCCTGCCGCCGTGGGTGACCTCGCAAGCCGCCTCGTGCAGAACCTGCAGATTGCGCCGAGCGCTGTGGCGCACCGCTCGCCCGGCCGTCCGAGAAAGGCCGCCGTCAAGGCAGAAGCCAGTGCTGAAGGCGCGGAGGATGTGCCGGAGTCGGCTTCCACCCGTCCCGCCGCCCGCAACCGCTCCAGCAGCCGCAAGGCATAAGGCGCAATGGATCACTACGGGTACCGGGAAGCACTTCAGGACGCTGTGCAGAGCCTGCCGGCCGAAAAGGTGCAGCAGATGCTCTACGAGTGTCTGCTCACCGACACGCAAAAAGGTGAGCTTCTCATCCGTGCGCTTCCCGGCACGCCGCCCCGGGCGCTTGCCGAGAGCTTCGCCCGCACGATGCTCTCTGTCCTGCGCGAGCTCTCCGACCGGCTGCGCGAAGACGCCTTAAAACCCACGCTTGCCTCTTTTCTGCCGACTAACATCGACCACTACTTGAAGAAGCTCTCGGAGTTTTCCACGGAAGCGGCGCAGCGCCTTCCCGCAGGCGTTCTCTTTCCGATGCTTTTTGCCATTGAAGAGGAGGCGCGCCGCATCACCACCACTCCCGTTCTACCGCAAGGCGCCGACTGCCGCGACGTGCTCTTTACCTCCGCTGTCAAGGCCATGCTGGGGATCTCCTCCACCAAGCGCTGGCAGACGGCTGAGCTCATTCGCGCCTACGTGGGGACCGTTGCCGATGAACGGCACCGCACCCTTCTCTTGGACAGCCTCAACCGGGCGATGGCGGCAGTGGAGAGCGTGTCTTAAGAGACGTCCTTCAAGCGAAGGTTTTCTTTTTCAACTGTCCAAAGACGGAAGCGGGAAGACAGCCCAAGAAAGACTGCCTTCCCGACTTGCATTCTGCAGCTTGATCTTCTCCGGCAAAACCTTTCGGTCTTGCCGGAGAAGCCGTCAACTCTTAGAAGCGATAGTCAACACGGACTTGTCCGAAGTACTCGGTGAAGTCGTCGGAGCCAGCAGCGGCACCGGCTTCAAGACCGATTCCAAAGTTGTCCTTGTTGGCCCTGATGCCGAACTTCATGCGTGCAACGCTGTCGGCCCAGACATCCATCGTGGTGCTTCCGCGAGCGCCCACGTCGGTGGTGGCGTCAACGTCGTCATCGCCGAAGGCCGGGATATAGGCAACGTCAACAGACGGCGTCCAGGTCCAGCCCGAGGCGGTTTGCATGTCGCCGGCGTACTTCACGCCAACCGGCATCGTCCACAGGTTCTGATCGACATCGTCAACCTTCACGCCGGCGGAGGTGTGGTAGCCGTCCGTGCTCACGCGCAGGTAGTTGAGGCCGATGTACGGAACCAGGCGGCTGTTGTCGGTCACGTCAAAGCGGAATTCGCCTCTGAGGCCCACCGTCCAGACATCAGCATCCACGTCAGCCGTGTTGTGGCCGATCGTCTTCTGGGAGATGTCGTTTTCACTCATCAAGTAGCCGATCTGGCCAACCAGGTTGAACTGGCCGAAACGCTTGCCGACGTATGCCTGGATGCCGTAGTAATCGACATCGTTTTCAACGCCGGAGTTGTCGCCCTGGCCATCTACCGAGCCGGTGCCGAGGTTGGCCAACGCACCGAACGTCCAGTCGTTGGTGGTGTATTCACCGCCCACGACGATGCCGCCCAGATCTGCTTCGATTTCACCGAAGCCCGAGTCGCCGCCCACTTCAGAGTGCCTGCCCGAGATCTCGGCAAAGAGCACACCGCCGTCAACGAAGTTGTTGATGATGGATGCGCGCTTGTTGGCTGCTTCCACACCAATCATCGTGCCGTCGATGGCCATCGTCTGAACGCCGGCCGCTGCGGCAAGGTTCATGGCAGCGTTGATCTGCTGTGCGCGGTTGCCGTTGTTGACGGACGTGTTGGTCTGATCCAGGAACTGGGAGATGTATTCAGCGCCAGGATTGTCCGGATGATTGTTGAGGTCCTCCAGGAAGCCGGTGTTGGTGCCGTCAAGGCCGACGGATGCAAGATCTTGGCGCTTGGAGAAAGTGTAGGTATTGGTCGTGCCTTCTTGCAGCGAAGCTTCGTAAAGCACGTTGTCAACGGAAGTGGCAACATTCGAAACGTCACCCGTTCCGATCGTTACCGTCGTTCCATCGGCCTCATCCACATGCGCGAAGTGGATGGTGGCGCCTTCCTCAAAGCTGGTTAAATTCTCGACCTTTGTATTTACTGCAGCATCAGCGATGAGCATGCCGTTGGAGCCAACGTAAACGCCAGATTCAGACGCGCTGCTTTCTTTGACATCACCAACGAGAACCTTATTGTTTCCAACGTTCACCGCACCAGTGAAATAAGCCTTGGCCGCGGCCGTTGTCGGAGCAGACGCGGCGACATCTTCAGCTGTGTTGCCGTCAGTGTTGAAAGCCAGCATGCCGTTGTCGATCTGCATGGTCAGACCTTCGAACCCGGTGCCCAAAGCTTCCCCGGTGATGACGGCAAGACCTGCTCCTTCAGCAGCATCGCCAACTTGTAGAGTTTTTCCGTCAGTGCTGCTCAGAGAATAAAACTCAACTGCGCCCGTGCCGAGAACTTTGGTTACGTCTTTATCGTCAGCGAATTCATAGTTGAGATCCGTCGTCAAACCGTTGGCCTGAATGACGTTGAAGCCTTTGACGGTTTGCGTCGTTTCGAAGTCATATCCATCCTTAAAGGTCAGGGTGGAGGTTGTCGCACCGGAGCCATCGATGTTGCCATTCAGTTTGACTGCGGAGCTCAGGTTGATGTTGGCTACTCCGACCGTGTTTGTAACGCCTTCGGAACCCTCGTACGTATACCCGCCGGCGTACACGTTGTTCACCGAGCCTTTAGCCAGATCAATCGTGACTGTGTCGACTGTGGTTGACGCCTCAGCGTACTCTGTTGCTCCATCAAAAGAGTTGTTGCGCGGGCTGCCAACCAAACCACCGCCGTAAATATCGCCGTTAACGGTTGCTCCGTTGAGACTGATTAGGGCTTCTTTCACATAGGACTTGCCTCCGAGCGTTGCTGCGCCGCCGGCATAGACATTTCCTTCAATAACGGGAGTCCCCTCTACATTAGAAGCATCCCACAAGTTGATGGTTACACTTCCTTCTACATCAGCCTTCGCTCCGGCACCCGTTGCAATGCCGCCACCAACGATGGCAGCTTTAGTCAGATCCTTAGCAAGAAGATCCGCGGTGTCGTCAACGTATGTTCCGTTAGTTGGAGCTCCTGCGCTCACCCCCTCAGCAATCTTAGCCAAGGGCGAGGGATCAGCTGCATTGATGGTACCGCCGTAGATGTTGATGGTAACGCTGCCAACATTTGCAGTTGCATTCTCATTTGCGGCCCCCGTATCGTCGATAGCCAGACCACCGCCAAAAATGCCATCTACTGTGCCACCATTTACATTAACAGCCGCGTTTCCTGTGACTATTGATGTGGATTCCACCTCTGAAGAGGGCTTATCCATACCCTTTGTATCGCCCGTAGCGTAAGCAGCGCCACCAGCCATCACAAGTACGTTATCACCGCCATTTATATTAATAGCTGTTGATTTGACAGTGGATCTTGCGTAAGTATCAACAGCTTCATGGTAGCCAGTTGCAATCGTCATGCCGCCGCCAAGCGTAGCAACGTTATAACCTCCGTTGAGGTAGATAGTGACATTTTCCGACGTAGCCTCAGCGGTAGCCGTCGTATTAGCTTTACCACTCGGCATGCGGGCTATGACAATGCTTCCACCAACGGTGCCGACGTGGGCACCTTGGTATTTATTCTGAGAATCCGTCACCGCTTGCGTCACGTCATCCGTAAGCCCCAGAACACCGTCAACTGAAACATCTCCCAGCACTGGCCTTATAGCGCTTACAAGCGTAGAAGCAGTCGTTTGAAGATCCATCCTGTTATCTTGGCTGAGAACTGGGGTGTCCTTGTCTCCAAGTGTAATCGTGATGTTGCCAGTTTCAACAGACGCCGCTGCCTTGCCGCCATTTCCACCGGATGAAGCAGCAGCAACACCGCCGCCCGCTAAAGCTACAGTGACGGCATTCCCAGTCGCAGAAATATCGATGTCTCCGGAAACAACTTTTGCTGCACCGCCGTTGACCAGCAACGGGGAGTCATCTTCAGTAAAACCCTCATCTAAATCAGACGGATGAATGTTGTCACCAATCGTTAAATCACCTAAGCTCAAACCTTTGATGGTATTCCAGATGGTTCCCTGCAGCTCCGTAGACAAAGCTGCGCCGGAGCCAAAGGTTCCTACCGCAACAGAGTTTCCACTGATAGTGATTTCGGTTTTGCCGTTTGTTGTCGCTGTAGCTGTGCCATTGAGAGTAGTAGCAGCCAGGCCACCGCCAAATGCACCTACAGTCAGCCCAGAGAGGTTATGACCTTCGGTATGCCCAGAACTGATATTCAGTACGGAGCCTTCAGTAATTGTGGAATTCGCTGTTCCGCCAAGAGCAATGGCTGAACCGGAAGTAAATACACCAGCAGCGTTCGTAGAGCCGCTTAAGTCAATCCCTACTTTTCCATCAATTGTGACAGAAGTAGACCCTGCAGCCAGTTCGGCATTTATTCCCCCGAGGGAATCTTGGAGCATACTTAGCTGCAAGCCACTGACGTTGATCGCAGAGCTTCCCCCAACCAAACCAAACAAGTTTCCAGAAGCGACTTCGAGATCTACATTGCCCTTACGAGTTAAAGAAATTTCATAACCCTTGTAGTTGCCATCAGTTAAACTAGTTCCAAAGATAGATGCTGAAGAGCCCATATTAATCAGCCTATCTGCGCTTACTGAAGCTATCATCAGCGGTTCTGACTCTTCACCACCAATTGTGATATCTTTATTTCCAGAAACTACCTTTTCAACTTTTGAATTCGCTTCAGAAGACTCTTCAGAAACGAATTGACTTAAATGGTTGCTTACCCTCCCAATGTCTGGGATCAGCATTCCGACCCTTCCAAGAATATCCTTGGTTCCTCCGTCAACAAAATTCTCCCCACCGGCAAATCCAACCAGCGTCACACCATTGCCTGTACCAAGAGCGGGCAGGATTTGACTCAAATCCCCGCTTCCCAAGGCGTTCAGCAGATTCGTTGCGCTCCCCGTCGTCTGAATATTGATTTTTTCCTCATCGCCGCCGGAAATGAATTTAGTGGTGTCGATTTTGCCATCTTCGACTTTCCCAAAGCTGTCATTGTTAATGGTGGTTTCAGCCTGGGCCACCCCTGCCATCGTCAGCGCCGCGGCCACCGCTACCGCGGTCTTCACCGCCTTGCCTGCCTTGCCGCGGGATGCCGTTGCTTCAGAAGCAACAACGTAGGAGTTGCGGAATCTGCTCCAGAGAACCTTGAATGCTTTGTTCATAATTTTCGCCTTTCCATAATCAAAACAAAGAGCGCGCGGGGACACTCCAATGTGCAGGCTACCCCCCCCCTTCGAAAAGTCTTGATTAATATCAATCAACACTCTTTTAGCGGCGCTCTTTAAATTTTTTCCTTTGAAATCAATCTGTTAATCAAGGAAACTCCATGTGCAGAATGGGAACACTTGTCGTTGTTCGGCTTGCTTTCCACCTTTTTCACGGGCGCAAAAAAGCCCGCACGCGGCGGGCTCTGCCAGTCGGACCGGACAAGCGCCCGGCCTTGTATGACGGCGATTAGTTGGACGGCACCTTGCCGGTCACGCCCTTGACGAAGTAGTTCATCGTGGTGAGCATCTTGTCGTCGGCAGCCTTGCCTTCAGCAATCTGCACCTTGCCTTCGTTGTCAAGGATCGGACCGGTGAAGACGTTGAACTCACCCTTTTCCATCTTGGCGTAGACGGCGTTGATATCGTCAACCACAGCCTTGGGTGCGTCAGGTGAAATGCCCGAGAGGCGCACCATGTGCAGCTCGGCGCCGCCCCAGACCGGATCAACCTTCCACGTGCCGTCCAAAACAGCCTGGATGCGCTTGGCGTAGTACTCATCCCAGTGGTGCGTCACAGCGCCGATCAACTGCGTGGGAGCGGCCTGCTTCATCACAGAGTGGTAGCTGATCACCTTCACGCCCTTGGATTCGGCCGTGGAGGCCACCGCCTGGGAGTTGGTGTGGTGCGTGATGATGTCGCAGCCCTGGCCGATGAGCGTATTGGTGGCGTCGGCCTCCTTGCCCGGGTCATACCAGGTGTTCGTCCACACCACGTCGACCTTCACGTTCGGGTTGACGGTCTGCGCGCCCAGCGTGTAGGCGTTGATGCCCTGGAGCACTTCGGGAATCGGCACGGCGGCCACGTAGCCGAGGTGGCCGTCCTTACTCATGGAGGCGGCAAGCTTGCCGGCGAGGTAGCGCGCCTGATAAAAGCGCGCGTTGTAGTAGTTGAAGTTGTCCGCGGTCTTGTAGCCCGTGCAGTGCTCGAACTTCACATCCGGAAATTCCTTGGCGACCTTCAGGCCCGGATTCATGTACTCAAAGCTCGTTGCAAAGATGATCTTGTTGCCCTGGGCGGCAAGGTCGCGGATCACGCGCTCGGCGTCGGCAAGCGTCGTCACGTTTTCCACATACTGCGTTTTGATCTTGTCGCCAAACTTCTTCTGCACCAGTTCGCGAGCCTCATCGTGCTGCTTGGACCAGCCTTCGTCAGCACGCGGGCTCGGGTACAGCCAAGCGGCCTTGAGCGGCGCCGAAGACGTGGAGGAAGCGGCGGGAGCCTGAGCCTTCTTGGCGGCGGGTTCGGAAGAATTGTCACCGCAGCCGGCAAGCGCCAGGCAGGCAGCGGCGGCCATGGCAAGTGCAATCTTTTGGAATGCCATCACGAGCCTCTTAACAAATAGGTGGAAAAATCGGAAAAAGAAAAGTTGCCCGATTTTATCATTGACTCCCGGCCGGGACTTTCAAGGAATTTCCAGCACAAAACAAAAAAGGACACGCCGTCTGCACGATCGCCGTGCGCAGGCGTGTCCTTCTGATGCAGCCGAATGCCGGACTAGCCGTTGGGCACCTTGCCGACTACGCCCTTCACAAAGTAGTTCATCGTGTTGAGCATCTTGTCGTCGGCGGACTTGCCTTCCGGAATCTGCACCTTGCCTTCGTTATCCACGATCGGACCGGTGAAGACGTTGAACTCACCCTTTTCCATCTTGGCATAGACGGCGTTGATGTCGTCGACAACAGCCTTGGGTGCAGCGGGAGTGATCGCCGAAAGCCTTACCATGTGCAGCTCCGCGCCGCCCCAGACAGGCTCGACCTTCCACTTGCCGTCAAGCATTTCCTGAATGCGGTGCGTGTAGTACTCGTCCCAATGGTGCGTCACGGCGCCGATCAACTGCTTGGGAGCAGTCTTGGTCATGGCCGAGTGATAGCTGATCACCTTCACGCCCTTGGACTCAGCCGTGGCAGGCACCGCAGTGGAGTCGGTGTGGTGCGTGAGAACGTCGCAGCCCTGGCCGATCAGCGTATTGGCGGCGTCGCCTTCCTTGCCCGGGTCATACCAGGTGTTGGTCCAAACAACAGACACCTGCACGTTCGGGTTCACGGTCTGCGCGCCCAGCGTGTAGGCGTTGATGCCCTGCAGCACCTCCGGAATCGGCATGGCGGCGACATAGCCCAGGCGGCCGCTCTGGCTCATGGCGGCGGCAAGCTTGCCGGCGAGGTAGCGGGCCTGATAAAAGCGTGCGTTGTAGTTGGTGAAGTTTGCTGCGGTCTTATAGCCCGTGCAGCTTTCAAACTTCACATCCGGAAATTCCTTGGCCACCTTCAAAGCAGGATTCATGAAGGAGAAGCTCGTTGCAAAAATGAGCTTGTTGCCCTGCACGGCCAAATCGCGGATCACGCGTTCGGCGTCCACCGTGGTCGTGATGTTGTCGACCACCTGCGTCTGCACCTTGTCGCCGAACTTCTTTTCAATGAGTTCGCGCGCCTCTTCATGCTGCTTGGACCAGCCTTCTTCAGCGCGCGGGCTCGGGTAGACCCAGGCCACCTTCAGGGGCTCGCTTTTGGCCGGCGCAGCGGCTGCGGTTTTCTGCGCAGCAGCAGGTTCTTCGGTCTTGTCGCCGCAGCCGGAAAGAACCAGACACCCGGCCGCAGCAAGCGCGAATGCGTACTTTTGAAATGCCATGGGCAACCTCAAAAAGAAAGAAAAAAAAGGGATGAAGACACTCTATCAGGATCGCGGATGAAACGTCTTGCCAAGGCTTGCCGGCACGTTCAAAGCAATCCACTTCGGGTTGCGGCTGATGAGAATCAGCACGAGGATGGTCGCCAGATACGGCGTCATCGACATGATCTGCGAAGGAATGCCGATGCCCATTGCCTGCATGTTGAACTGCAGCATCATGACGCCGCCGAACAAATAGGCGCCGAGCACGACGCGCACCGGGCGCCACGTGGCAAAGGTGACGAGCGCAAGCGCAATCCAGCCGCGGCCCGCCGTCATCCCCTCCGCCCACAGGGGCGTGTAGACAAGCGACAGGTAGGCGCCGGCCAGACCCGACATGAAGCCTCCGAACAGCACGGCGCAAAAGCGGATCGTGCGCACGTTGTAGCCCAGGGCGTAGGCCGCCGTTGGCGACTCGCCCACGGCGCGCAGCATCAGCCCCGGACGGGACTTGTAGAGAAACCAGCCCACGGCTGCAAGGCCGAGCCACGAGAGGTAGACAAAAAGGTGCGAGGAAAAAAGCGCTTCGCCCAGAAACGGAATCGCCTCCAGCCCCGGGATGCCGGTAGCCGCGCGCTCGGCAAGCGCCATCCCCTGGAAAGGCTGCCCCACAAAAGCCGATAGTCCCGTGCCAAAAAGCGAGAGCGCAAGACCCGCGGCATATTGGTTGGCGTAAAGCCCGAGCGTGAAAAAGCCGAAAAGGGCCGCCATCAGGAGCCCTGCGCCGGCGCCCGCGAGAAACCCGAGCGCAAAGCTGCCCGTCGTATAGGTCACGGCAAAGCCCGTCACTGCGCCCATCAGCATCATGCCTTCGACGCCCAGATTCAGGACGCCGCTTTTTTCATGAATCAGAATGCCGATGGCGGCAATCAGAAGCGGCGTGCCCGCGTTCAGGGTGGCCGCAATCACCGAAGCAACAACACTTGCATCCATTTAAGCCCCCTTTTACAGCGTGCGTTCCTTAAAGCCCTGCCAGACGGGCTTAAAGAAGATGAGCGAATCGCAGACCAACAGGAAGAAAAGCAGCATTCCCTGATAGACGCCCGTAATGGAGCTCGGCAGTCCCAGGCGCGACTGGCCGAGTTCGCCGCCCAGATAAAAGAGCGCCATCACAAAGGCGGCCGGAATGCAGCCTGCGGGCGAGAGCCGCCCCACAAACGCCACGATGATGGCCGCAAAGCCGTAGCCCGGGCTGATGTTGAGCGTGAGCTGCCCCACGGGACCCGCGACTTCCGCGACACCCGCAAGACCCGCCAGGCCGCCCGAAATGAGCATCGAGACCCACAGAAGCCTTCTTGGCCTAAAGCCCGCATACTTGGCCGCAAGCGGCGCCATGCCCGAGACTTTGAGCTGAAAGCCGATGAACATGCGCGCCATCATCACTTCGATCACAAGCGCTGCGATCAGGGCAAGCACAAAGCCCAGATGCAGGCGCGTGCCCGGGGCAATGAGCGGCATGCTCGCCGCGGACGCAAAGAGCGCCGACTGCGGAAAGCCCAGGCCCTCGGGGTCCTGCAGCGGCCCCTGCACGCAGTAGGCCAGTGCAAACTGCGCGACATACACGAGCATGAGCGAAACAAGGATTTCGTTGGCGTTGAAGCGGTCCTTTAAAAGCGCCGTGATGCCGCCCCAGACGGCTCCGCCCGCAGCGCCCGCCAACAGCACCACCACGAGGTACCAGTGGCCGGCGGATTCCGGGCAGGCCAGGGCGGCCGCGCCGCCTGCAATGGCGCCGGCGATGAACTGCCCCTCGGCGCCGATGTTCCAGATGCTTGCGCGAAAGCAGACCACGAGACCCGCGGCGCACAACAGCAACGGCGTCATCTTCACGCCGATCTCGCCCCACCCGCGCAGGGTTTCAAGGGGCGCAATCAAAAAGACGTAGAGCGCGTGGGCGGGGTTCTTGCCCAGCAGCGCAAACAAAACGGCGCCGAACAAAACGGTGAGCAGCAGCGCCAGCACGGGCGAGAGCCAGGCCATCGCACCGGACGTCTTGCGGGCAACCAAACGAACGGGAAATTGCATTTTTTCTAGGCCTCCTTGCCGTCAGGCTGTCCGTGCTTGAAGGGACTTCCCTCCCAAAGACCCGCCATCCAGCGGCCGAGCTCCTCGGTTGTCATGGCGCTCACGGGCACGGCGGGCGACAGGCAGCCGCGGTACATCACCGCGATGCGGTCGCAGATGGCAAAGAGCTCGTCGATTTCTTCGCTCACCACCAAAATGCCCGCCCCTTCGCTTCTCAGCCGCATCAGGGAGTTGTGAATCACCGTGGCCGCCCCCACGTCAACACCCCAGGTGGGCTGATCGACGATGAGCACGCCGGGCGAACTCAGAATCTCGCGGCCGACGATGTACTTCTGCAAATTGCCGCCCGAAAAGCTTCTTGCCGCCCCCCGGGGGTTGGGCGGGGTGACATGAAAGCGCTCGATCACAAGCTTTGTGAACTTTTCAGCTTCCGTGAGCTTGATGAAGCCCTTTTTCTGAAAGTCGTTGCCGGTCAAAAGGGTGTTGTCCACCAGCGAAAATTCCGGCACCGAGCCGTGTCCGAGACGCTGCTCGGGCACATAGCGCAGGCCTTTTGCGCGGCGCTCGGCGGGATCGAGCTCATCGACGGCTTCGCCAAAAAGCATGACCGAACCGGCGTTTTGCTTGAGTTCTCCCATGCACACGCCCAAAAGCCGCGACTGGCCGTTGCCGGAGATGCCGGCAATGCCCACGATTTCGCCGGCCCGCACGGCAAGCCGCACATGCGAGAGCCCCGTGACATGGTGCCCGCCGTCAAGCGACAGGTCCTTGAGTTCCAGCGCAATGTCGCCCGGCGCGCTTGTCGACGTCAAAAGCTTCGGGGGCTCCTTGCCGATCATGAGGCGCGCGAGATCATCCTCGGTCTTTTCCTTGGGATTGACCGTCTCGATCACGCGGCCTGCGCGCAAAATGGTGCAGCGGTCGGCAAGCTCGCGGATTTCGTCCAATTTGTGGGAGATGAAAAGAATCGAGACGCCTTCGGCGGCAAGTTTCTTCAATGTTTCAAAGAGCTTGCGCACGGCTTGCGGCGTCAACACCGAAGTGGGCTCGTCGAGAATCAGAAGCTTGGGATTGCTCATCAGCGCACGGATGATTTCCACGCGCTGGCGCTCGCCCATCGAAAGGTCGGCCACCACGGCCTCCGGATCCACCGCAATGCCGTAGCGCTCGCCCAGGGAGCGGATGCGATCGGCGCACTCGACGGGGGAAATCTTTTCGGCGATGCCCAGAATGACGTTTTGCGCCACGGTGAGCGTTTCAAACACGGCAAAGTGCTGGTGCACCATGGCGATGCCGAGCTGGTTGGCTTCCGAAGGGCTCTTGATGAGCACCGGCCTGCCGTCGAACTCAACCGTCCCCTTGTCGGGCGTCACCGAGCCGAAGATGATTTTCATGAGGGTGGGCTTGCCGGCTCCGTTTTCGCCAAGGATGGCAAGCACCTCCCCGGGGAGCACCTCCAGGCAGATGTCGTCATTGGCAACGATGCCCGGATAAGCCTTTGTGATGTGGCTGAGCCGAAGTCGAGGAGTCATTGGTGGGCTTTGAAAATGCAAAAACCTCCGGTCTGCCGCAGGCCGTGCAGCCGAAGTCAAAAGTGTGCCGTAATTGTACGTTGCAAGGTATCTTTTTCCAAAACGAAAATCGCGGCCGGACCGCTACAATCGCCGGTTGAGAGCGCCGCGGGAGCGTTTGGATCCCGGCGCACGTTTCGAGCACGAAAAAGGACTCATCCCATGCAGATCATCACACCGGACTTCAAAGGGGAGAACAAGGGCCACTACAGCGCAGGCGTCATCTCCAACGGCACGCTTTATGTGTCGGGGCAGCTTTCGATCGACCCCGACACCCGCGAAGTGTGCAAGGGCGGCATCCGCGAGCACACGCAGCTTGCGCTCAAAAACGTCGACCGCGTGCTGAAGGCTGCGGGCCTTGCGCGCAAGAACGTCGTCTTCTGCCGCATCTATACGCCGGACGTGAACTACTGGGGGCCGATCAACGAGGAGTACGCCGCCTTTTTCGGCGACCACAAGCCCGGCCGCGTGATCGTATCCACCACGACGCTGCATTTCGGCTGCCTTGTGGAAATCGAAGCCGTGGCGGAAGTGCCGGCGGCCTGAAAAAGCACCCGCGAAAAAGCGCGCGGCGCCCGCAATGAGGCGCCGCTTGTGCGTGCATCCCCCGACCTTTGCTAGACCTGGCGCTGGCGCACGGTTTCAAAAAGGCACACGCCGGTTGCCACCGAAACGTTGAGGCTGTCGACGGCGCCGAACATCGGAATCTTCGCCAGGGCGTCGCAGCGCTTGCGCGTGAGCTGCCGCAGCCCCTCGCCTTCTGCGCCGAGCACCCAGGCAAAGGCGCGCTTCTGATCGAATTCGTAGATCGTCTTTTCGGCCTCGCCCGCCGTTCCCACCACCATGACGCCCGCGTCGCGCAGCTCGACGATGCTCGCGGCAAGATTGGTGACCGTCACCACCGGCACGCTCTCCCAGGCGCCGGCCGCGGCCTTCGCAGCAGCGGGCGAAAAA
>CALXOY010000096.1 GCA_944390145.1 uncultured Duodenibacillus sp.
GGAATTCTTCTTGTTCTTCGTCGTGGTGACGAAGTAGCCGGTACCGGCAGTCGATTCCATCTTGATAATTTCGCGTGCACCCTTTGCCATGGTTCAATCTCCGATATTAGATTTCGCCGCGGGCGCGGAGATCCGCGAGAACCGCATCGATACCAACTTTATCGACAGTGCGCAGGCCGGCCGTCGTCAAACGCAGGCGGACCCAACGGTTTTCACTCTCGACCCAGAAGCGACGATACTGCAGGTTCGGCATGAAACGACGCTTGGTCTTGTTGTTCGCGTGCGAGACTAGATGGCCGACCATCGGCGACTTGCCGGTGACTTGACACACTCGTGCCATCGCTAACTCCCGTAATTAGTAAAAAGTTAAAACGCTTCACGCTTCGCCGTTTCAATCAAAAGCGTGAGCGCGAAATCCGAAAGAATGTGATTATACGACAAAAAGAAATCCTTGCCAAGCATCATGGCAAAGATTCTTTGCAGGAGCGCACCGTGTTAAAGAGTGCGCCCGACTGTCGCGGAGCGGCATTGTACTGAATTTGCAGGAAAAATCAAAGGCCTTCGCCGCCTTGTTGCACGCCCCGGGCGTCGTCTTTTGCGATAATGGCGCACAGCATCAATCACAGTTTTCGTCCATGAAAGTCATCCTTGCCCAGCCCCGCGGCTTTTGCGCGGGCGTCAAACGCGCCATTCAAATCGTCTCCCGCGCAATCGAGGTCTACGGCGCTCCTTTGTATGTGCGCCACGAGATCGTGCACAACCGCACAGTCGTGGAGGAGCTCAAGGCCAAGGGGGCGGTGTTTGTCGACGATCTGGCGTCGGTCCCCGACGGCGCAACGCTCATCTTTTCGGCGCACGGCGTGCCCAGGAGCGTTGCCGAGGAGGCCGCCAAGCGCCCGCTGCGGATTTTTGACGCAACCTGCCCGCTGGTGACCAAGGTGCACCGCCAGGTGGTGAAGCTGCACGCCGACGGCAGAAAGATCATCATGATCGGCCACGCCGGGCATCCCGAAGTGGAAGGCACGATGGGGCAGATTGACGAGGGCATTTATCTGGTGGAGTCGGCCGAGCAGGTGAAGGCGCTCGATCTGGCGCCCGAGGCCGGCAACTTGAGCTACGTCACGCAGACCACGATTTCGGTCGACGACGCAGCTGACCTGGTCGGCGCCTTGAAAAAGAAGTTCCCGTCGATTGCCGGCCCCAAGAAAAACGACATCTGCTACGCCACGCAAAACCGCCAGGATGCGGTCAAGCGCCTGGCCGGCGCCTGCGACCTTGTACTCGTGGTGGGCTCGGTCACAAGCTCCAACTCCAACCGCCTGCGGGAGGTGGCCGAGCGCAACGGGTGTCCCGCCAAGCTCATTGACACCGCAGCCGACCTCGAGGAGGCGTGGCTCGAAGGCGTTCAAACCATCGGCATCACCGCCGGCGCCTCGGCTCCTGAATTTCTTGTTCAGGGCGTCATTGATGCGCTCAAGCGCCATGCGCCGGATTTGACGGTCACAACCCAGCCCGGAGACGAGGAAAACGTCTCCTTTCCCATGCCGCGCGGCCTGTGGGACAGCGATCTTCAAGCCGCCCGTCAGCAAAAGGAGGGCGATTGTGGCCGTTGACCGCTACCGGATGCCCGCGCCCTGGGGCGCCATTGAGCTTTGCGCAGAGGACGGCGAACTTTGCGGTGTGCGCCCGCTTCTTGGGAGTGTGCCGGCCCCCTCTTCTGCGCCCGAAGGCATTGCTGAAATGATGGAAACGATTGAAGGACTGCTGGCAACGCCCTCGGCGACGGCCCCTGAGCTGCGGCAGCGGCTTTTTGCCCTTGCGGCCTTCAAGCGCCTCACGCCCTTTGCGCAGCAGGTGCTTGCCGCAGCCTCAGAAATTGAACCGGGCGCGTGGCTCTCCTACACCGAACTTGCCCGGGCCGCGGGCAGCCCCGCCGGGGCGCGTGCGGCGGGCCAGGCGCTTGCCCACAATCCCTTTCCGATTTTGATCGGGTGCCACCGCGTCTGCAGCGCCGCCGAGCGGACGCACTTTGACATCTTGAAGCCCGAAACCTTCCGGCCGAAAGCCTATATGGGAGAAGCGTCTCTCGCGGGCGTCGCCCAGTGGCTGCGGCTGGCAGACCTCTCCCTGTAACCGATTTTTGATGGACGCATCATGGCCAAACACGCCAAACACGAAAGCGCAACGCCCGCCACCGATTGGCTTAAAGCCCGCGGCGTTGCCTTCAAGGAATTCTCCTACGACTATGTCGAGCACGGCGGCACGCGCGTGGCAAGCGCTTCGCTCGGCTTGGACGAGCACGCCACCGTGAAGACCCTCATCATGGAAAATGAGGCGGCAAAGCCCCTTGTCATTCTCATGCACGGCGACTGCGAAGTCTCCACCAAGAACCTTGCACGCCAGATCGGCTGCAAGAGCGTGGCGCCCTGCAAGCCCGAGCAGGCCCAGCGCAATTCAGGCTACATGGTGGGCGGCACCAGCCCCTTCGGCACCCGCAAGGCGATGCCCGTGTATGTGCAAAAGACGATTCTGGAGCTGCCTGAGATCTACATCAACGGCGGCCGGCGCGGCTATATCATCGGCATCGACCCCAGGGTGCTCACCGAAAAGCTGGGCGCCAAGCCCGTGGATGTGGCAATTGCCGGTCATTAACCCTTTTCATTAGCGAGAAACAGCATTGTCCCTACCCTTTGAACTCACCGTGGGGCTGCGCTATACGCGCGCAGGACGCCGCGGGCGCCGCAAGGACGGCTTCATGAGCTTTATTTCGGGCATCTCGGTTGCTTCGATCGCGCTCGGGGTCATGGCACTCATCGTCGTGCTCTCGGTGATGAACGGCTTTCAAAAAGAAGTGCGCGACCGCATGCTCTCGGTGCTGCCGCACGCCGAGGTCTACAACCTTGCCGGAAGCGTCCAAAACTGGAGCGGCACGCTCGCTCTTCTTAAAGAAAAGGAACCCCGGATTCTCGCTGGCGCCCCCTTTGTGTCCGGGCAGGCGCTGCTTTCGGCCGGATCCTCGGTTTCAGGCGCCATGGTGCGCGGCATTGATCCGGCCCACGAGGGGTCGGTGAGCGACATTCCGAAAACCGTCGCCGTGGGCAGCATCGATTCCTTAAAGCCCGGGTCCTTCGGAATCATCCTGGGGGCGGATCTCGCCCGAAACCTTCGCGTGGCGCCGGGCGACAAGGTCACGCTCATCGTGAGCAAGGGCAATGTGACGCCCGCGGGCTTTGTGCCCCGCATGAAGCAGATGACGGTGGCGGGCATCATCCGCTCCGGGCATTACGAATTTGACAGCACGCTCTGTGTGATGAACGTCGAGGACGCTGCGGCGCTTTTTCGCACGGGCGGCCCCACGGGCATGCGCTTGAAGCTCTCTGACATGAACGAGGCGCCCGCCGTGGTGCACACGATCCGCCCGCTGCTGCCCCCGGGCTGGTACGCCTCGGACTGGACGATGCAAAACCGCACCTGGTTTGCCGCCGTGCAGGTTGAAAAAACCATGATGTCGATCATTCTCTTTTTGATCGTGCTGGTGGGCGCCTTCGGGCTCGTCTCGACGCTCGTGATGACCGTCACCGAAAAGCAGTCCGACATCGCCATTTTGAGAACGCTTGGCGCAAGCCCCGCCTCGATCATGTGCATCTTCATGATCCAGGGCTCGATCGTGGGCTTTGCGGGCGTTGCCGTGGGCGTGGGGCTGGGGCTTGCGATCGCCTGCAACCTGGACGTGATCGTGCCCTTTGTGGAAGGCATCCTCGGCATGCAGTTTCTGCCGCGGGAAATCTACTTCATCAGCTCGATGCCGTCGGATCCGCGCGCAAGCGACATCATCCCCATTGCCGTGCTGAGCTTTCTCATGAGTCTGGCCGCCACCCTCTACCCGAGCTGGCGCGCCGCCCGCACCAAACCCGCCGAGGCCCTCCGCTATGAGTGACGTTCAACAAAACTGGGCGCTGCAGGCCTGCGGCGTGCGCAAGTCCTTTTCCGACGGTCAGGGGCACGAAGTGCATGTGCTCGCCGGCGTTGACCTCACCGTCGCCCCGGGCGAAGTGCTTGCCATTGTGGGCGCCTCCGGCTCCGGAAAATCCACGCTGCTCCATATCCTCGGGGGGCTCGATGCGCCCGAGGACGGACGCGTCTTTGTGCAGGGCGTGGACATCGGCACGCTCTCGGAAACGGCTCTCGGCAAAATGCGCAACAAGTCGCTGGGCTTTGTTTATCAGTTTCACCACCTGCTGCCGGAATTCACGGCCCTTGAAAACGCCGCCATGCCGCTCATGATCGCGCGCAGGCCGCGTGAGGAGGCTTTCTCCAAGGCGCGCGAAGCACTTGAGGCTCTTGGCTTGAAGGAGCGCCTTGCGCACCTGCCGAGCCAGCTATCCGGAGGCGAGCGTCAGCGCACCGCAATTGCCCGCGCGATGGTCGCCAACCCCGCCTGCATCCTTGCCGACGAGCCCACCGGAAACCTCGATCAGGATACGGCGCTTGAGGTGTTTTCCTGCCTGGTTGAAAGCGCACGAGCTCGCGGCACGGCCGTGGTGATCGTCACGCACGACCTGCAGCTGGCCGCACGCAGCGACCGGGTGCTGCGGCTTGAAGGCGGAAGGCTCAATGGCAATTGACCTGATTGACACGCACTGCCACGCCCTGGGCTTTGCGGACGGTGCGGACGGCGTACTTGCGCTCAAGTCAATGGGCTTGACGGACGCCCTTATCTGCGCGACCTGCGCCGGAGACTTTGATGAGACGAGGCGCACGGCGCATGCGCTTCACCTGCACTACGCGCTCGGCCTGCATCCGATGGTGGTGCAAAAGACGGACTGCGAACGCGAGTTGGCGCTTTTGAAATGCGCTGTGACAGAGGCCCTCGCCGATCCCCTTTTTGCCGCCGTGGGCGAAGTCGGCATGGATGGCATGCCGGGGGCTTGTGCGCTGACGCTCTCTGAGCAATCGGCGCTTTTTGAGGCCCAGGTGCGGCTGGCTGCCGCACACGGCCTGCCGCTATCCATTCACAGCCGCAAGGCGCTTTACCGCGTGATGCCCGTTCTCAAAAAACACCGGGCGACGGGCGTCCTGCATGCCTTTGCGGGATCCGCGGAGGAGGCGCGTCAGTGCCTGCAGGCAGGATTCAAGCTTGGCTTCGGCCCCACCCTCACCTATCCGGGCTCAAGGCGCATCCGCAGCCTTTTTGCCGCCCTGCCAAAGGAGGCCTACGTGCTGGAAACGGACGCCCCCTACATGCTGACGGCCCACGACCGCGCCGCCGGAAAGGCCGCCTCTTCAGCAGCCAGCATTCGGGAGGTGCTCGCGGCTGCGGCTGCCGTTCGCAGGGAGTCGGAGCAAGACATTACCCAACAGGCAAGCACAAACGCACGGGCGGTTTTTACACGGATGCGTTCCCAAGATCTACGGAACCCGCTTGAAAATGAAGACTCCGCCCTGTTTTGATGCTTTTTAACGAATACTGTCGAATGTGATGAAGAAAAAAGAATGTTGCATCACATTCGCTCACATCAATCACAAACCGCATTTTTCCCATGGATCCGTTTGCCAATCCGTTTTCGCCGCAGGCGGGAAGCAGACCGCCGCTGCTTGCCGAGCGTGAGGCTTTTCTCAACGCGGCGCTTGCCTCGTGCGGCCGGCTTTGGCGCGGGCGCACCGGGCGCCCCCATGGTGCTCCTTGGTCTACGGGGCACGGGAAAAACCGCACTGCTCAACGAAATCGGCCGCCGGGCCGGCGAACATCCCTTTCTGGTTTCCACCATTGAGGCTGCTGCAGGTGCAACGCTAGCCGCGCTCTTGTACCCGCCAATGCAAAGGGTCCTGCGCTCGCTTGCCGCGATCGGGAGCGCAAAGACATTGGCCCAGGAGGCCCTGGGCGCGCTGCAGCGCTTTGCCGCTTTTTTCCACATTGACGCCGCCGGCGCCGGGATCAGCGTCGAACCGCCGCAAGGCGCAGCTGACAGCGACAAACTTGAATGCGATTTGCCGGAACTCTTTGCCGTCATCGGCCGTGCAGCCAGGGCGGCGCAAAAAGGCTGGCTTTTGCTGCTCGATGAGATGCAGTGCCTTAAAAAGGAGGACTTTTCGGCCTTGCTTGCGGCGCTGCACCACGTCAATCAACTGGAGCTGCCGGTGATGTTTGTCGGCGCAGGACTGCCGCCGGAGGTCAAGCTCACGGGCAATGCCAAATCATCTGCCGAACGGCTTTTTCATTTCCCTTGACCGCAGACGAGGCCAGGGATGCGGTTGCAAGGCCGGTTGCCGACGCAAAGGCCTGCATCGAAGAGGATGCCCTGACGGAAATGGTGCGCGGCACACACGGGTATCCCTTCTTTCTGCAGCAATGGGCCTGCTGCGCCTGGAATATCGCCGAAGGAAATGTCATCGGTCTTTCTGACGTCAGGAAAGCGTACGCAGAAGCGGTGCATGCGCTCGACCGCGGCTTTTTCGGTGTGATGTTTGCGCAGCTCACGCCGCAGGAGAAGGCATTTGCTGCAGCGATGGCTTTGCTTGGCAGAGGCCCGTACCGGACGGGACAAATCGCGCAGGCCATGGGAAAAACGACGGCGCAAATCGGGCCGCTGCGCAGCCGCATGGCCGGCAAAGGCGTGATCTACAGTCCCGGGCACGGGGTTGTCGCTTTCACGGTCCCGCTCTTTGACGCATTCGTGCGCAAGCAAAATCCCCCCGGCATTCGATGAGCTTGCCGCATTTCTTGCGATGGACAGCTGATGGATTCACAACATGCGTTTTCTCTGGTGAGCCAACGACTCCAGTCAATCTGGGATCCTTCACGTTCTTGACATCCTCCCCGCCCTGAAGGACGGAAATTCCTTTGTTTCCCTTCGAGAAGGAAAACAAAGGGCGGTTCCCACTGCTGGCCTTGAAGCTTCGTGCAAGGACACGGCGGCTTCATGACTCACTGCACAGGCGATGCGCTCTTTATGTCGTGTGCGCTCAGACCAGTCCGACCCTTCCTCAACACGTTCATTGTGCCGACAGTGGCGGCAAGTTGCCTCGGATGATAAGGTTTTCTCCGATACGTTTTCTCCGAGACGTTGCACAGCACGCAACACCTGCTAAAATCAAGACAATGAATTAAGCGATTGCTTATGATCAAAAGTTGGTTGCACAAAGGACTCCAAGCGTTTTTCGAAACCGGTTCTCTTGCAGGAATCCAGCCAGCTCACGAAAAGAAACTCCGACAGCGGCTGGAGTTGCTTGACCAGGTAGCTTCGGTTCAAGAGCTGAACATGCGCAGTCTTCAACTCCATCAGCTGAAAGGAGACCGGGCTGGCATTTGGTCAATTTCTGTGAACGGTAACTGGCGAATTACTTTCAGATTTGAAAATGGAGATGCCTACATCCTTAATTACGAGGATTATCACTAATGTCCCGTTTGTTTAATCCCCCGCATCCCGGCGGCATTCTCGCAGAAGAGTTGGAAGCACTGGGCATCAGTGCCAGAGAGTTTGCCCGGCATATCGGAGTTGCACCGAGCACTGTCACCAGGGTTCTCAAGGAAGAAAGTCCGATTACCCCCGAAATGGCAGTGAAAATATCAGCTGCAATCACCGGTCCCGAGCCTTCTTCGTGGCTCGCGATGCAAGCCGATTACGATGCTTGGCAAGCTGGCCGTCGTATTGATGTTTCGCACATCACCAAAATTCTTCCGAGAGCTGCAGAAAGCGGCTGTACTGCGACGACACGTTGACATGCTCCCGAAGCACCCCGATCATTGAAATGACGGTGAAGCTCCTGCCAGTCGCCGTCATGTTCCTTCGCCTGAACATGGGATCAAAAGAAGCCTTTCTCAACACTGCATCGGCCGTTCGAATGCTTTGATCCGGCACTTTCCTGCTGTGGTATCCTCACCGGACAACCGGCCGGCAGCCTGCCGCCCGTCTTTTCCCAAAGGAGTCCTTTACCATGTCCAATCACGAGGTTGTCGTCGCCGTCATCGGCCTGGACCAACCCGGCGTCATTGCCTGCGTTTCTTCCGTCATCACGCGGCTTGGCTGCAACATCCGGGAGATGACCCAGTCGACGCTGCACGATCAGTTCGCCGGCATCTATCTTGTCGACAAGCGCGAGGACGTCTCCAACGAAACGCTCAATGCGGAGATTGAAAAGGCGGTGGCAGCCAAGAAGATGCGGCTTACCATCGTCACGCGCGACTACGAGGAGCCCACGGCAAAGCCCGCGGCAAGCGAGCCCTTTGTGATCGCCGTCTACGGGCCCGACCGCAACGACATCGTCTCGACCTTTTCGCACATCTTCGGCGAGCAGCAAATCAACATCGCCTCGATGCGCGCCTTCCCGATCGGCGAAAACGCCTCGATGCAGGTTTTTGAGGTGGACATTCCGGCCGACCTCGACACCCGCACCCTGCACCGCGTGCTGCTTGAGCGCGCCAAAACACTCGGCGTGTCGCTTACCATGCAGCACCGCGACATCTTTGAAGCCGTGCACCGCGTCTCGATCGTTTAAGGACGCCTCTTTTTCCAGCCTTTTCTTGAAAGCAAACGGAGCAAACCAATATGCTGACCGAACGCGAAGTTCTTTCCACCATCAACATGCTTCGCAGCGAGCATCTCGACGTACGCACGGTGACGCTCGGCATCAACCTTTTTGACTGTGCAAGCCACGACTTCGACGTCTTTGAACTCAAGGTGCGCAGCAAGATTCTCAAGTACGCCAAACACCTTGTGGAAACGTGCAACAGCGTGGGCGACCGCTACGGCATCCCCGTTGTCAACAAGCGCATCGCGGTTTCGGCGATCGGCACGGTCTGCGCGGGCTTTAACTCCGAACAGATGGTGCTCGTCTGCAAGATCCTCGACGAGTGCGCCAAGGAAGTGGGCGTGGATTTTGTCGGGGGCTTCGGCGCACTGGTGGAAAAAGGCATGACGCCGGGCGAGCGCAATCTCATTGAAGCGCTTCCGGAGGCCCTTGCCTCCACCGACCGCATCTGCTCGTCGATCAACGTGGGGTCGACAAAGAGCGGCATCAACATGGATGCGGTGAGCCTCATGGGCCGTACGATCGTTGAAACAGCCAAAGCCACGGCCGACCGCGACGGCATCGGCTGCGCCAAGCTCGTCGTCTTCTGCAACATCCCGCAGGACGTCCCCTTCATGGCGGGCGCCTATCTCGGCGTGGGCGAACCCGATGTGGTGATCGACGTGGGCGTCTCCGGCCCCGGCGTCGTCAATAAGGCGCTTGAACGCGCCATCCAGGAAACCGGCCGCAAGCTCACGCTCTCCGAAGTCGCAGAAGTGATCAAGCAGACCGCCTACAAGGTCACGCGCGTGGGCGAATTGATCGGCAGGGGCGTGGCGCGCGCGATGAACATCCCCTTTGGCGTTGCCGACCTCTCGCTTGCCCCGACGCCGGCTGTGGGCGACAGCGTGGGCGAGATCTTTCAGACGCTGGGCCTTTCCTCAATCGGCGCGCCCGGGTCAACCGCCATTTTGGCGATGTTGAACGACGCGGTGAAAAAGGGCGGCGTCTTTGCTTCAAGCCACGTGGGAGGCCTTTCGGGCGCCTTTATTCCGGTGAGCGAAGACAGCGCCATTGAAGCTGCCGCCAGAAGCGGGGCGCTCACGATGGAAAAGCTCGAAGCCATGACCTGCGTGGGCTCCGTGGGTCTGGACATGATCGCCATTCCGGGCGACACCCCTGCCTCCACCATCTCGGCCATGATTGCCGACGAGGCCGCGATCGGCATGATCAACAGCAAGACCACGGCCGTGCGCGTCATTCCGGTGCCGGGCAAGACCGTGGGCGATGTAGCGGTCTTCGGGGGCCTCTTGGGTGAAGCCTCCATCATCCGCGTGCCAGGCGGCGACAGCGAGAAGTTCATCGACTTCGGCGGCCGCATCCCCGCGCCGATTCACAGCCTCAGAAACTAAAAACCGCGCTTTTTGACGCATTTCTCCCAGCCCGCAGGCCGCAGAAGGCACTCGCGGGCTTTTTTGACGCGTGCACGCGCCGCATAAGGAAAAATCCCCCTCTTTTTGATGATCAGCGCCGCCGGCCTGCGTTATGATCGTCATAAGAGAAGTGTTATCACTTTGATGGTTTTATTCGATAAAGAGCGCTTTGCATCTGGGGCGGCCAAGAAGGCCGGCAAAAGCGTCAGGCATATCAAAAAGGCCCGCTCCTAAAAGCCAAAGCTTTTTTTACGGGAGGCGCTATGAAGATTCTGATTGCCGTTGACGGCAGCATCTACACCGATCATGCGATCGAATTTCTCGCGTCGCGCGAAGGTTTTCTGGCGGGCTCGCCGCAAATCGAGATGCTCTCAGTGGTGCCGCCCATTCCCGCCGGCGCCCTGCGCTTTGTCGAGCGCGACGCCGTGGAGGGCTACTACAAGGACAGCGCCGAGAAGATCTTCAAGCCGATCCGCAAGTTTTTAAAGGGCAAGAACCTGCCGGTCGACGAAGTCTATGTGGTGGGCGAACCCGCCGAAGGCGTTGCCGATGAGGTGGCGCGCAATGCGCCCGACCTTCTGGTCATGGGCTCGCGCGGCCGCTCAAGCTTAAAGGGCCTCTTTCTGGGCTCGGTCACCCGCGGCGTGCTCGCCCGCACAAGCACCCCGACGCTGATCGTGCGCTCGGATCTGGTGCCCAAAAAAGACGCCATGCGCGTGGGCATTGCAGTCGACGGCTCGCCGCAAAGCAAGGCCGCCGTGCGCTTTGTGATCAAGCACCGGGACTTCTTTGGCGCCGGATCGCGCTTTTACCTCATCCATGTCACGAGCGACGTGAGCCTCACGCTTCTGGCAGGCGTCTCCACCGGCGCTCCGCAGCCTCTGCAAGGGACCGACCTTGAGGCGATCAAGGAGGCGGCTTGGACGGAAGCCACGGAAGACGTGGTGCCGATGCTTGCCAAGGCAGGCATTGAGTATGAAAAGGTGTGCACGGAAGGCGCGGCGGGCGATGCGCTTGCCAAGATTGCCAAGAAAAAGAAGCTCAACCTCATGGTGATGGGCACCCACGGCTACGGGCGCTTTAAGAGCGCCTTCCTGGGGTCGACCGCCATGCGCATTCTTGCCAAGGGCGAGGTGCCGGTGCTTCTGGTGCGCAAATAATGTTGAAGGAGCAGAAGGTGCGGCATGCGCTTGAAACAAGGATTGTCGCCCGCACTTTCTGCGCTATGATCGAATCAGGCGCTGCACGAAATCGCTGCCGTTTAAAGGCAGATTCGCGGCAGCGGCGCGGTTTCTTCGATGGAGAGTCAGACGGATTCAATCAAAGTCCGCGAGGCTCAAGAAAAACCAAAAATTAGGAAGGTTTCTCCATGAAAATTCTCGTTCCCATTGACGGCAGCAGCTACAGCGACAACTCGCTTTCGTTTGTTGCCTCCCGTACCTCGCTTCTGGGCCACAATCCTGAAATCGAGCTTCTGGTCGTGCTGGATCCGCTTCCGGCGCGCGCCACGCGTCTGGTGGGCAAGGACTCACTCACCCGCTACTACGAAGAGGAAGCTGAAAAGATCTTCGAGCCCGCGCGCAAGTTCCTGGGCGACAAGCACATCCATGTCAACGAGGCCTTCATGGTGGGCGATCCTTCCGAGAAGATCGCCGAGGAAGCGGTGCGCCTTGACGCCGATCTGGTGATCATGGGCTCACGCGGCCGCACGGCTTTGGCCGGCCTCTTCCTGGGCTCGGTCACCAACGGCGTGCTCGCCCGCACCAAGAACCCGATTCTGATCGTGCGCAACAAGGCGGCCCCTCAGACCGACGCCATGCGCGTTGGCGTGGCCGTCGACGGCTCCAAGTTCGGCGTGGCCGCGGTGAAGTACCTGGTGCGCCATCTGGAACTCTTTGGCGAAGGCGCCGAGTTCTATCTCATCAATGTGGCAAGCGACTATGCGGGCGCCGTGATGCCCGACATGGCCGGCATGGCGCTTCCGGCCCTCTCGGAGAGCGAAGTGCTGGAGCTGCAGAAAAAGGAATTCGGCGAAGCGGTCGACCCGATCCGTCCGATTCTTGCCAAGGCAGGCTTAAAGCCCAAGGAA
Organism: uncultured Duodenibacillus sp.; assembly: GCA_944390145.1. GTDB lineage: Bacteria > Pseudomonadota > Gammaproteobacteria > Burkholderiales > Burkholderiaceae_F > Duodenibacillus. The sequence goes on from CALXOY010000096.1 coordinate 12,031, forward strand.
GTGTGCCTGGTGGGCAACCCGGGCGATGAAATCGCGGCCTTTGCCAAGAAAAAGAAGCTCGATCTGGTGGTGATGGGCAGCCACGGCTACGGACGCTTTAAGAGCGCTGTGATGGGATCCACGGCAACCCGCATCGCAGCTCAGGGCGACGTGCCGATCCTGCTGATCCGCCGTTAATTCCGCAAGCGGATGGCCTGCGGTGCGGCTGGAAGCATCGCAGGCACCGAGAATACCGGCCGGCCGTGAGTGTTCATGTCCGGCCGGTTTGTTTTTGCCGACGTCCGGAGTAAGGCGCTCGGACACGGCCGCTGATTTTATTTCACTGGGAAAAGTGCATGACAGCTGCAGAAAAGCAAAAACGCGTCGTCGTTTCCATTCCTGAGCAATCCTACGCACGCATCTCTCTGGAAGCCCGGCAACGCGGCTTGACCGTCACGGCACTCATCGTTTCCTGCACTTGTGAGCTGCAACGCAGGGGGTAGGCGCTTGTCACGGTTGCCATGCAATCTGCAAGCCTTTGGCCCTATCCGGAAACCGACGATTCAGGAGGTGCGTCATCTGCTCCCTGATGGAGTTCATTGATTTCACAAACGGCAAAGCCGGCGATGCAGACGAACCGCACCGCCGGCTTCTTTTATCCGTCAGTGATCAGAGCGAGGCGCGCAGGATGGCGAGCACTCCCTCGCGGTCAAGCGGACGCAGGGCGCCCGAAAGCGGCCACCAGCAGGTCGGGATGTGGTCGGCCATCGCTTCAAAGTGCGAGTCGTCCACGCCCACGTCGCTCAAGCGGGCCGGAATGCCGATCGAGGCAAAGAATTCGGCGGTCTTGTCGATGGCGGCATTGGCAAGCGTCATCGGATCCTCCTTGGGATCCATGCCCCAGACGTTGACAGCATAGCGGGCAAAGCGCGGCGCCGTCTCGGGGGTGAGGCTGTAGCGCATCCAGTGCGGCGTGATGATCGCCAGGCCCACGCCATGGGTGATGTCGTGCCAGGCGGAAATCTCATGCTCGATGGCGTGGCAGGGCCAGGGGCTCGGGGTGTTGCCGATGGCAAGCAGCCCGCAGCAGCCAAAGGAGCTTGCAAGCATCATCGCGGCACGCGCTTCGACGTTTTCCGGATCCTTGATGCAGATCGGGGCGTTCTTGATCACGGTCTTGAGGATCGTCTCGCAGAAGCCGTCGCTTACGTCATTGCCCTCTTTCACCAAATACTGCTCGAAGGTGTGCGACATGATGTCGGCTGCGCCCGCTGCGGTGTGCCAGGCAGGAAGGCTCGTGCTCACAGCCGGGTCGCAGAAGGAGGCCTTCGGGAAAAGCAGGGGCGAGGAAATCGCCTGCTTTTCGTTTGTCTCCCAATTGGTGATGACGCCAGCGGCATCGTATTCGCTGCCGGTGGCGGCGTTCGTGAGCACTGTAAAGAGCGGCAGGGCGTCCTTGATGAGGCTTGAGTCCTTCACAAGATCCCAGGCGTCGCCGTCGTACTTGGCGCCCGCGCAGATGGCCTTGGCGGCATCCATCACGGAGCCGCCGCCCACGGCCACCACAAAGTCAACCTTTTCTTCGCGCGCAGTCTTCGCGGCGGCGTTGACCGAACTCACGCGCGGATTGGGCTCGATGCCGGCGAATTCGACAATCTCAAAGGCCGCGAGAGCCTTCTTGACGCGGTCAAGCAGCCCCGTGCGCTTGACGCTGCCGCCGCCGTAGACAACAAGTGCCTTGCGGCCGTAGGGAGCGGCTGCGGCGCCCAGCTTCTCAACGCTGTCGGAGCCATAGACCAGACGAACAGGCAGATAAAGTTCAAACGATTGCATTTTCCTTCAAGTCCTTTTGTGTGGCGAGCGGCGCACTCTGCGCTCCTCTCTTGATGCCCTCAAGATTAAGGCCGCGGCGGTATGTTGCACACGTGCGATACGCGCAAATGCTTGCCTGATTTTCTTTTTCTCGCGGATACGGAAAAGCCCGCGGACCGGTTGCAGTCTGCGGGCTTTTGCTTGCGCCCGGCTTTCAGGCTTGATGAGCCGGGCTAAGAGTGGTCAGAAGCAAATTACCTCGCTTCTGCGTCGTCTTCGAACTTCTCGGTGCCGAGCTCGCCTTCCATGCGGGTCACAGCCAGAGCAGTCGTGGAGTCGCCGACCACGTTGATGGACGTACGGATCATGTCGAGAATACGGTCAACGCCTGCGATCAGACCGATCACTTCCAGCGGGATACCGATCTGCGTGAACACCAGGGTCGACATGATGAGGCCGGCACCCGGAACACCAGCCGTACCGATGGCGGCCAGCACGCCGGTCAGAACCACGATCACCTGGTCGCTGAAGGTAAGCGGCAGACCATAGATCTGGGCGGCAAACACGGCACAGACACCCATGTAGACGGCCGTACCGTTCATGTTGATGGTGTTGCCCAGAGGCACGGCAAACGAGGCGATGGCGTTCGTTGCACCCAAGCGGCGGGAGGCCACGAGGTTGGCAGCCATGGCAGCCGCGGACGAGCAGGTCGTGAAGGCGATCAGCCAGGGTTCAAAGATGCCCTTGAAGTACTGGCCGAGCGGGATGCGGATCCAGAACTTGACCCACGGGATGTAGATGATGATGATCAGGAGCGCCGTGGCGATGAAGCTCGAGAGGATGAGCTTGGCAAGCGGCAGCAGAACGGCGATGCCGTGCTGGGCGACGACGGCGGCCATCAAGCCGAACACGCCGATCGGAGCGTAGCGCATCACGATGTTGGTCATGCGGATCATGACGTGACCCATGACGTCGAAGAACTCGTACATCGCGCGACCCTTCTCACCCATGGCGTTCAGGCAGAAGCCGAACATGATGGCAAAGAAGATGATCTGCAGGATGGAGCCCTTGGCGAAGGCTTCCATCGGGTTGATCGGGACGATGTCAAGCAGCGTCTTTACAAAGCTCGGCGCATTGACCTGAGCGGCCTTCAGGCCTTCGGTCGAAAGCGTCACGCCCACGCCCGGGTCGATCATATTTGCGATCACCAGGCCGAAGATCACCGAGATGGCCGAGGTCACCATGAAGATCACCAGCGTGCGCACGGCCACGCGGCCGAGTTTGCTCACGTCGCTGATGCCTGCGGCGCCGGCCACAAGGGTTGCGAACACCAGGGGCACCACAACCATGCGGATCAAGCGGATGAACAAGTCACCCAGGGGACGGAACCAGGTCTGTGCGAATTCGGCTGACGTAAACGCGCCGACAATCACACCAAGGATCAGGCCGAACAACATCTGCATCGGCAAACTGGTCCAAGCGGAGGATTTCTTATCTGCCATAACAGCTCTCCATTTGAAATATTTCTTCGTCGAGAACGGGCAGCCCCTGGTTTGGCCCAAAGTCCACACGTCGCGCACTGCAGCGTTGAAACAAAGTGTTTCAACGTCTCGATGCTTAATTTAGATCGAAGCGCTGCGAGTTGAGCCTAGTAGAAACCCTGACATTTGTCACAAGTCAAGCATTTTCCAAACGCATACAAATCTATAACACCTTGTTTTTAAAGGATAATTTCTTCATTTCACGAAATTTGAAATTTTCGGCCATAGGATGAAACGAATAAAGTTCTTTTGCGTTTGCTCAAATCTCCTGCAGCAATGTGCGCAGATGCAAAATCAGAATTTTTACAACCCGGCCGGCATGTTCCGCCGGTTTCAGCTGGATGGCCGGCCTGTCGGCGAAAAGTGACGGCGATGCGCCTTTTTGCCCGGCGGGCGGCTGGATGCGTCGCCTTGTGCGTTTTTTTTGCAGAAGCGTCACGGTTTTGTCATGGTTTTGTCACACAATCGGTCATAATCCCCGTAACAAAAAAAATTGATGCGCGCGCGTGCGTGCGCGAGGAACCCCCAAACATGGCCGAGACCATTCTTGTCGTTGAAGACGAACCCGCGATCCGGGAACTCATCAGCTTTGCCTGCGAATCATCTGGCTACAGCGTGCTGCGCGCCGGAAGTGCCCGCGAGGCAAGCGACCTGCTTGCGCAAAACCGTGTAAACCTCATTTTGCTTGACTGGATGCTGCCGGATCTCTCGGGTCTGCAGTGGCTCGACAAGCTCAAAAAGGACGAAAAAAGCGCATCGCTGCCCGTGATCATGCTCACTGCGCGCGGCACCGAAAGCGACAAGGTGGCGGGGCTTGACGCGGGCGCCGACGACTATGTCGTCAAGCCCTTCTCGCCGCGCGAACTCATCGCCCGCATGCGCGCCGTGCTGCGCCGCGGCGGCTCGCAGGCCGAAAAGATCATCACCTGTGGGCCGCTTACGATGAACGAGTCGCGGTTTTCGGCAAAGGTGCAGGGAGTGCCTGTGAAGCTCGGCGTCATCGAATTCAAGATGCTGCTGGTACTTGCCTCCTCGCCCGGGCGCGTGTACTCGCGCGCGCAGCTTCTCTCACGCGTCTGGGACGACGCCGCAGAGCTTGATGAGCGCACGGTCGACGTGCACATCCTGCGGCTTCGCAAGCAGCTTGCTGGAACGGCCGCCGCAGGCCTTGTGGAAACCGTGCGCGGGCTCGGCTACCGCGCCAACGACGCCGCGCAGGCGTAATTCCTTTTTGCCATGGTCAAGCGCATCAAACTGATGGCGCCGGTCATCTTCCGGCTCATGCTTTTGTGCTGCGTCTCGCTCGGGGTGGCCGGGGTGGCCTCCCCCGCCTGGGGCTTCGGGCTTCTGATTGCAGGGCTTTTCATCGAGATCTTCATGCACCTCAACTACATTGCGCTTCTGGCGCAGTGGCTGGAGGAGCCGGGCCTGCATGAAACCCCTTCCGTGCACTCGGTCATTTGGAGCGAGATCTTCTACCGCATCGCCAAAAGCCGCAAGGCGCTGGAAAAGAATACGCGAAGGCTCACCGACCGCGAGGCGCGCTACCGCAAGACGCTGGCGGCGCTGCCCGAGGGCATCATCCTCGTGAAGTACGACTGGTCGGTGACCTGGTGCAACGACATTGCTGAAAAGATCTTCGGCATTCAGGGTGAGGAGGATGCCGGACGGCATCTTCTGGCCTTTGTCTCCGACCCGGGCCTGCAAAACTACATCAAAAGCGGAAACTTCTCCGAGCCCCTCATCCTAAGGCGCAAGATCTCGGGCTCGGCGCTCGAAATCCGGATTGTCACGGTGGACCGCAAGACGCGCATTCTGATTTCGCGCGACGTGACGGAAGAGG
>CALXOY010000097.1 GCA_944390145.1 uncultured Duodenibacillus sp.
GTAAGGCGTGTTGTCCTTGCGGATGAAGGGCGCCATGTAGGTGTCAAACGAGGAGAAGGCCTGCGCGCCCGCCCATTCGTTCTGCATGGTGCCGAGGAAGTTCACGATCTGGCCCGTGGCCGAGGAAAAGTGCTTGGGGGCGCCCGCCTCGACCTTGCCCGGCACGCCGTTGAAGCCCTCCTGCAGGAGCGTTCTCAGGCTCCAGCCCGCGCAGTAGCCCGAGAGCATGTCCAGGTCATGGATGTGGAAATCCGCCTGGCGGTGGCACTGGCCGATCTCGGGGGTGTAGATGTAGTTGAGCCAGTAGTTGGCGATCACCTTGCCCGAGACGTTGAGAATCAGGCCGCCCAGGCTGTAGCCCTGGTTGGCGTTGGCGTTGACGCGCCAGTCGGACTGGTTGAGGTATTCGTTGATCGAGCTTTCCACGTCCACCCAGCTCTTCTTGGCGTCGCGGCTGCGCGCACGCTGCTCGCGGTAGACGATGTAGGCGCGAAGCGTCTCGAAGTGGCCGGCGTCATAGAGAGCGTGCTCGACGGCGTCCTGCACCTGTTCGATGTGCGGGGTGGCGACGCCGAGTTCGCGCAGGCGCGGCATCACGAGCGTCTCGGTGATCTCCTCGGCTCTCTTGCGCCCGAACTGATTAGTGGCCTTGCCGGCGCATTCGATGGCGTAGGTGATCTTCTGCGGATCAAAATCCTTGACGGAACCGTCGCGTTTGATGATGTGCCTGATCTCTACTGCCATGACGTTTGCACCTCTTGTGAATTCTGTCTGTTGCTGCTGCGGCCTGCGCCGGAAAAAAAATACGGCGCCGCCCGCCAAAGACACGGAAAAGACGCCGCTGCGGGCGTCCTTCATCGTTCTCCGGGCCTAGCCTTGAAGTCACCCGAGTCTAGCCCATCGGCCGGCCGCGGGCAAGGTTTGAAAACGCAGGGTATCGACTTTCCCTGTCCGATGCGGCACTACATCTTGTATGCCCCTCGCGGAAAGCCCTGTAAAATCAGACCGTCTTAGTTTGAATTTCCGTTGAAATTTGAAGCCCGGGCTGTTGTCTTTTCGGCGGGACGCCGGGCGCGGCTTTTCTGCAGGCGGCTTTGAAGGGTAAATTTACAGAATTAGGTATAAACCCCTATTATCAACTGCCTAGGACTAGGGTAAATTACTTACCGCAATAAGGCGATGAGACGCCTGCATTGCCTCCCTGTGCGGCAAACTCCCGAGGGGCCGTTTTCGAAGCCCTCCCTCTTCGAAAGCGAGCAATGTAGTTTGTTGCATTCTATGACCTGGCCCAAGTCGGTCGGGTCTTTTTTTGCCCGCAAAAAAGAGAATGCGCCGCAGCGAAATCCACTGCGGCGCACCTTCTGTCCGTCAAAGAGCGACTGCTATTGTGCAAACCACTTGTCGTGGATCTTCTTGTCTTCGCCCGAGGCGCGGACGGCTTCAAGGCCCTTGTTGAGCTTCTCGAGCAGCTCCTTGTTGCCCTTTTTCACGGCAAAGCCGTACTGCTGGGAGTCCTCAAGCACGTTTTGCAGCTGCAGGCCGCGGGCTGCGCGCGGCTGCATCTTCATGAAGTAGGCAAGCACCGGGCGGTCGTGGATGACTGCGGACACATGCCCCATGGTGAGCGCCATGAACGCTTCGCTTGTGGCGTTAAAGCTCGTCACCTCGGCCCCGGGGATGCCCTTGGCCTTTTCCGCACCCGTTGTGCCGATCTGCACGCCGATGGGCTGCCCCGCAAGCGACTTGAAGTCGGGGAACTTCTGCGCGTCGGCCTTTCGCACGATCATCGACAGGCCCACCGTGTAGTAGGGCTCGGTGAAGTCCACGCGTTCGGCGCGCTCGGGCGTAATCGATACGCCCGCGGCAACCACGTCGACGGTGCCTGCGGCCAGTCCCGGGATGAGCGCGTCAAAGCCCATGTTCACCACCTCAATGTCGTAGCCCGCCTTGTCGGCGACGGTGCGGATGAGATCGATGTCGTAGCCCACAAACTCGCGCGACTTGGTGTCCATGAATTCAAACGGAGCAAAGGTGGGCTCGGTGCCCACGCGCAGGGTGTTCCTTGCGTCTGCCGCACCGGCAAGAAGCCCTGCGGCGGCGCAGCACGTGATCAAAATCTTCTTCAAAAACATAGCGGTCGTTCGGTTTGGGGACGCTTGCGTCCGGCAAAAATGCTTCGCGCTGCCGGCTGAAAAAATACCCTTGCGGCAGGCGTCATCAAATCAAGAGAAGGCCGTATTGTATCGCGGCGTCCCTGCGGGCGCTTTCAGCCGATCAAAACGTCGTACTGCTCCTGCGTATAGGCCGGCTCCGTTTCCAGATGCACGGGCTTTTGCACGAAGTTTTGCAGCAGCTCGAGCGCGCAGGCCTCATCCTCCAAAAAGAAGTCGATCACCGGCTGCGAGGCGAGGATCTTGAAGGAGTCGGCTTTTTCGTACTGGCGGTAGAGCCGCACGATCTCGCGCATGATTTCGTAGCAGACCGTGCGCGCGGTCTTGATCTCGCCTCTTCCGCCACACAGGGGGCAGGGCTCGCAGAGCGTGTGCGAGAGCGACTCGCGCGTGCGCTTGCGGGTCATTTCCACGAGCCCCAGCTCGGTGAATTCGGAAATCGTGAGCTTGGTGCGGTCGGTGCTTGCCGCGCGCCGCAGCTCCTCGAGAACGGCCGCCTTGTGGGCGGGGTTCTGCATGTCGATGAAGTCGATGATGATGATGCCGCCAAGGTTTCTCAGCCGCAGCTGGCGGGCGATGGTCTTTGCCGCCTCGAGATTGGTTTTGAAAACCGTCTCGGAAAAGTCGCGCTTGCCGACAAAGCCCCCGGTGTTAACGTCGATCGTCGTCATCGCCTCGGTGCAGTCAACCACGATGTAGCCGCCGCTTTTAAGCGGCACGCGCCGTTCAAGGGCCTTTTGCAGCTCGGCTTCCACCTGCCGCGTCTCAAACAAGGGCTCCTCGCCCGTGTAAAGCTCCAGAAGCGGAAGCGCCGCCTGCGCGTAGGTCGAGGCAAAGGCCTTCAGCTCCTCAAAAACTTCGGCGCTGTCGACCAGGATGCGGCGGGTTTCGGCCTGCACCATGTCGCGCAGCACGCGCTTGGCAAGCGACAGGTCTTCGTAAAGAAGGCTGGGCGCGGGCGACGTGCCCGCCTTGCGGCTTGTTTCCTGCCACAGGCACCCGAGGTACTTCATGTCCTCAAGAAACTCCTCGTCGGTCGCGGACTCCTCGGCGCACGTGCGCACGATGTAGCCGCCCTTTTCCTCGGGCTTTTTAAGCCGCGTCACCTGCTCGCGCAAAGCCTCGCGGCGCGCCTCGTCCTCGATCTTCTGGCTCACGCCGATGTGCGGATCCTGCGGCAGGTACACGAGCTTGCGTCCGGCAAGCGAAATCGTGGTGGTGAGCCGCGCCCCTTTCGTGCCGATCGGATCCTTTGCCACCTGCACGAGAAGCCGCTGCCCCTCGCCGATCATCTTTTCAATCGGCCGGAACTCGCCGTTTTCCTGCCTCGCCCCCTGGATGTCGAGCACATGCAAAAACGCGGTGCGCTCAAGCCCGATGTCGACAAAGGCCGACTGCATGCCCGGCAGCACGCGCAGCACCCTGCCCATGTAGACGTTGCCGACAAGGCCGCGGCTTGCGGCCCGCTCGATGTGCAGATCCTCCAATACGCCGTCGGCAAGGATGGCCACGCGTGTTTCGCGCGGCGAGCAGTTGATCAGAATGTCCTGGATTTCGTGCATAGCTAAGAAAAGGGCGCCCGCCGCGCTTATTTGCCGCGCAGCGTGCGCCCGTGTGTCAAAAGGCTTGATGAACGGGTCGAAGCGATTTTAGCCGAGCCCGGCGCCGCCCCTAAGAGGCCGCGGGAGCGGCTGGCACGTTGGCGGCCTCACCCTCCTTGCAGCAGCAGCGGCAGGTCGTGCTGCAGGCGCCTTCCGGGCCCGGGCAGTGCCACTCGGGCTGCAGCGTGACGTGCTCGAGGTTGAAGTCCTTCAAAAGCATCTCCTGCGCGGTTTTGAGCACCTCCTCCCAGTCGATGCCCTTTCTCACGCACAGGTGCGCCATCACGGCACCGTGCCCCGGGGCAAGCGTCCAGACGTGCAGGTCGTGGACGTGCTCGACGCCCGGGATGCGGCTTAAGGCGTCGCCCACATCGTAGTAGTTGACGCCCTCGGGGACGCTGTCCAAAAGCACCGCCGAGGAATCCTTGAGCACTTCATAGGTCGAGTGCAGAAGCAGCAGGCAGACCACAAGCGACAGGATCGGGTCGGCAATCGAAAAGGAGGGGCCAAAGAAGTAGATGAGGCCGCCCGCGACAATCGCCGCCACGGACCCCAGCAGGTCGCCCATCACATGCAGGAGCGCTGCGCGCGTGTTGACGTTTTTCTTGTCGCGCGAAAGCGTCCAGGCCACGGCAATGTTGATGCACAGGCCGATGAAGGCCACCGTCATCACCGAGCCGCCGTTGACGGCTGCCGGCGAATCAAAGCGCTCGACGGCCTCCACGCAGATCCATCCCACAACGGCCAGCATCACAAGGCCGTTTAGGAAGGCGGCGAGCACTTCGATGCGGCCGTGCCCGAAGCTGTGGTTGGCGTCCACCCCCTTGCGGGAGATGAAGTTGGCGACCAGCGCAAAGAAGAGGCTTGCCGAATCGGTGGCCATGTGGCCTGCGTCGCCGATCAGCGCGAGCGAATTGGAGAGCCACCCGAAAAAGAGCTCGATCGCCGAAAACCCGAGCGTGAGCGCCACCGCAAGCCCCAGCACCGAGAGCTTCACCTGCTCGGCGCTGTGGTCGTACGTGCAGTCGCCCTGCGAATGGTCTGCGTAATCCTGTTTGCGACTCATTTGCATTTTCCAGATCCCAATAAACCGAAAGGCTCCGGCACGGATCGATGGTGTGCGGAGCCTTTGCTTGAAAAACGCCTGCTGAAAAATTCTGCGGTGCAGGCGGATCAAAAAATTTTCGCCACTTTAGCGCGTTCACGGGCAAAAAACACACGGCCATCGGAGAAAATGATGGGGCCGTGAGGTTTGCTCTATCGCCCGCCTCCAGGCTGGGTCTGCTGCGGATCGGCGCGTCAGAAAACCACGGCGCCCGTGGAGGCCGCGGCGGCGGCAAAGACGACGGCAAGGCAAACCGTGCCCGCCACAAGGGCCGCCGGGCAGCTGCTTTGGCTTGCCCTGACTGGCAGCAGCGCCCGGATGCCGCGGTTTAAAAAGCGTGAGGACACCAGGCCGAAGACGCCCGTGATCGATGCGTAGCATGCAACGCCGCACTGCGCGGCGCTTCGGGCAAGCTCCTCCTTGCGCGCGAAGTAGGCTCTCAAGCCCGCCATGTCGTCGCGGTCCTTGTAGGCCTGGATTTCCTCCTCCTCGCGGTTTTCCTCGCTTGAGACATGCACGGCGGCAAACATGGCAAGAAAGACGAAAAGCGGCGGAAACGCGAGCTGCACGACAAGCGAGCGCAGAATCTGCAGGCCGCTGTTGTAGCGCACCGCCTGAAAGGCGCAAACCGCAATGGCAGCGAGCATGAGCGCGGTGTATCCCGCCTCCCACCCCTTTTCGGAAACAAAAAGCGCAAGCACCGCCGGTACGCAGGCAATGGCCAGATGCACGTAGCCCGAATAAATCACCAACCCCGAGCGGCCGGCCGTTTCGGCAAACGTTCTCACGGCGCGCATCGCCTTCCAGGTGAAGACGCCGAGCACGACCAAAAGCGCCAGAAGCACGATACCCTGAAGCGAGATGTCCCAGCTGCGCACGCGGGTGTGCCAGAACCACTGCCAGAGTTCAAGAAGGCTTAAAAGCGCAGCAGCGGAGCTCAGGGCAAACAAAATGTGAAGGGATCGGCGGGCGGCGGTCATGGGAACTGTCGTAGTCGAAAAATGCAAGGTTACAAGAGAAACGGCGGTTTTTGTGCCTTGAGCGTTGACGGCAGGCGGCTGCGGCGAATGTGAAAGTCCGCTTTTGAAGGCCTTCACCGGAACGGACAGGGCATGAAAAAGGCCTGAGATTTTGCCGTCTCAAGCCTTTTTGTGTCCGGCACGGCGCAGTCCCTGCGGACCACGCCGTCCCTTTTGCCGGCGCAGGAGTTATTCCTTGCTGCCCGTGAGCATCGGCACCACGGAGCCGGAGCCGCCGGTGAGCAGACCGGTCTTGGCATAGGTCTGCAGCTTGGCGCGCGTATCGGTGATGTCGAGGTTGCGCATCGTGAGCTGGCCGATGCGGTCGACGGCCGTGAACATCGAGTCGCCCTTTTCCATCGTCAGGCGCTCGGGTTCGTACGTGAGGTTCGGCGAGACGGTGTCAAGGATCGTGTAGTCGTTGCCGCGGCGCAGCTCGAGGGTGACTTCGCCCGTGATGGGACGTGCCACCCAGCGCATGGCGCTTTCACGCAGCATGATGGCCTGGCTGTCGAACCAGCGGCCCTGATAGAGCAGACGGCCGAGCTTGCGACCGTTGATGTGGTACTGCTCAATCGTGTCTTCGTTGTGGATACCGGAGATCAAACGCTCGTAGGCAATGTGCAGAAGGGCCATACCCGGGGCTTCGTAAATGCCGCGGCTCTTGGCTTCGATGATGCGGTTTTCGATCTGATCGCTCATGCCCAGGCCGTGACGACCGCCAATGCGGTTGGCTTCCATCATCAGTTCGACAGGATCGGCAAATTCTTTGCCATTGAGAGCAACCGGCTGGCCTTCTTCGAAGCGAACGCTCACGGTTTCGGCCGGAATCTGAACGTTTTCGTCCCAGAAAGCGACGCCCATGATCGGTTCAACGATCTTCATGGAAGTGCCGAGGCTTTCCAGATCCTTGGCTTCGTGCGTGGCGCCGAGCATGTTGGAGTCAGTGGAATAAGCCTTTTCAGCCTTCATGCGATATTCGAAACCTTCGGCGTTCAGGAAGGCCGACATTTCCGCGCGACCGCCGAGTTCGGAAATGAACTGGGTATCGAGCCAAGGCTTGTAGATCTTGAGATTGGGGTTGACCAACAGACCATAACGGTAAAAACGTTCGATGTCGTTGCCCTTGTAGGTCGAGCCGTCGCCCCAGATGTCCACACCGTCTTCGCGCATGGCAGCCACAAGCATCGTGCCGGTCACGGCACGGCCAATCGGCGTCGTGTTGAAGTAGGTTTGACCGGCGGTTGTGATATGAAAGGCGCCGGACTGGATGGCGGCAATGCCTTCGGCCACGAGCTGAGGGCGGCAGTCAATCAAACGAGCGGATTCTGCGCCGTACTCCAGGGCGCGACGAGGGATGGCTTCGTAGTCGTCCTCGTCAGGCTGACCGAGATTAGCCGTGTATGCGTACGGGAATGCACCCTTGTTCTTCATCCAGCGCAGTGCGGCGCTGGTATCAAGGCCGCCCGAGAATGCGATGCCGACTTTCTTGCCGACGGGAACGCTTTGCAGAATCGTCTGAGACATTGTTC
>CALXOY010000098.1 GCA_944390145.1 uncultured Duodenibacillus sp.
ATTCGCTGCCGCTGCAGGACGCCTTCTCGGTGCTCTTTTTCGTGGGTGTGGGCATGATGCTCGACTGGAGGGTGCTCGTGGAGGAGCCCTGGGCGGTGCTCGCGATGCTTGCCATCATCATGATCGGCAAGTCGCTGACGGCTTTCACGCTCGTGCACTTTCTGCGCTACCCGCTGCACACGTCGCTCAACGTCGGGGCGGCGCTCGCGCAGATTGGCGAATTCTCCTTCATCCTGGCCGCGCAGGGCATTGCGCTCGGCATGACCGATCAAAAGCTCCTTTCGATGGTGGTGGCCTCCTCGATTTTGTCGATTGCGCTCAACCCCCTCATGTTTGCGCTCGTTCCCTACGTGCGGCGCTTTGCCGTACGCTGGTTTGCCTGGGCCAGGGCCGCGGCCATGCTCACCGATCCGTATTCGGTGCTGCCCAAGGAAACCTCGCGGCGCATGCTCATGGGGCAGACGATTCTGATCGGCACCGGAGCCGTGACAAGCGCCGTGGCAGATAGGCTCACCCGCGACGACGTGCCCTTTGTGTGCATTTCCGGCGACAAGAACTTTGCCGAAGAGCTGCGTGAGAGAAAGTGCGCGGTGATCAGCGGCGACGCCTCTGACCCCATGGTGCTGGTGCAGGGCCACATCGTCACGGCCGCGCAGCTCATCGTGCTCGACATTGATCCGGTGAAGACCCTGAAAATCGTCGACATGGCCCATCAGCTCAACCCCGAACTCAAGATCATGGTGCGTGCGGGCTCCCGCGACGAGGTTGAGCACTTAAAGCAGGAAGGCATCAAAAACGTCTATCTCGATTCCGAAAGCATCTCGGAGGTGCTAACCGGCAACATCCTCGACTACTATAAGAAAGATGATGAGGAGGATGACGAAGAAGACGACGAGGCCGGCGCCGCTGATGATGCCGCGCAGGGCGCAAAGGCTGCGCGGTGAGTTCTGCGCCGTCGCCTGAGGAGTGGTGGTATGGAAGTTTCCCCGATTGTGTGCTGGATCGTTGCCGGGCTTGTTCTGGCCGGCGGCGACATTCTGCTTGGCACGTTCTACCTTTTGGTGATGGGCGCGGCCTGCCTCATTGCGGCGGCCGCGGCCTGGGGCGGCATGACGCTCGGCTGGCAGTTTTCGATTTTTGCCGCAGCCACGATTTTGGGCGGCCTTGCCGTGCAGCGGTTGCGCTCGCGCAAGGCTGATGAAAGCGAAGCGCTACAGCACCCGGATGTGGGGCAGAGCGTTTCGGTGCTGCAGTGGCGCGAGGACGGCACGGCTGTTGTGAGCTACCGCGGTGCGCGCTGGAGCGCGTCGCCGGTGCGGCCCGGGGACGCCGGCGCCAAAGGAGGCTGGAAAATCGTGCGCGTGGAGGGCTCGCGCCTGGTCATCGAGCCGCTAAACGGTTAATGTTGCGCCAAAGGCAGCTGCTCATTTGGAGTCGGAACATGTCCAACTTTTTGATTTTTTCCATTTTCTTTGTTCTGCTTGCCATCATCTTCGTGTCGCAGTGCATCAAGGTGGTGCCGCAGCAAAACGCCTGGGTGGTCGAGCGTCTCGGCAAGTTTCATGCCGTCCTGAACCCGGGGCTCAACATCATCATTCCCTTCATCGACCGCGTGGCCTACAAGCACAGCTTGAAGGAGGTGCCGCTCGATACGCCGAGCCAGGTCTGCATCACCAAGGACAACACGCAGCTCACCGTCGACGGCGTGCTCTTTTTCCAGGTGACCGATCCGCAGCGCGCAAGCTACGGCACGAGCAACTACATCATCGCCATCACGCAGCTCGCGCAGACCACGCTCAGAAGCGTCGTGGGCCGCATGGAGCTCGACAAGACCTTTGAAGAGCGCGACCTCATCAACAAGTCCGTTGTCTCGGCCATCGACGAGGCGGCCTTGAACTGGGGCGTGAAGGTGCTGCGCTATGAAATTAAGGATCTGACGCCGCCCGCGGTCATTTTGCAGGCCATGCAGCAGCAGATCACCGCCGAGCGAGAAAAGCGCGCCGTGGTGGCTGCCTCCGAAGGCCGCAAGCTCGAGCAGATCAATCTTGCCACCGGCGCCAAGGAAGCAGCGATTGCTCAGTCCGAGGGCGAAAAGCAGGCCGAAATCAACAAGGCGCAGGGTCAGGCCGCCGCCACGCTTGCCATTGCGCAGGCCACGGCCGAGGCGCTTCGCATGGTGGCTCAAGCCACCAACGAGCCGGGCGGCATGAATGCCGTGAACCTGCAGGTGGCCGAAAAGTACGTCGAGGCATTCTCCAACCTTGCCAAGCAGGGCAATACGCTCGTGGTGCCCGCCAATCTGGGCGACCTCTCCACGCTGATCACCTCGGCCCTTACCATGGTCAAGGGTGCGCGTCAGTCCGACGGCAAGGCGATCGCCAAGTCCTAAGCGCCATGCAGCAGGAATCAAAGACTAGCCGCCGGCACGCGGCCGAACATCTGGAATTCAACCTGGGGCCGCAGGAGGCCTTCAAGCGCGACCGCGTGAGCGTCTTTTTGCTTTTAAATCTGCTTACGCAGTCCTACGCCGAGCTGCAGATGGCCGGGTTTGCCAACGACGGCAAAAGCCCGGGACTGGCCGCCTTTTTGCGTGAAGTGACGGGGCTTTTTGAGGGACGGCGGCCGGATGTTCTCGCCGGATATGGCAGCAAGGAGGGCTGGAGCGGCGCGCCGTTTCACAAGTGGCTGCGCGAGCACCTTTTGCCGGAACTCACCGAAGAGGACAAGCACTGCTTTGCCTGGAAAAACGACGACTATCTGGTGGCCTTTGCGGTGAGCAAAATGGCCGTCGAGCTGCACGGACTTTTTGCCGAGCAGCTCACCGCCGGCAAGGACAGGGCCGAGGCGCGCGCCATCGGCGGCAAAATCCTTGCCTTCTGCGCGCACTGGTCGCTCGTGATGAGCGGCGACGAGACGCCGTTGCCGGATTTTTCCGACGAGCCTGCGGCAAGAACAAACAACAAATAAGGACGACAACACGATGAGCAATTGCGGATCCTGCCGCTCGGGGCGCTGCGGCGACTTCTCTTCCAAGGCCGAGGGACTGCCGAACCTGGCAAACATCGACGTGGTCGAGCGCATTTTGCTGCAGGCCGTGCGCAACACCGCGCAGCGCTCGGTGGATGCAGCAAGCGGCAAGTTGACCCGCGAGGATCTCGTGCAGGCCGACCTGCGGCTCGTGCAGTGGCTCTCCGACACCTTCGGCGGACGCAACCGTCACTTTGACACCGCTGAGGGCTGGAACCCGACCGGGCTTGCACAGTACCTGCGCGAGGGTCTGGGGGAGAACATCCGTGAGCTCCTCGGCGGAAAGCTGCCCGAGGACGACTATGAAATGATTGGGATCGGCGCACGGCTTTTTCTCAACAACACCTATGCGCTGCTCGAGCAGATCGGCCGCATGGGCAACACCAATCTCTCCGGGCTTGAGCAAAGCGACGCGGTGGCGGGATTCATCGACTACTGGTCGTGCCTGCTCACGGGCTGCCCGATTGCCGACGACTGAAGATGCCGCTCTTTGAGAAGACTGCCTTAAAGGACGGGGTCGACGCCAGGGAGGCTCTCGGGTGGGCTCTTTTTGACGCCGCTAATTCCGGCTACAGCACGGTGGTGCTCACAGCGGTCTTCAACGCCTATTTTGTTTCCACGGTCTGCGGCGGCGCCTCCTGGGCGACCTTTGTCTGGAGCTGCGCGGTGGGGGCGGCCAATGCGCTGTCGATGGTGCTGATGCCTGCCATCGGCCGCATCGCCGACCTCACGGCCTCCAAAAAGAAGTGGCTCGTGTTTGCCACGCTCTTGTGCGTGGCGGCCACGGCGCTGCTGGCGCTCTCGGGCCCGGGCACCTATGTGCTCTCTGTTTTGATGCTGGTGGCTAGCTACGTGGGCTACAACGTGGGCGAGTCGCTCAATTCGGCCTTTCTGCCGGAAATTGCACGGCCCGAAGCCGTGGGCAAGGTCTCGGGCTGGGGATGGTCGCTGGGCTACGTCGGGGGCCTTGTGACGCTCGGGCTTTGCCTGGCGGTCGTGACGGCGGGCGAAGCGCAGGGCGTGGGGATGGACAGCCTTGTGGCCGCCACCAACCTCATCACCGCGGCCGTCTTTCTGGTCGTGAGCATTCCGGTTTTTGTCTGGCTCAAGGAGCGCTCGCTGCCGCAGGTCTCCTCCGGGATCCGTCTGCGCGAGATTCTCAAGGGGCAGAAGAAGGGGCAGACCCTTCAGACGCTTTGCACCTTCAAGGACTTCCGGCTTCTTGTGGTCTGCGGCTTTTGCTATCAATGCGGCGTCTCCACCGTCATTACGCTTGCCGCGGTCTATGCAAGCGCCGTGATGGGATTTACGCTTACCGAGACCCTTGTGCTCGTGCTTTTGGTGAACATCACGGCCGCGATCGGCGCCTTCGGCTTTGGCTACATACAGGATAGAATCGGTCACAAACCGGCGCTTGCGGCCACGCTTTTGCTGTGGGTTGCCATGGCGCTTCTGGCTGCGTTTGCGCAAAGCCGGCCGGTCTTCTGGACGGCTGCCAATCTGGCGGGGCTTGCTATGGGATCGAGCCAGTCGGCGGGCCGCGCCCTGGTGGCGGTGCTTGCGCCCGAGAAAAAACTCGCGCGCTTTTTCGGCATCTGGAACATGGCGCTGTGGCTCTCGGCCGTGATCGGCCCCATCACCTACGGCGCCGTCACCTGGGCGACCGGCAACAACCAGCGGCTTGCCATCCTGGCAACGGGACTATTTTTCGTCGCAGGGCTGATCGCGCTCATTCCGCTGAATGCGCGGCGCGGCGCAGCCTTTGCGCAGGAACAGAACCAACTTTTGGACGACAAAAATGCTTGACTTTTCCTACTACAACCCGACGCGCCTGATCTTCGGACGCGGCGCTGAAACCAAGGTGGCTGCAGCCTTCCGTCCGTTTGCGGGCGAGGCGGGCCGGGTGCTTCTGGTCTACGGCTCGGGCAGCGCCGTGCGCTCGGGGCTGGTCGCCCGTGTCACCGAGAGCTTTGAAAAAGAGGGCATGACGGTGATTGCCCGCGGCGGCGTGCACCCGAACCCCACGATTGAAGTCGTGCGCGAGATGATCGAGGTGGTGAAGACCGAGAAAATCGACGCCCTTTTAGCCGTGGGCGGCGGCAGCGTGATCGACACGGCAAAGGCCGCGGCCGCCGGCGCCGTCTACGAGGGCGACGTCTGGGACTTTTTCTGCGGCAAGGCCGTCCCGAAGGCTGCAATGCCGGTTGCCACCGTGCTCACGATTCCTGCGGCCGGCAGCGAACAGTCCATCCGCATGGTGATTACCAACGGCACGACGAAGGCGGGCTGCGGCAACGAATACGTGCGGCCCAAGGTTTCGGCCATCAATCCGGAGCTTTTCTTCACGCTGCCGCAAAACCAGATTTCCGCGGGCGTCTTCGACATGATGAGCCACATCTTCGAGCGTTACTTCACCAACACGCCTGCGGTGGAATACACCTCGGCGCAGGCCGAAGCCGCGCTGCGCGTGATCATGCACGAGGCGCCGAAATTGATGGCCGATCCCCACGACTACGACGCGTGGTCGCAGATCGGCCTTGCGGGCAGCTTTGCCCACAATGGCTACTTCGGCCTCGGGTTTGAAGAGGACTGGGCCTGCCACGGGATCGAACACGCCATTTCCGGCTGGGATCCGTCGATTACGCACGGTGCGGGCCTGGCGGTGGTGACGCCAGCGTGGCTCAGCTACGTCTGGAGCGCCAATCCCGGACGCGTGATGCGCTTTGCGCGCGAAGTGATGGGGGTGGAGACGCCCGAAGGCGCCGATCCCGAACACGTGGTCAAACTTGCCGTGGCCAAGCTCACGTCGTTTTTGCAGCTCATGAATCTGCCCACGCGCCTGCATGAACTCACCGACAAGGAGGTGCCTGTGAAGGACATCGCCCGGGCTGCGGCGGGCGCCGGCACGCTCGGCCACTTCAAGCCCTTGACCGAGGGCGATATTGAAAAGATCTTGATGCTTGCCGCTTAAGGCGCAAAGGAGAAGACTGTGCCGCATGCGCCCGAGGGGCAGGCCGCCTGCTTTACAACGAAAAGCGCCACTCACTACAACCGCCTGAGCCTGCGAGTGGGCGTGTCCTTGAACGGACTCACCCGCAACCCGCAGGATCTGGAGAATTTCTTTCAGACGGCGCTTTTTTTCATCTCCGAGGCTGGCGCCGCGTCCGCCCTCGAGAAGGCGCAGTTTTTGGAACGGCTGGAATTTTTCCGCAGCCACCATGCCGCCTGGCTTGCGAGCACGAGCAGCGAAATTTTTGAATGGATGCAGGGCTGCGGGCTGATCGTGTGTGAAAACGACGCGGTGCGCTTTACGCCGCCCGCCTCCGACGACTTCGCCGATGCGGCCGCCGTGGAGGACTGCTGGGCGAAGCTAGAGGCCGAGCGCGTCAAAAGGCGGCATCGCGTGCGTGCGCAGCTGCAGGCCAAAAACCGCGCGGTCAACGCCCCTGCGGCGCTTGAGGTCGATCCCGAGCTCGACCGCCGGCTGATGCAGGAGGCGCTTGGCATGGCCCGCGAGGCGCTGCGCCGCGAAGAGGTGCCCGTGGGGGCGGTCATTGCGATGGACGGCAACATTGTGGCCGCGGCCGCCAACGAAGTGGTGACGCGCCACGACCCGACGGCGCATGCGGAAATCCTTGCCATCCGCAAGGCTGCGGCGCGGCTCGGAAACGAACGGCTTGTGGGCGCCACGCTTTATGTGACGCTCGAGCCCTGCCCGATGTGCGCGGCAGCCTGCAGCCACGCCCGCATTGCGCGCGTGGTGTGGGGCGCAGACGACCCCGGGTGCGGCGGCATGCGCGGGGCCATCGACGTGGCCGCGCGGGCGCATCTCAACCACCGTCCGCAGATGACCCCGGGCGTGCGGCGCGCCGAATGCGAAAAGCTTCTGCAGGACTTTTTCAAGGCAAGGCGCGTGAAGATCCCCGCTGTCACGGAAGCCAGGCAATGAACAGGGTGAAGGAAGACGACGTCATCAGCCCGCAGCTTTGGATCTGTGCGCCAAGCCGTGCGCTTGTTGTGAAGCCCGGCGTCGACGCCTTTGATCACGCGCGGCTTGAGGCCGCCGAACGCGCCCTGACCGGTCTTGGCTGGCACGTCAACGAAGCGGCGAACGTGCGGACCATTCATCAGAGCTTTGCCGGCGCCGATCGCGAGCGCGCCGCGGGCTTTGAACAGGCGATGACCGACCCTGCGGCCGACCTTGTGATGGCGCTGCGCGGCGGCAGCGGCGCAGCACGCATTCTCGAGCGCATCGACTGGAAGGCGGTTTCGCGCTCGCAGGCGGTTTTCATGGGTCTTTCGGACCTCACCGCCATCAACCTTGCGCTGTACGCCAAATGCGGCAAACCTAGCTGGCAGGGCCCGGTGGCCGCCTCCTTTGCCAAGCCCGACGCGCAAAAACTCTCTTTTTTCACGCGCGCGATGACCAGTCCCGTTTTTGAGGAGCGCCTTGCTGTGGCGGGCGGCGACATCGGCGTGGAGGGGATTCTCTGGGGCGGCAACCTTTCGGTTCTCACCTCGTTGATCGGCACGCCGTATTTTCCAAAGATCGAAGGCGGCATTTTGTATCTGGAAGACGTCCATGAACCGGCCTGGCGCATTTCGCGCATGATTTCGCAGCTGCGTCTTTCAGGCGTGCTGGCGCGCCAGCAGCTTGTGCTGGCGGGCGACTTCACCGGAGCCGACGCCAATCCCGGGCTGGGCGCGTGCCGCTATACGCTTGCCGACGCATTGTCCGAGTGCGGCGTGCCGGTTGTCTCGGGTCTGCCCTTCGGCCACATCAGCGGCACGATGTGCCTGCCCTTCGGCGTCATGGCCAAAGCGGCGGTCAAAAACGGCGAACTTTGCCTGCGGGTGCCCGAGAGCCCCGTTCCGACCGAATATCCGGGTGCGCAGCAGGCAAACGGGCCGCTGTGGTGGGTGTAATTCTTTGGAAGGCTACAAAACGTGAAATGGCTGCAGTCGCTTAAACGGCTTTTGACGGGGGTGGACGCCTCCCAGCGCCCGACGGCGCGCATTCTCGCCGAGCAGATTCACGTGTCGCTGCGGCTGCTGCCGGTTTCGCTTGCCGGTCAGGCGATCGGTGCGGTGGCGCTGCTGGCGCGCTTCTGGCCGCTCGTGAACCACACCATGATGGTCTGTTGGCTGGTAGTGCTTGTGGCCACCATCTGGATGTGGGAGAAGCTGCGGCGCCGGTTTCTTGCCGACGCCGAGCGCGAAGCGCACATCCGCGAGTGGCTGCGCCGCTGGATGATCCAGTCGGTGGCAACGGGCGCGGTCTGGGGCTTTGCCGGCATTGCGTTTTTGATCACGCAGGACACGATGGACGTCGTGGTGCTGGTCTCGGTGATGGTCGCCGTGGTGTTTGCATCGTGGCCCGCGTACTCCTGCTGGATTCCCAGCCTGATTGCCGTGATGTCGCTGTCGCTTGGCCCCCTGTCGCTGGGGCTCTCGAGTGCGCTCGAAATCGGACGCACGGCGCTGATGGTGGTGGTGATCGTTCTCATCGGCTTTGTGTTTTACAGCGGCCGGCGCTTGAGCGAAGTGGTGGTGATGGCCGTGACGCGCGACGCGCAAAACGAGCGGCTGGTGGCGAGGCTCAAAAGCGAAAAGTCGCGCGTGGAAAGCGAGCGGCGCGCCGTGGCGGCGGCTAGCGAACGGCGCGCCAAGTTCTTTGCCGGCGCCAACCACGACCTGCGCCAGCCCCTGCAGGCGATGGGCATCTACCTGCAGATTCTGCAGATGCAGACGACGCCGCAAAATAAGGAGGTGGTCGAGCAGCTGCAGTCGACTGCGCAGAACATCTCCACGCTCGTCGAACAGATCCTGGAGGTAAGCCGCATCGAAACCGGACACATGGACGTGAAGATGGAAAACGTGCCGGTCGAGGAGCTTTTTCATGAGCTTGCAAGCGAATTTGCGCCGGTTGCGGCCGCCAAGGGCTTTTTCTTCCTGACGCGGCCGCTGCCGATCACGATCCGCACGGATGCGCTTTTTGTCAAGCGCATTCTCACCAACCTGATCACCAACGCCATCCGCTACAGCACCAGGCCGGGCTCGAAGATCGTGCTGGGCGCACGGCGCCTTGCGGGCGGGCGCATCAGCATCGGCGTCTACGACCAGGGTCCGGGCATCTCGCCCGAAGAGCGCGAGCGCATCTTTGAAGCGTTTTACCGCGGCGAAGCCGGCAAGCATTCCGAAACGGGCTACGGGCTCGGGCTTTCCATCGTAAGCGGGCTCGCACGCCGCCTGGGCATTCCAATCACTGTCGGCAGCCGCCCGGGCAAGGGTTCGGTGTTCCGGCTGGAATTCTCCGGCGTCAAGACCGCCGCGCTTGCGCATGCCGCCGACGGCCTGCCGCTCATCACCGACCTGGACATGCGCGGCGTCGTGGGCATTCTTGAAGACAATGACATCGTGCGCGGCGCCGTGAGCGCCATCATCCGCAGCTGGGGCGGCACCGTGATCGATGCGCGCGAGCCCTCGCAGGCTTTCATCAGCCGCATGGTGACCGAGGCGCAGGACGGCAACCTTGCTGCGCTTTTGTCCGATTACAACCTGGGCCCCGGCGTGATGACGGGCCTGGAGGCGATTTTTGCCGTGCGCATTGGTGCGGCCCGCAACTTCCCGTGCGTGCTGCTCACCGCGGTGGCCGAGGACGTGATCAACCGCGCCTACCGCGCTCTGCTGCTCAATCCTGACAACGAGGGGCAGGCGATGCCGGTGATTCTGCAAAAGCCCGCCACCGCCGAGGCGCTTGCTTCGGCGCTTCGGCGCGCCGTGGCGGAAAACCGCAAGACGGCTGATTAAAGGATGACGTCAAAGCCCGCACGGCGGGCGGCGATGAGCGCCTCGGTGCGGTTTCTTGCGCCGAAGGTCCGGTAGATGGCCGCAATATGTGTTTTGACCGTGCCTTCCGAAAGATTGAGTTCGCGGCAGATGCGCTTCACAGGCAGCCCGCGCGCGAGCGTCATCAGCACGTCCTGCTGGCGCTGCGTCAGATGCACGGTGTGTTCGGCGTACTTCATGTCGAGCGCCGCGTCCGCTAAAAAGCCCTCCTTCTGACGCTCGCTCAAAAACTTTGTCGGAATGTAGACCCCGCCCGAGAGCACGAAGCTGATCGCGTCGGTGAGCATGTTGGTGTCAAGCGACTTCGGTACGAACCCCGCGGCGCCGAGCTGCAGCACGCGCTTGATTTCCGCGGGGTCGACCACGCCCGAGAGCACCAGGATCTTCATGGTCGGGTTGGTCTGCACGAGCTCTTCCAAAAGGCTCGTGGGGGTGGAGACGCCCGGCAGGTTCAGGTCAAGGATCAGGAGGTCTGCGTCTTCGCTGTGCTCGCGCACAAGCCGGCGCGCGTCATCGGCCGTGGCG
Organism: uncultured Duodenibacillus sp.; assembly: GCA_944390145.1. Lineage (GTDB taxonomy): Bacteria > Pseudomonadota > Gammaproteobacteria > Burkholderiales > Burkholderiaceae_F > Duodenibacillus. Next base: position 10,402 of record CALXOY010000098.1, read on the forward strand.
CCGGTGAGTACGCCCGCGCCTTCAAATCGCGCTTTGAGCAGTGCGCCAAGCGCCTGCACAATCAAGGCATGGTCGTCGACAAGAAGAAACTGCATAGATGGTTTCAGTCCGAAAGCAAAGACGAAGCGGCGGAGCCATTTCCGCCAAAAACTCCATTTTAGTTCGCAGCATCCGGAAAATTCGATGCGTTTTTGCGCGACTTTTGTCCTTTGACTGGGCACGCGGCATCTGAGCAAAAGTGCTTATGGCGATTTGCCTAGCGCGTGGCATACTACAAAAATGGCCTTGAGCGCCCCGAGCCGGTGCGACTCAGGCCGGAACACAAAACAAAAAACTGAAATTCTCGGACAATTCCCCATGTCAAAAACACTGTACGACAAGCTCTGGGATGAACACGTGGTGACCGCTGAAGGCGACGGCACCGCCACCATCTACATTGACCGTCACCTGATGCATGAAGTCACCAGCCCTCAGGCCTTTGAAGGATTGAGGCTTGCCAAGCGCAAGCCCTGGCGCGAATCCTCCATCGTGGCGACGGCCGATCACAACACGCCCACCACCGGTTGGGAAAAGGGACTCGACGGCATCACCGATCCGATTGCGCGGCTGCAGGTCGAAACGCTTGACCAGAACATGAAGGGAATTCATCCGGCAGCCTACTTCCCCTTCATGGACAAGGGCCAGGGCGTCATTCACGTCATGGGGCCCGAAGAGGGCGCCACGCTGCCCGGCATGACCGTGGTCTGCGGCGACAGCCACACCTCCACGCACGGCGCCTGCGCGGCGCTTGCCTTCGGCATCGGCACCTCCGAGGTCGAGCATGTGCTCGCCACGCAGACGCTCATCACCAAGAAAAACAAGAACATGCTTGTGCGCGTCGAGGGCAAACTTGCTCCTGGAGTCACCGGCAAGGACATTGCGCTGGCGATGATCGGCAAGATCGGCACGGCGGGCGGCACAGGCTGCACGATTGAATTTGCGGGCTCTGCGATCCGTTCGCTTTCCATGGAAGGCCGCATGACGCTCTGCAATATGGCAATCGAAGCGGGTGCCCGTTCGGGGCTTGTCGCCGTGGATGAAAAGACGATTGAATACATGCGCGGCCGTCCCCTGGCGCCCACGGGCGAGGAGTGGGAGAAGGCCGTCTCCTACTGGAAGACGCTTGTCTCCGACCCCGATGCGCACTTTGACGCGGTCGTGGAGCTGCGCGCCGAAGAGATCCGCCCGATGGTCACCTGGGGAACGTCCCCGGAAATGGTGACGACGATCGACGGCGTGGTGCCCGATCCGGAAAAGGAGATGGATCCGGTCAAGCGCGAGGGCCAAGAGCGCGCGCTCAAGTACATGGATCTGAAGCCCGGCACGAAGATCACCGACATTCATCCCGATCACGTCTTCATCGGCTCCTGCACGAATTCGCGCATCGAAGACATCCGAGCGGCCGCCTATGTGGTCAAAAAGCTTGGCAAAAAGGTCGCCCCCACGGTCGTGCAGGCTCTCGTGGTCCCGGGTTCGGGACTGGTGAAGCTGCAGGCTGAAAAAGAGGGGCTCGACAAGATCTTCACCGAGGCGGGATTTGAATGGCGCGAGCCGGGCTGCTCGATGTGCCTTGCGATGAACGCCGACAGGCTCAACGCGGGCGACCGCTGCGCCTCCACTTCCAACCGCAACTTCGAAGGCCGTCAGGGCAAGGGCGGACGCACGCACCTTGTGAGCCCCGCCATGGCCGCCGCAGCGGCTGTGGAAGGCCACTTCGTCGACGTCTCGAAGATTTTCTGATTCAACAAGGCAACCGCATAAGGAAAAGCAAAAATGGAAAAGTTCACTGTGCACACCGGCCTTGTTGCGCCGCTTGACCGCAGCAATGTCGACACCGACGCAATCATCCCGAAGCAGTTTTTGAAGTCCATCTACCGCACGGGCTACGGCCCCAACTGCTTTGACGAGTGGCGCTATCTCGATAAGGGCGAGCCCGGCATGGACTGCAGCAAGCGTCCCCTGAATCCGGACTTCGTGTTGAACGAACCGCGCTATCAGGGGGCGAGCATTCTTCTTGCCCGCAAGAACTTCGGCTGCGGCTCCAGCCGCGAGCATGCGCCCTGGGCGCTGATTCAGTACGGCTTTCGCTGCGTGATCGCCCCCTCCTTTGCCGACATCTTCTATTCGAATTCGCTCAAAAACGGGCTGCTGCCGGTGGTGCTGCCCGAGCTCGTGCTCGACCGCCTCTTTGACAACTGCAAGGCCACGGTGGACTACAAGCTCACGGTCGACCTCGACAAGCAGGTGGTCGTCGAGCCCGACGGCACGGCCACGCCCTTTGAAGTGGCCCCGTTCCGCCGCTGGGCTCTGATGAACGGCTTTGACGACATCGGCATCACGCTTTCGCAGAACAAGGCCGCCATTGAGGCTTTTGAGGCCAAGCGGCTTGCGGAAAAGCCCTGGCTGGCCAAGACGCTTGTACAAAACCGCGGCTGATTTTCCGCCGCATCCGTTTGATGGAAAAGAAAGATTCAAAATGACCAAGAAAATTGCAGTGCTTCCGGGCGACGGCATCGGTCCGGAAATCGTCGATCAGGCCATCAAGGCCCTCAAGGCGCTTGACTGCGGCTTTGAAATGGAATTTGCCGACGTGGGCGGCGTCGCCTACGCGCATCACGGCCATCCGCTGCCCGAGGCGACGCTCAAGCTTGCCAAGGAGTCCGACGCGGTGCTTTTCGGCGCCGTGGGCGACTTCAAGTACGACAACCTCGAGCGCCGTCTGCGCCCCGAGCAGGCCATTCTCGGCCTGCGCAAGAATCTGGGGCTCTTTGCCAATCTGCGTCCGGCCAAGTGCTTCAAGGAACTCACGTCGGCCTCCACGCTGCGCGAGGAGGTGGTAAGCGGCCTTGACCTGGTGATCGTGCGCGAACTCACGGGCGACATTTATTTCGGCACCCCGCGCGGCCGCCGCATTGCCCCCGACGGCAACTTCCCGGGCGCACCGGAAGCGTTCGATACGATGCGCTACACGGTCCCCGAAATCGAGCGCATTGCGCGCGTTGCCTTCGAGGCGGCCCGCAAGCGCCGCGGCAAGGTGACAAGCGTCGACAAGGCCAATGTGCTCGAGACGAGCCAGCTGTGGCGCGACACCGTGATTGAAGTCGCCAAGGACTATCCGGATGTGACGCTCGACCACATGTACATCGACAACGCCGCCATGCAGCTGGTGCGCGCCCCGAAGTCCTTTGACGTGATTCTCACGGGCAACATCTTCGGCGACATCCTCTCGGACGAAGCCTCAATGCTCACGGGCTCGATCGGCATGCTTGCCTCCGCAAGCCTCAACGACAAGAAGCAGGGCCTTTTCGAGCCCTCGCACGGCTCTGCGCCCGACATCGCCGGCAAGAACATCGCCAACCCGATTGCCACGGTTCTGTCGGCGGCGATGATGCTGCGCTACAGCTTTGACATGAACGACGAAGCGCAGGCCATCGAAAAGGCGGTGGAGAAGGTGCTTGCCGACGGTCTGCGCACCGGTGACATCATGGGCGAAGGCTGCCGGCGCGTCTCCTGCTCGGAGATGGGCGACGCGATCGCAGCTGCCATCAAGTAAGGCAAACGACGTGGACGGCGCACCGGGGAAGGCGCCGCCCGCACAAGAACCCTCCGGCGTCCTCCTCGCGGCGCATGGAGGATCCCCGACAAACAACCCGAACGCACTTTTAGGGAGGCTATAAGCATGGTTCTCGGTATGGTTGGCTGGCGCGGCATGGTGGGCAGTGTGCTCATGGGCCGCATGCTGGAAGAAAACGATTTTTCCCACGTCGACAAGACGGTCTTCTTCTCCACGTCGGCGGCCGGTTCCAAGGCCCCCGAAGTGCGCGGCGCAGAGCCCGTTTTGCAGGACGCAAACGACATTGAGGCCCTCAGCCGGTGCGATGTGATCATCTCCTGCCAGGGCGGCGACTACACCAAGGCGGTGCATCCGAAGCTGCGCGCGGCCGGCTGGAACGGCTACTGGATCGATGCGGCCTCGGCGCTTCGCATGGAAGAGAACGCCGTGATCGTCCTCGATCCGGTCAACCGCAGCGTGATCGACAAGAGTCTTGCGGCCGGCATCAAGGACTACATCGGCGGCAACTGCACGGTTTCCCTCATGCTCATGGCCATGGACGGCTTGATCAAGGCCGATCTCGTGGAGTGGGTGAGCTCGATGACCTATCAGGCCGCCTCCGGCGCAGGCGCCCAGAACATGCGTGAACTCCTCAGCCAGATGGGCTTTTTGGCGGGCAGCGTCTCTGAAGAGCTTGCCGATCCCCGCTCCGCGATCCTTGACATCGACCGCAAGGTGACCGAAGCCTTCAAGGCGCCGGATTTCCCGAAGGCCGCCTTCGGCGCCCCGCTGGCGGGCTCGCTCATCCCCTGGATCGACAAGGATCTTGGAAACGGCCAGTCGCGCGAAGAGTGGAAGGGCGGCGCGGAAGCCAACAAGATTCTGGGGCTGCCCGCACACGGCGAACCCGGCTCGCTCATCGTCGAAGGCCTGTGCGTGCGCGTGGGCTCGATGCGCTGCCACAGCCAGGCGCTCACGGTGAAGCTCAAGAAGGACGTTTCGGTCGAGGAAATCGAAAAGCTGCTCGACAACGCCAACGAGTGGGCCTATGTGGTGCCCAACCGCAAGGAGGAGTCCATTGAGGAGCTGTCGCCCGCCAAGATCTCCGGCACGCGCCGCATCCCGATCGGCCGCATCCGCAAGCTTGCGATGGGACCGGAATACATCAGCGCCTTTACGGTGGGCGACCAACTGCTTTGGGGCGCCGCCGAGCCCCTGCGCCGCATGCTGCGCATTCTCTGCGAGTGCAAGGCGGCATAAGCCATTTCAAATGGGAGGGCTTCGCATCACGAGCCTTCCCGACCAATAAAAAGCCCGCGCGGATCACAACGGTCCGGCGGGCTTTTTGCGGCCTTAACGCTTAGCGCTGCAGCGCGGTGATCATGAACTGCGCAATGTTCATGAGCTCGTCCTGACAGATCTCATGATCGATGTTGTACTCGCGCCAGATGAGCGTGTCGACGGCTTTTTCGAGCACGTCGGCGCCGCGCTCGGCGAGCACCGGCGCCACCACGCTGTCAAAGGCGCCGTGGGCCATGAAGATCGGCGTGCCGCGGCCGGCGGGCGTGATGTCCTTTTCAATCAGGGAGGGCGCGGGCAGGTAGCCCGAAAGCGCAATGCAGCCCGCAAGGGTTCTCGCCTGCCGCACGGAGCTGTAAAGCGCCATGGCCGCACCCATGGAAAAGCCGCCCAGAAAGATCCGTTCGGCAAGAAGCCCGCTTGTCACAATCTCGTTGATGATCTGCGAGACGCGCTGATGCATCTTTGCGAGCCCCTGGCGGTCTTCGTTTTCCGAGCCGAAGTCGTTGGAAAGAAGGTCGTACCAGGCGCGCGTCTTGTAGCCCGGACGGATGGTGAGTTCGCGCTCGGGGGCATTCGGGAAGATAAAGCGCGCAGCCGGAGCGCCGAATTCGCGCAGCTCGTTGGGAAGCGTCAGAAAGTCCTGCGCATCGGCGCCGAGTCCGTGCAGCCAGATGACGGTGCACTCGGGCGCATCGCCGTTTTCCGGGTCGCGAACGATCACGTCAAGGGGCTCGGGCGTATTGCGCGTGCGGGAGGCAAAAAGCGGAATGCCGTGGCGCACCGAGCGTCGTGCGATCATCTCGGCGCTCATCTGATGGCTTTCTTCGGACGCCTTTGCCGGCTGCGGCTGAACGGTCCGCTCGGGGGCGGGAGTGGGCGCGGGCGACTGCGGCGCGAACGCGGCGGCAAAGCTTGCGGCATTGTCCGGCGTTGCGTGCGTTTCAGCCGTCACAATGCGCGGCTGCGTCGGGCGCAGAATGCGCTGGGCCGGGCGCGCAGGGGCGGGGGCGGCGGATGCAGCCGCCGGCGCAGCTGCGGGTTCGGCAGCCTTCACTGCGGCAGCGCTCTTGCGGATGGCGCTCTTGGGACGGAAGGCCGCAATGATTTCGGGATTGGTTTCAATGTAGGGGCCGCCTATGAGGTCGATGCAGTAGGGGATCGAGGCGAAGATGCCGGCGTCGATCACCTCGCCGTCGTCGCTGCGAAAGCCGCCGAGCGTCTCGGCAATCGACTTGGGCTGTCCGGGCAGATTCACGATGAGCGCGGCGTGCGTGGGCGTTTCGCGCAGCACGCCCACCTGACGCGAAAGAATCGCCGTGGGAACGAAGTTAAGCGAAATGCGGCGCATCTGCTCGCCAAAGCCCGGCAACTCGCGCGTGGCGACCGCAAGCGTGGCCTCGGGCGTCACGTCGCGCCGCGCAGGCCCCGTGCCGCCCGTGGTGAAGACCAGGTCGCAGCCGACGCGGTCGACCAGTTCGCGCAGCGTCTCTTCGATCGTGTAGCGGTCGTCGGCGATGAGCCGCGTGTGAAACTGCACCGGCGTGATGATGGCGTCTTTGAGCCACGTCTCCAGGGCGGGAATGCCTTTGTCGGCATATTCGCCGCGGCTGGCGCGGTCCGAAATGGATACGAGGCCGCAGATGAGTTCATTTTCTGAATTGCGTTGTGCCAGCATGAAAATGCGTTCCAAAAGAAAACAGTTGACGATGTTCCGCGCTCTGACTGCGAAAAAGCCCTATGCCTCGTCTTCCTCTTCGAGAGCCTCGAGCGCAAGCGGCGGCAGTTCGGCTTCGTGCAGGAAGCGGTAGAGCTCGCGGTAGTACTTGGGGGGCTTGGCTGCCTCGCGCTCCTTTCGCGCCAGGCGGATCAAGGTGCGCAGCTGCTGCACGTCGGCTTCGGGGTGTGAGGCGACATAGCTTGTGAGCGCCTCGTTGTCCGCAAGCAGCGCCTCGCGCAGGCGCTCGGCGCGCTGGTGCGCGGCCGCCGCGGCGCGGCTTGCGCCGGTGGCGCGGTCAATGGCTTCGCGCACGGCGTCGTGGTCGAGCCTGCGCATGAGCTTGCCGATGAGCTGCATCTGGCGTCGCATGGCCCCGAAGGACTTCATGCGGCGGTAGTCCAAAACGGCTTCGCGGATCTCCTCGGGCAGTCCCGCCACACGGTCGAACGCTTCGGGCGAAAGCTTGGCGAGTTCGGCGCCCAGCTTCTGCATGGCCTCGGCTTCGCGTTTTTTCTGGGAGCGGGAGGGGCCGTCGTAGAGCTCTTCGTCTTCGCCCTGGCTCATGCGGTCGTCAATGGTCATAGAAAATCAAAGGGAAAAAGTGGATGGCAGCGCGCGCAGACGGCGGCCTGCCCGCAAAAATCCCGACGATTGTACCGCACGGCGCCCCGCGGCTTATCCGGCACGGGGACGGCCTTTTCGGGTAATGGAAAGTCCTCACGCGGCAAACACAATTTGTTAAGAAAAACAGCATTTTTGAGAGGAGAAACGGCACGGGCCTTATTACACTTTCGAGACAACTGGGTTTGCCGGCTTATGCCGCGGCCCGCAACCAAACGCCAAACGAAGACAAGAGGATTTTTGAGTTCTATGAAGCGGATTGCGCTTTTGATTCTGACCAACATTGCCGTAGTGGTGATGCTGGGCATCGTGCTGACGGTGGTGAGCATGCTCACCGGCATCAATTTCGGCCAGATGGCCGGATCGAGCCTCAACGTCGGTGCGCTGTTTGTGTTTGCCCTGGTGGTTGGCTTTGCCGGCTCCATCATTTCGCTTTTCATGAGCAAGTCCATGGCCAAGATGAGCATGGGCGTGCAGATGATCAACACCAACAATCCCTCGCCCGGGCTTGAACAGTGGCTCGTGGGCGTCGTGCGCTCGCAGGCCGACAAGCTCGGACTGCAGATGCCCGAGGTGGGCATCTACGAGGGCGAGCCCAACGCCTTTGCAACCGGCGCAACCCGCAACAGCTCCATGGTGGCTGTTTCCACCGGTCTTCTGCGGATGATGAACCAGAAGGAGGTTGAAGCGGTTCTTGCGCACGAAATGAGCCACGTGGCCAACGGCGACATGGTGACGATGACCCTGGTGCAGGGCGTCACCAACACCTTCGTCGTGTTCTTCTCGCGCGTGATCGGCTGGGTGGTCGACCGTCAGATTCTGCGCAACGAGGACGACGCGCCCGGCATCGGCTACTACGTGACAAGCATCGTGCTTGACATCGCCTTCGGCTTTCTCGCGGGCATCATTGTCGCGGCCTTCAGCCGCCACCGCGAGTTTCGCGCCGACGCAGGGGCTGCGCATCTGATGAACAGCCCCGAGCCCATGATCAGCGCGCTGCAGCGCTTGGGCACGATGGAGCCCGCTGAACTGCCTGCTGCCGTGAAGGGCTTCGGCATCTCGGGCGGCATCGGCAGCCTCTTTGCCTCGCACCCCTCCATTGAAGACCGCATCGCCGCCCTGCGCAACGCCCGTTAAGCCTGGTCTGAAAACCGCACAAAGAAAAAAGCGCTGAAGGAAGAGCTCCTCCGGCGCTTTTTTGTCGCCTGAAATCGGCGCAAATGGTTGAAAAATCAGCGCTTGACGCGCGCGCCTCCCACGGTGTCGGCAACCCATGCCTCGCCTTCGAGCGAAGCAAAAATCGCGGCCGCCCGCTCCTTTTGAATGTGCAGGCCGGCAGCCATCAGGCGGATGGTTTTTTCTTTGTCCAGATACAGAAAGTCAAGCGCCGATTCCCGCAGGGGGTCCTGTGCGGCTTCAGGGGCGGGGGCGCAGGCTTCCAGCGCTTCGCGCACGCCCTGGGCAAGCGAGCGCACGCACTTTTCGGTGGTGTTTTTGGAGGGCTGCGGCAGGGCAAGCATCTGCACCTTGCTCCAGCGCTGCGAGTAGGCGGCAAGACGCTCGTTGGTGATGCGGCGTCCTGCTGTCACCGGTGTTCCGCAGACGTCGGCCAGAGCAGCGGCAGCCTCCGGCAGATTGACCGCCTGCCAGAGATAGCACGACAAAAAGATGATGAGCCGGGGCCGGCGCGCCTCAAGCACCGCCTTGAGTTCGGCAATGCTGCGGGCGATGTTGGGCACCATCTGCGGTCCGTGGCCGGCGGGGGACTTTGACGGCCACTCAAGCGCAAAGAAGCTGCGCTCAAAGGCGCCCTCGGTGCCGCGTACGCGCTTCACATCAATTCCCCAGAGGGGAAGCCATTCACTGAAGCGGTTTAAAACCGGTCCGCGGTCGACGCTTTTATCAAACAAAAACGCCCGGCGCGCGGACGAGTATTCCAGCGGTCCGTAGCCGGGCAGCGTGACCACCAGAATCCCGCCCGAGGCGTTTTCTCGGGTTTGAACCACCTCGGGGACGGGAAGTCGTGCGGCCACAGGTCGATTTCAGCGGTTATGCGGCGGGCAGCTTTGCGAGCTGTTCGCGCAGCTTGGCGGCAAGCTCGGTGAAGTTCGCCAGACGCGTGCGCTCCTGCTCGACCACGGCTGCCGGTGCGCGCTCCACAAAGCGCGCATTGCCGAGCTTGCCGTTGCACTTGGCGATTTCGCCGTCGACGCGGGTGATTTCCTTGTTGAGGCGCTCGCGTTCAGCCTTGACGTCGATTTCCACCTTGAGCATCAGGCGGAAGTCGCGCACGATCGCAACCGGAGCGATCGAGCCCTCGTTGGCGCTGTCGATCGACGCGACGTGTTCAACGCCGCTCAAGCGGCCGAGGAAGGCAATGTAGGGGCCGACCAAGTCGATCACCTGCTTGTCGCCTTCAACGAGCAGCGGCACGCGCACCGACGGAGCAAGCTTCATTTCGCCGCGCAGGTTGCGCACCGAGTCGATCATCTGCTTGACGAGCGACGTCTTGGCGCGGGTCTCTTCGTCCAGCGCGCTTTCGTCAAACTGCGGATAGGGCGCAATCATGACGCTGGTTTCTTCGTCTTCGCGGCGGACGCAGGCGGCCACGGAGACCTTCTGCCAGAGCTCTTCGGTGATGAAGGGGATGACGGGGTGCGCCAGGCGCAGCACGGCTTCCAGCACCGTGGCAAGCGTGTGGCGAGTGGCGCGGGCGGCGGCTTCATCGGCGCCGTTTAGCTGTACCTTCGCCAGTTCCAGATACCAGTCGCAGAACTCGTTCCAGACGAAGCTGTAGATGGCGTTGG